>NZ_JBEXMH010000031.1:0-108868 GCF_040610415.1 Amycolatopsis sp. NPDC004079 | reverse complement strand
CCGTGAAGGGCTCCTTGAGGGAATCAGATTCCTTCAAGGAGCCCTTCACGGACCACAAGACCCGGTCACGTGGCGGTAAATCGGGCATTCCGGCGCCGTTGGCGTCCTTTGTGGACGGTCAGCGGGCCAAGGTCGCGCGGCTTAAGTTCCTGGCATTGACTCAGGCTTCACCTCACGGCGTCTCTGGGCGGCCGTACTCCATTTCGGTTCAGGACAGCAGTTCCGCGAGCCGCTCCGTGTCGCGCAGGTACTGCTCGTACGGGAAACCCGCCTTCAGCAAGGCCTCGCGAAACTCGTCCCGAAGCGGTTTCCCGGTGTCGTGGAAAGCCGTCCGACCGGCATCGGTGAGAGTGACCAGTCGTCGTCGGGCGTGGTCGGGGTCCTGGCGCACCTCCACGAGCCCGGCCGATTCCAGCGGGCGCAGTGCGCGGCTGATCGCCGGGTCGGATACCGACATCGCCTGCGCCAGCTGATGCTGCGTCGCGGGTTCGATGTCTTCCACTGTGCCCAGCAGTCGCAGCTGGCTGTACGTCAATCCGCCTGAGCCGTCCGCGCGCTGCCGCGCGGCTTCGCCCAGGAGGAACACCACTCGATGCAGCGCTTCGGCAAGTCCGTCGTCCACGAGGGTGAGCCTACCAGGAGTGTTGACGAGTTAATATTAACTATGCAAGACTCATCGGCATGGAGATCCCTTACGTCGCTCAGACCCTGTTCCCCCTGATCTGGCCGCTGATCGCGGTCGTCGGTGCGGTGGTCCGCACCCGGAAGAGCCCCTCGCCGCAGGCCAGGCTCGAGACCTGGCAGCGGTGGTGGGCCGTCGCCGCGCTCGGGTGCGGCAGCCTGTGGATGGTCCTCGCGTTCCTCGGCGCGCCGGGCATGATGGCCGAGGTGATCGGGTTCGCCCCGTCGGCGTTCCAGTTCGAGATCGCGTTCGCCAACCTCGGGCTCGCGGTGATGGGCTTCCGCGCCGCCTCGGCCTCGGCCACCGCGCGGGAGCGCCTCACTGTCGGCCTCGGGGCCGGGATGTTCCTGTGGGGCGCGCTGATCGGGCACGTGTACCAGTGGTTCGCGAACGGCGACCACGCGCCGGGCAACACCGGTGGCGTCCTGGTCTGCGACCTGCTGTTCCCGGCGGTGCTGATCGTCCTCGCGGTCCGTTCGAAGCGGCTGGTCGCGGCCAAGCAGCCGGAGCTGGTCTAGCCGACCTGCGCGGCTCGGCGGCGGGGTTTAGTTTCTACGCCGTGGCAAGACTCAGTGTGGTCCGATTCGGACTGGTCGCGGGGCTGGCCGTGCTCGCGGCCGGGGCAGCGGTGCTCAGCGCGGCGGTGTCGGCGTGGTGGTGGTTCCTGGCGGCGCCGTTGCTCGTGCTCGCGGCGACCGGGGTGTACGACGTGACCCAGCGGCGGCATTCGGTCCTGCGGAACTATCCGGTGCTCGGGCACCTGCGGTTCTTGCTCGAAAGCATCCGGCCGGAATTGCAGCAGTACTTCGTGGAACGCAACTTCGACGGCCGCCCTTACGACCGCGACGTCCGGTCCATAGTTTATCAACGCGCCAAGGGCACGGCCGCGGAAGAACCATTCGGCACCGAGCGCGACGTGTATGCCGAGGGATACGAATTCCTCGTCCCGTCACTCGCGCCGGTGCCGGTTCCGGATACTGCGCCGCGGGTCCGGGTCGGCGGGCCGGACTGCAATCAGCCGTACGAGATGGCTTTGCTGAATGTGTCCGCGATGAGCTTTGGTTCCTTGTCCAGCAACGCAATCCTCGCGCTGAACCAAGGAGCCGCCCGAGGCGGTTTCGCCCACGACACCGGCGAGGGCGGCCTGTCGGAGTATCACCTGCGCGGCGGCGGCGACCTGATCTGGGAAATCGGCACCGGGTACTTTGGCTGCCGAACCTCCGGCGGTGACTTCGATCCCTTGACCTTCGCAGACAAAGCCGCGCACGACTCGGTGAAATGCGTTTCGCTCAAACTTTCGCAAGGCGCGAAGCCCGGGATGGGCGGGGTGCTGCCGGGTACGAAAGTGAATGCGGAAATCGCCCGGGTGCGCGAGGTTCCGTTGGGGCAGACAGTGGTTTCCCCGCCGTACCATCGAGTGTTCTCGACGCCGCGTGAACTGGTGCTGTTCATTGCCCGGATGCGTGAGTTGGCTGGTGGCAAGCCGACCGGATTCAAGCTGTGCGTCGGTTCGCGGGTGCAGGTGCTGGCGGTGTGCAAGGCGATGCTGGCTGAAGGGGTTACGCCGGACTTCATTGTGGTCGACGGTGCCGAGGGCGGTACCGGTGCCGCTCCGCTGGAGTTCGCGGATCACCTTGGCACGCCGCTCACCGAGGGCTTGCACACTGTCCACAATGCACTGGTCGGCACCGGGTTGCGGGACCGGATCCGGCTCGGGGCGAGCGGAAAGGTCGCTACCGGGGCGGATGTCGTGAAGCGGCTGATCCAGGGCGCGGACTACACGAACGCCGCGCGGGCGATGATGTTCGCGGTGGGGTGCATTCAGTCGCAGCGGTGCCACACGAACAAGTGCCCGGTGGGGGTCGCGACGCAGGATCCACGCCGGGGGCGGGCGCTCGACGTGGCGGACAAGACCGAGCGGGTGCGGCGTTATCAGGAGGCTACGGTCGCCTCGGCGATGCGGATCATGGCGGCGATGGGGGTGTCGGATCCGGCCGAGCTGTCGCCGCAGTTGCTGCGACGGCGGGTGGATGCGCGGACGGTGCTGTCGTATGGAGAGTGGTACGACTGGCTGTCGCCGGGGGAGTTGCTGGGAGATCCGCCGAAGGGGTGGGCGGAGGAGTGGGCAGCGGCCGATCCGGACCGGTTCGCCTGAGCGAGCCTTTGGGTACCGTCGATGCGTGATCGCTGGTGAGCAGCCGGGCTTGGACGAGATCGAGGCGCGTTTCGTGGCGCTTCTCGACGGGCGGATGACCCGTGACGCGGTGGACCGCTGGGCGGGTCGGTGGCTGGCCGACGACGGGCTTTCGTGGGATGAGCTGAGCCTATGGGCCTTGCGTCTCCTCTTCGGAATCGATCTGCCTCGTGGGCCCGGTGGCGACTATCTGCATGACGACAGCCAGGTACGGGATTGGCTGGTCGAGCTGAGGAGACGGCGCGCCCGATGATTCGCTGTGGTTCGCGCGAGCGGGTTCGGGTCGCCGGACGTGGGCGGTCGGCGCTTCCGTCCGGTTGACGTGCGGTTCGCCGCAAGTGGCGTGCGCCGGACCCGCTGATGGCCGAGCGGAGGCACGGCCGGGCGGGGGTCTCGCGCAGGGGCCGACCGGCGGTCCACTGGCGATCCGTCCCCCGATCGGGCAGGATCGGGGCCCGTGGCTTCGGCAGACGGGCAGGACATGGGCGACCTCGAGGTTTCCGTCCGGTGGAGGGGACCGGCCGCGGTCGTGACCGTGGGCGGCGAGATCGATCTGGTCACCGCGCCGGAACTCGGCGAGTTCGTGGGCGGGGTGCTCGAGCGCGAGCCCGGCGTGCTGGTCGTGGACCTGCGCGCGGTCGACTTCCTCAGCTCGTCCGGGCTGCAGGTGCTGGCCGGGGCGCATCGCCAGCTCACCGCGGGCGCGTTGCGGGTGGTGAGCACGTCCTCGATCACCTCGCGGCCGTTCACGACCACCGGACTCGACGAGTGGATCTCGCTGTTCCCCTCGGTCGACCAGGCGCTGGCCGGGGTGGCCGGAGCGGGCGGTTGACCATGGACGTGCAGGAGGACACCCGCGCGCTGAGCTGTCACGGGATCGTGGCGGAGCCGGAGGCGTTGCGCGCGTTGCGGCACCGGCTGCTGGCGTGGGCGCTGGAGTCGGGCATTCCGGATGATCGCGCGCACGACATCGTGCTGGCCGGGTACGAGGCGCTGGCGAACGTCGCGGATCACGCGTACCCCGGGGAACCGGGGCTGGTGGATCTCGACGCGGTGTGCCGCCCGGACAGCGTCGAGGTCGTGATCAAGGACCACGGGGAGTGGCGCCCGCCGGACGAGACCGAGGCCGAGGACGACCCGGTTTCGGTGCGCGGACGCGGATTGCTGCTGGTGCAGGCGACTGCGGATCGGGCGGACGTGCGGACCAGCGCGGACGGCACGGTGGTCACGTTGGGGTGGCAGCTGGACTGAGGACCGGTTTCGCCCCGGTTCGGGTTGGGGCGGGCTGCGGTTTGTCGGAGTATCGGCTGAGCGGGCCAGTGCGCGTGACATGGTGGTCGCGTCGGGGCGGCACCTGGGCTGAGGGGCAGGTCGGCCGAGGCAGGCGAGGATCCGGTTCGGTGCGCGGAAAGATCAGCTCACCGGTTCGGCGGCGCGTCGCCGCAACAGGTACCGCTGCACCTTCCCGCTCGGGTTGCGCGGCAGGTCCGGGATGAACTCCACCCGTCGCGGGTATTTGTACGGCGCGGCAAGGGATTTCGCGAAGTCCTGCAGTTCCCTCACCTTCGCGTCGTCGCCGAGAACGCCGTCGTTGAGGACGACGTAAGCCGCGACGATCGAGCCGCGCGCGTCGTCCGGGGCGGCGACCACGGCGCACTCCAGCACGTCGGGATGGCGCAGCAGCACCTCCTCCACCTCGGGACCGGCGATGTTGTAGCCGGACGAGACGATCATGTCGTCGCTGCGGGCGCGGTAGTGGAAGTAGCCGTCGGGGTCGCGGACGTAGGTGTCGCCGGTCAGGTTCCAGCCGTCCTCGACGAAAACGGTTTGCCGGTCGTCGGCCAGGTAACGGCAGCCGGTCGGGCCTTGGACGGCCAGGCGGCCGGGGGTGCCGTCGGGGACGGGGCGGCCTTCGTCGTCGACGATTCGCGCGCGGTAGCCCGGGACGGCGCGGCCGGTGGCGCCCGGGCGGGCGTCCTCGTCGGCGGCGGAGATGAAGACGTGCAGCATTTCGGTGCTGCCGATGCCGTCGATGAGCCAGTGGCCGGTCGCCTCGTGGAAGTCGGTCGCGACGGATTCGGGCAGTGCCTCGCCTGCCGACACCGCGCGGCGCAAACCGGAAAGCAGCGGGCGGCGGTCGGACGCCAGGATCGCCCGGTACGCGGTGGGCGCGGTGAACAGGACGGTCACGTGGTGCTCGGCGACGAGGTCGGCCAGTTCGGCCGGAGTGGCGCGTTCGACGAGCAGCGTCGCGGCGCCGGCGTGCAGCGGGAAGACCAGCAGGCCGCCGAGGCCGAAGGTGAACGCCAGCGGGGGAGTGCCGCAGAACAGGTCGGTTTCCTGGGGTTTGACCAGGTGCCGGGAGAACGTGTCGGCGATGGCGAGCAGGTCGCGGTGGAAATGCATGGTCGCCTTGGGGCGGCCGGTGGTGCCTGAGGTGAAGGCGAGGAGGGCGACGTCGTCCGCGGCGGTGTCGACGTCCTCGAAGGTCTCGGCGCGAGTGGCGCAGCGGGCGGCCAGATCGTCGGGAGCGTCGCCGCCGTAGCCGATTAGGGGGAGGTCGAAGGACTGCAGTTCTTCGGGATACCGGTGGTCGCAAAGGGCGATGACGGGCGTGCTCGCTTCGATGATTTTCGACAGCTCGTGCGCGCGCAGCATGGGCATGGTGGCGACGGCGACCGCGCCCGCTTTCAGGACGCCGAGCCAGCACGCGGCGAGCCACGGGGTGTTCGGCCCGCGCAGCAGCACACGGTTCCCCGGCACGACGCCTTGTGCGGTGAGTTCGTGGGCGATCTGGTTGGCGCGGGTCAGAAGCTCGCCGTAGGACCAGGATTCGGTGGGGGACAGCAGCGCGGGACGGTCCGCTCCCCAGCGCGCGATCGTGTCGTCGAGCAGGCGAGTGGCCGCGTTGAGCCGGTCGGGGTACTGCAGTTCGGGCAGGTCGAACCACAACCGCGGCCACTGCTCGAACGGCGGGAGGTGATCCCGGCAGAACGTGTCGACATGCGCACTCGGCTGGAGCTGCACCACGTGCCCCCATTTCGGACGACGGCCATTCACGCGTCCAGCTACTGTAATACGTTTTACGACCGTCAGGAAGACGCAACATCGGACGGCGCTCGCGAGGGCACGGAGCGCAGTCGGGACGCGGTTGCCCGAGGGTTGCGGCGGCTCTGGAACGGGGTGGTGGCCGGGCGCGGAGCTGTTCGAGGAAGGCGGCCATCCGGTCGGCGAGCGAAGATCGCGCTGCGGGACACGGCTGGTTGCGGACTTCGGGTGGGCAGGGCGGAGTGCCCTGGCCGCAGGGGCCTCGCTCCGGGCCGCCGCAGCTGGTGTGAACTTCGGGGTGCCCGGGCAGGGGCGATTGCGGTGCGTGGGCCGGGGACCAAGCCCTCGGCGCGGCCGCAGGTGGTCGGGCGGCAGCGGATGGTGCCGGTCAGGGGCGGAGTTGCTCGCGGAACTTGGCGATGGGCTCGCGGAGCAGATCGTCGTAGTCCTCGGTGGTGGTGTCGATCGCGGCGATGACCCGTTCGAGCCGCTCCAGGTGGTCCGGGCGCGCGTGCCAGTGGGACGGCGGGACGCGCATCGTCGACGCGAGGAGGTCGCCGGGATAGAGGTCGCCTTCGCAGAGCGGGTTGTGCTCCAGCATCGCCAGCGCCCGCGGCACGAGGATCGGCGCGCCGACGTCCTGGCCGAGCAGGAGGCGGAGGTCCTCGGCGGTGAGCAGGCCGATGGGCTTGCGCCGCAAGCGAAGCACGGTCGCGATCAAACCGGGTCGCGTCGGCGGGAGGGTCTCCCCAGCCGGAGTTTTCGATCTGCTCCAGCGACTGGGCGGACCGGTCGGCTCGTCGGGACATGGGCGGCACCTTCCGGTCGGCGCGGCAGCGAGAAGTCCGTGTGGGGAATCCCGAGGGACTCAGGGTTCCCCTCACGGAACGCGGCCGCTCAGGCGTGGGCGTCCAGGTAGGCGGGATCCGGGGGAGGGATCGGGACATCCGGTTGCCCGGCCAGGAGCTGGTTCATCGCGGTGAAGTACGGCGGTGCGGCGACCGTGCCGCCGAAGGCGCCGTGGCCGCAGTCGCCCAGGTGGACTGGGGTGCCGGGGCAGATTTCCTGGGGGTGGGGGCCGTCGGCGAAGACCATGGAGGACACCGCGTAGTGGTCGACCCCGCCGACGAACGCGACGGATTCGCTTTCCTGCGTGGTTCCGGTCTTGCCGATGTCCGGGTGGGTCCACCCGGCCGACTGGGCCGCGCGGGCGGACGTGCCGACGGTGGTGTCCTGGCTCAGCCCGGCCTCCAGCGTGTTCGCGACGCCGGGCGGGATCACCTGTTCGCAGGCTTGCTGGTGCAGCGAAACCGGCTGGCCGTGGCGGTCGGTGACGGACAGGATCGGGTCGGGCGGGCACCACATGCCGCCGCTCATCAGGGTTGCCGAGACGTTCGCCATCTCCAGCGGGCTTACCGGGCTGTTGCCCAGGGTGAAGGACAGCAGGTTCTGGAAGTACTGCGACTGCGGTTCGTTGTATTGCGGGTTTTTCGACCGCGCGTCGGACGGGTCGGTGATCGGTTTGCTGCCCGCGTCGTTGGTCGCCATGGTGTTGCGCAGCCCCAGTTTCCGCGCCATGTCCAGCACCGCGGGCATGCCCACTTGCGCCTCCAGGCCGACGAACGCGACGTTCGGCGACGTCGCCAGGCCCGCGGACAGCGAGATCGGGTTCGGGTAGCTCGTGCCGTCGTTGCTCACCGGATAGCAGTGCGTGTACCGGTTCATGTCGGGCGGGTTGAAACAGTCGCTGAACGGGTTCGTCAGCGGCGTGTTCAGGCCCGCTTTCCCGGTGACCATTGCCGCGGCCGAGGTGAAGATCTTGAACGACGAGCCCGCGCCGAACTTGTTGCTCGCGTCGGCCACGATGTTCGTCGACGTCTCGCCCTGGTCGGGGTCGGTGCCGTAGTTGCGGTTCGCGACCATCGCGAGGACCTGGTGCCCGTCGCTGCCGGGCTGCACGATCGCGAAGGTGTTCGCGACGCCGTCCTGGGCGGTCGGCACGTTCGCGTTCACCGCGTCCTTCGTCACCTGGCTCACGTGCGGGTCCATTGTGGTCTTCACGGTGTACCCGCCGGTGTCGATCTGGTCGGCGGTGAGCCCGGATTGCACGAGGTAGCGCACCGCGTACGCGCAGAAGAACCCGGCGTCCGGGGCCGCGCCGAGGCACGTGCTCGACGGCGCCTGCGGCCGCGACCCGCTGAGGCCCAGCGGAGTCGCCTTCGCGGTCGCCCCGTAGGACGCCGGGATCGAGCGCGCCGACACCATCGAATCGATCACCAGATTGCGCCGTTGGAGCGCCTTGTCCGGATGCGTGTACGGGTTGTAGACGTTGGGGTTGTTCACCATCCCGGCCAGCAGCGCGGCCTGCGGCACGGTCAGTTTGTCCGCTGTCGTCCCGAAATACGCCTGCGCGGCGGCTCCGACGCCGTAGACCGTGCCGGTGTACTCGACCACGTTCAGGTAGTCGGCCAGGATGTCGTCCTTGGACACGGTCTGGCTCAGCTGCACGGCGATCTTCGCCTCGCGCAGCTTGCGCGCCAGCGAATCCTCCTGATCCCGTTGCTGCGCCGCCTTGTCGTTGCGGTCCACGACGTTCACCAGGTAGTTCTTCACGTATTGCTGCGTGAGCGTGGACGCGCCCTGCAGATTCCCGCCGGAACTGTTGTGCACCGCGGCGCGCAGCATGCCCTGCGGGTCGACGCCGCCCTCGCTGTAGAACCGGCGGTCCTCGATGTCGACGATCGCGGCTTTCATCGCGGGGGAGATCTGCGCGGGAGTGACCGGAATGCGGTACTGCGCGTACAAAGTCGCGATCGTCCCGCCGCTGCGGTCGGTGACCGTGGTGACGAGCGGCGGCTCCGCGTGCACCAGATCGGCGGAAATGGAGTCGACGGAATCGCTCACCTGGTTGGACAGCACGCCGGCTCCGATCGCGACCGGGGCCAGAGCGCCCGCGACGAGAATCCCGGCCAGCACGCACAATCCGAGGAACGGGGCTATCCCCCTGCGACGAGACACGGTTCCCACGTTATGCCTGTCCTCGTGAGAAACCGGTGTGCGGACGAGGGTGTTTCATCGAGCCAACCTTCCGAGCAGAGCCGAAGCGACCGCGATCGCCAATGCGGTCGCACCCACTAAGACGCCGAAGTCGGCCCCGAGGTTCGCAGGGGTGCCGATCAAGAGTCCCCGCAAGGCATCGACTTGGTAACTGAGCGGGTTCGCATGGCTCAAAACCTTGAGCCAGGACGGCATCAGGTTCACCGGATAGAGCGCGTTGGACCCGAAAAACAGCGGCATCGTGATCGCTTGGCCGATGCCCATCAGTCGTTCGCGCGAAAGTACCAAACCGGCGATAACGATCGAAAGACAGCAGAAAAAGGCCGAACCGAGCACAACGGCCACCGCGGTGCCCAGCAGCCGCAACGGATTCGCGGTCAGCCCGACGCCGAGCAGTGCGGCGAGGACCACCACGATGAACGCCTGCACGAGCGCGCGCACTCCGGCCGCGAACGCCTTGCCCGCCACCAGTGCCGCACGCGGTGTGGGCGTGACGAGCAGCTTCGCGAGGACGCCCGCGTCGCGCTCCCAGATGATCTGGATGCCGTAGAAGATGGAGATGAACAGCGCGGACTGGGCGAGGATGCCGGGCGCGAGGTAGTCGAGGTACGGCACCGATCCGGTCGGGATCGCGCGCAGCCGGGTGAACGTTTCGCCGAAGATGAGCAGCCACAGCGCGGGCTGGATCGCCCGGGTGAGCAGTTCGGTCTGGTCGCGGCGGAGTTTCTGCAGTTCCACCAGGCACATCGCGCCGATCCGGGAGAACAGGACGCGCAGCTGTCCCAGCGGGCCGGGGTCAGCCGAGACGGCGGGCGGTGCGGCGAGCGGCACGGACATCGCGGATCCCTCCTGTGTCGAGCGCGTTCCCGGTGACGGTCCGGAAGACGTCGTCCAAAGTGGACTCCGGGCCGAGCCCGGCTTCGAGGTCGGCCGGGGTGCCGAGCGCGCGGATCCGGCCGGTGTGCATCAGCGCGACGCGGTCGCAATACTGCTCGGCCTCGTCCATGTAATGGGTGGTGACGAGCACGGTCATCCCGGTTTTGGCGCGGATCTCGGAAATCCGCTCCCAGACCGCCGAGCGCGCCACCGGGTCGAGGCCGATGGTCGGCTCGTCGAGGATCAGCAGCCGGGGCGAGCTGACGAGCGCCTGTGCCAGTTCCAGCCTGCGGATCATGCCGCCGGAGTAACGCCCGGCCGGGCGATCCGCCTCACTCTCCAGGCCGACCAGTTCGAGTGCTTCGCGCACTTGGGAAGCGCGCTGGGCCCGTGGGACGTCGAAAAGCCGGGCGAACAGCGCCACGTTCTCGCGGCCGGTGAGCGCGCCGTCGGCGGAAAGTTGTTGCGGGACATAGCCGATCAGCCTGCGGACGGCCATCCGGCGGCGGGCGACGTCGAGCCCGAAGACGCTGATGCGGTCTGCGGAAACGGGCAGCAATGTCGTGATCATCCGGATCGTGGTGGTTTTCCCGGCTCCGTTCGGGCCGAGGAGGCCGAAGACTTCGCCGGACTCGATGGCGAGATCCACGCCGTCGACCGCGACGGTGGTGCCGAAGGCGTGCCGCAAGCCAGTGCAGCGGACAGCGGGTTCGCTCATGCTGTGTCCTCCTTAAGCACCTCGGTGAGCCGCTCGAGAGCGGGCAGCGCGGCGACGATCGCCGTCGTGTCCTCTTCGGACAGTTGAGTGAGCGCCGCGGAAACCAGGCCGATGCGAGTACGCCGCCAGGCCGCCATCCGGTCCCGGGCCGCGTCGGTGAGCTGCAATCGCGCGGCCCGGCGGTCGGCCGGGTCGACTTCGCGACGCAGCAGGCCCGCCTCGGTGAGCACGTTCACGAGCGTGCTCACCGAATTCCCGGCCAGGCTCAGCTCCCGGGCCGCCGCCGCGACGCCGATGCCCGGATTCCGGTGCACCACGCGCAGCAGTTCCACCTGCGAGCCGGGCAGATGCGGCCCGGGCAGTTCGGCGCGCACCCGGCGGCGCACGACCCGGCGTACGCCCAGCACGGCGGTGAGGACGCGTTCGGCGAGATCGATCCGGGGTGCGGGCATGCCGCCAAGTTAGCTCTGACTCAGAGTCTTTAGCAACACTAAATGTCCCGTTCGCCGGAAGCCTGCTGATTCATCCCCGGTGCAGGAGCAGGGCGACGCCCAGCGCGATCATCGTCGCCGCGATCACGCCGTCCAGGATTCGCCAGGCCGCGGGGCGGGCGAACACATCGGACAGTCGCCGCGCGCCGAGGCCGAGGGCGCTGAACCAGACCGCGCTCGCGACCACCGCGCCGATGCCGAACAGCCAGCGGCTGTCGCCGTGTCCGGCCGCGACGGAGCCGACGAGGAGAACGGTGTCGAGGTAGACGTGCGGGTTGAGCCAGGTGAGCGCGAGGCAGGTGAGGAGCGTGCGCTTCGGCGAGGTCAGGTCCGCGGGGGAGACGGCCAGCGTGCCCGGGCGGAAGGCGCGGCGTGCGGCGAGGATCCCGTACCCCACAAGGAAGAGCCCGCCGACGATCGCGATCACCTTGATCCCTGACGGCCACCGCCGCAGCACCGCCCCGATCCCGCTCACCCCGGCGGCGATGAGGACCGCGTCGGACAGTGTGCACACGAGGATCACCGGCACGACGAGGCCGCCGCGCAGCCCTTGGCGGAGCACGAAGGCGTTCTGTGCGCCGATGGCGACGATGAGGGACAGGCCGGTGCCGAATCCGGCGGTGAGAGCAGCGATCACCCCGCCGACGTTAAGAGCGGGAGCGACCATTATTCCAGGTAAAGATTCTGAACTAAGATAAGCGATTGTGATGTCCGATCTTCCGCTCGACCAGGTCCGCACCTTGCTCGCGGTGGTGGACGAGCAGTCGTTCGACCGCGCCGCGGCGGTGCTGCACGTGACGCCGCCCGCGGTGAGCCAGCGGGTGAAAGCGCTGGAACAGCGGATCGGCCGGGTGCTCGTGCTGCGGTCGAAACCCGTGCGGCTCACCGAATCCGGCGAGGTGCTGGTGCGGTTCGCGCGGCAGTTGACCCGGCTCGAAGCGGACACGCGCGCGGAGCTCGGCCTCGGCGGTCCCGGCCTGCCGACGACGCTGCCGATCGCGGTCAACGCGGACTCGCTGGCCACCTGGTTCCTGTCCGCGCTCGAGGAGGTCCCCGCCGAGCCGCCGGTCTCGTTCGACCTGCGCAGCGACGACCAGGACCACACCGCCGCCCTCCTGCGCGAGGGGCTGGTGATGGCCGCGATCACGGCGACGCCGCAGCCGGTGCAGGGCTGCACGGTCAGCCGGCTCGGCACGATGCGATACCGCGCGGTGGCGTCCGCGGAGTTCGTGCGGCGCTGGCTGGACGGCGGCTCGCTGGCGGAGCGGCTGCCTGCCGCGCCCGCGGTGCTGTTCGATCGAAAAGACGATCTGCAGGACCGGTTCCTGCGTCGGCTGACCCGCCGCACACTGCCGGGCCGGGTCCGGCACTACATCCCGGCGTCGGTGTCCTTTGTGGACGCGGTGGCGGCCGGGCTGGGGTGGGGAATGGTGCCGGACCTCCAGCTGTCCGGGCGGGAACTGGTCGACCTCGCGCCGGATCGGGCGGTGGACGTCGCGCTGTACTGGCAGCAGTGGAAGCTCGACTCGCCGTCGCTGGCCGCGCTGGCGGAGGCGGTGGGACGGGCGGCTGGGCGCTCGCTGGGGCCGTAACAGCCGGGAGGCGCGGGGCGTCTGTTTCACCGTGTCTCAGACAACGGGCAGCACGCTGTCCGGACTTCTCGAGGGAAGGACGCTCCAGTGGCGGAACCGGCCAGCGCCGAGGCCATCGACCAGTTGCGCGACGACTGGAAACTGAGCGAAGCGGAGGAGCTGGGCCGGCGGGCGGTCCGGGATTTCCCGGACGATCCGGCCAGGTGGATCGCACTGGGCCGGGTGCGGCTCGATCGGTATTTCCCGGAAGAGGCGCTCGAGATCTTCGAACGCGCGTCGACCTGCTCCGACCCGGTTCCGGAGGCGGTGGCATGGCAGGTCGCGGCGGCCGGGTCCGCAGCAGGGGCAGTTGGCCAGACTTTGAGTTATCCCTGGGCGATGGGCCAGAGGTCGTCGTTGAGGAGCCGCTTCACGATCTTTCCGGTGGCGTTGCGGGGAAGTTCGGGTACGAAGTAGACGTCGCGCGGCACCGCGAACCGGGCGAGTTTCTGGTGGATGTAGTGCCGGACGTCCTCGGCGTGCATGCGCGCGCCGTGGCGGAGCACGACGTACGCGGCAAGGCGTTGGCCGAACTCGTCGTCCGGAACACCGACCACGGCCGCGTCGGAAACACCGGGCAGCGCGGCCAAGGCTTCCTCGACCGGACGCGGGAACACGTTCTCGCCGCCGGACACGATCATCTCGTCGGCCCGCCCGGTCACGAACAGCCGACCCGACGCGTCCTGGTAGCCGACGTCGCCGGTGGCCATCAGGTCGTGGGCGCGCGGGACGCTGGAACCGTTGGTGTAGCCGTCGAAGAGCATGTCGTTGCCGACGAAGATCTGGCCCTCGTCGCCGGGCGGGACCGGGCGGCGGTCCTCGTCCAGGATCGCGACCTGGGTGCCGGGCGGGCAGCGGCCGGCGGAGGTCGGCGCGGCGCGCAGGTCCGCCGGGTCGGCGATGCTCGCCCAGGACACCTCGGTGGAGCCGTAGAAGTTGTAGAGGACGTCGCCGAAGGTGTCCATGAACGACGTCACGAACGCGCCCGGCATCGCCGACCCGCTGCTCGCCACGATCCGCAGCGACGACAGGTCGTACCGGTTGCGCACGCGTTCGGGCAGGTCGAGGATCCGCTGCAGCATGATCGGCACCGCGAACAGCGCGTCGCAGCGGTGTTCGGCGATCGTGCGCAGCGTGTGCTCCGCGTCGAACCGGCGGATCAGCGACAGTTCCGCGCGCAGCGCCATGCCGAGCTGCATCGCGGCCAGTCCCCAGCTGTGGAACAGCGGGGCGGCCACGGCGATCTTGTCCCTGGCCCGCAACGGGATTCGCGACAAAACGGTCGCCGACGTGCTCACGCCTTTCGGCGTCGGACGGCGCGCGCCCTTCGGGGCTCCGGTGGTGCCCGAGGTCAGCACGACGATCCGGCCCTCGCGTTCGCTCGGCTTCGGCCGCGTCGTGGGGGCGTCCTGGAGCAGCTCGTCCAGTGTGCGGTAGCCCTGATCGGCGTCGTCCCACGTGCTCACGCGCGGGAACTCGCCGGGCACTGACGCGATGATCGGCGCGAACTCGTCGTCGGCGAGGACCGCGGCGGGCGGGTGCTGCGTCAGTACTTCTTCGACCGCGGCGGGGGAGAGGCCGGTGTTGAGCAGGACGACGTCGACGCCGAGCTTGCTGCATCCGACGAAGGCCTCGACCATCGCCGCGTGGTTGCGGCACATCAGCGCGACCCGCGAACCAGCCTCGACGTCGAGCGCGGCCAGTGCGTTGGCCAGCTGGTTGCTGCGTTCGTCGATCTCGCCGAACGTGCGGGAGTTGCGCTCGTCGTGCACCGCGACGTCGTCGGCGCCGCGGGCGGTCGCGGCGAGGTACCCGCCGGCCAGCGTCGCGCCCCAGCGGGCGAACGAACTGAGCTGCTTGACCACTTTGTCCGGCCGTCCGGCGGCCAGCACGCCGGCTCGGACCAGCGTGTTCGCCGTGCGCAGGGCCGTCGCCGGCTCGTGCTCCGGCGGGTCGCCCGGCAGGCCGGACAGCTGCTGCCCGATCCGCTTCGACAGCTGTTTGAGCAGGCTTTTCGCCGTGCCGCGCGCGAGCAGTCCGGAGTGTTCCGGCGGCAGCGACGGGAGCATCATCCGCAGCACGATCTCGGTGCCGCCGCGCGGGACCGGGCGCAATTCGATCGACACCCACGTCCGCTCGTCCGGCAGCCCGCACCAGACGACGTGCTCGCCCGGCCGGTACACCGCCGCGTGGACGGTGCCCTCGACCATGGTTTCCCGGTCCGGGGCCAGCCGGATCAGGCAGTGCGGGCCGCGGCCGCGTTCGGCGGGCACGGTGACCTCGCACCAGCTGATCGCCGGGACGAACCTCGGGTACAGCTCCGGGGTGCCGACGATCTGCCACACCTGTTCGGGCGAGTGCCCGACCACCGCACTCGCCTCGACTACATCGTCTCGCATCGCGATCCGCCTCGCCGCCGCACGCGTGTGGGCTCCCCGGTCCTTCCCGGACGCGTGTGTTCAGGTTGCGGGGACGCTACCAGGCAAGAGAGGCCTGGGGTACTCCGAAGGACCGGAAATCCAACCAGGTGGGAATTTTCTTGCGGCGTTTTCCGTGCCGACAGCGGACGCGGCCGGGCGGGTTCCGGCGCCCCGGACATAATGGGCCGAGTGGAGCAATTGGTCGAGGAATACGGACCCAGCTGGGACCCGGGCCCGTACGAACGGGGCACCGACGGACCGCGCGTGATCCTGGTCGGCGCGGACACGTCGCCGACCGGACTGCGGGCGACGGCCTACGGCGGCGGTCTCGCCCGGAGGCAGCGCGCGCGGCTGGTCGTGGTGTACGTGGCGGCGCCGACGGTGTGGACCGGGCTCGCTGCGGCCGCAGTCGTCGACGTGCAGCAGCAGACCTTCGAGGAAGAGATCGAGCAGTTGCGCGCGGAACTGCGCGACCGGGCGGCCGACCTGCAGGTGCCGGTCACGTTCGTGGTCCGTCGCGGCGAAACCTTCCCCGAACTGCGCCAGGCCGCGCAGGAGGTGAACGCGGACATGGTCGTGGTCGGCGCGTCCGAACAGGGCGGGCACCGGCTCGTCGGCTCGGTCGGCAACCGGCTGGTGCGCGCCGCGACGTGGCCGGTCGTCGTGGTGCCGTAGGGCTCGTGCGTGTTTGTGCCGGTTAGAACCGGCATCGCCACTCACGAGGCTTCAGCAAGGTGGAGGCGTAGTGGATTTCGTCGAGGTCGTCGCGCGCTTGCGGGCCGCCGGATGCGTGTTCGCCGAGGACGAGGCCCGGCTTCTGCTGGGCCAACCGGGCGATCTGGCCGGGATGGTCGAGCGGAGGGTCGCCGGGGAACCGCTGGAGTACATCCTCGGCTGGGCGGAGTTCGCCGGTCGCCGGTTCGTCGTCGCGCCGGGCGTTTTCGTGCCCCGGCACCGCACCGAGTTGCTCGTGCGGCTGGCCGTCGGGTTCGCGCAAGACAAAGCAGTGGTGCTCGATCTGTGCTGCGGCTCCGGTGCACTGGGCGCGACGGTCGCGGCCGAGGTGCCCGGGATCGAGCTGCACGCCGCCGACGTCGAGCCCGCCGCGGTCGATTGCGCTCGGCAGAACGTGCCTGGTGAGGTCTACAAAGGCGATCTCTACTCCCCGCTTCCGCAACGGTTGCGCGGCCGGGTGGACGTGCTGATCGCGAACGTCCCGTACGTCCCGACCGACGACGTCGCGCTCATGCCGCCCGAGGCGCGCGACCACGAACCCCGCGTCGCACTCGACGGGGGATCCGACGGTCTCGACGTGCTCCGTCGCGTCGTCGCCGAGGCCCCGGCGTGGCTCGCGCCGGGCGGGCACGTGCTTTTCGAGGCCAGCGAACGCCAATCGGCCGCCGCTGTCGCCGAGGTGCGCCGGGCCGGGCTGGCCGCGTCCGTCGAAGAGGACGACGAACTCGGCGCGACAGTCGTGGTGGGACTGCGCGAACACTGAGCGGCGAACCGGATTCGCCCGCTTTCCGTACTGCGTGCGGCCGGTGGGGCCGTCTAGGGTCGACGCATGAAGGTCGGCCTGCTCACCCGGGAGTACCCGCCGGACGTGTACGGGGGAGCGGGGGTGCACGTCGAGTTCCTGGCAAGGGAACTGCGGTCGCTGGTCGACCTGGACGTGCACTGCTGGGGCCCCGACCGCCCGGACGGCGCGCACGGGCACCGCGACGCGCACGGTTACGCCCAGCCCGCGTTCGCCACGATGGACATCGCGGTCTCGATGGCCGACGCGCTCGCCGGCCACGATCTCGCGCACAGTCATACCTGGTACGCGAACCTCGGCGGTCATCTGGCGAAGCTCGCGCACGGCATCCCGCACGTCATCACCGCGCATTCGCTCGAACCGCTGCGGCCGTGGAAGGCCGAGCAACTCGGCGGCGGCTACCGCGTGTCGTCGTGGATCGAACGCGATGCGTACGAGGCCGCGGACGCGATCATCGCCGTCAGCTCCGGCATGCGGCGCGACGTGCTCGCCGCGTACCCGAACGTCGATCCCGCGCGGGTGCACGTGGTGCGCAACGGCATCGACACCGAGCTGTACCAACCCGATCCCGGCACTGATGTGCTCGAGAAGCACGGCATCGATCCGAACCGGCCGTACGCGCTGTTCGTCGGCCGGATCACGCGGCAGAAAGGCGTGCCGCATCTCGTGCGCGCCGGCGCCGCTTTGGACGAAGACGTGCAGCTGATCCTGTGCGCGGGCGGCGCGGACACGCCGGAGCTGGACGCGGAGTTCCGCGGGCTGGTCGCGGACCTGCAGGAAAACCGGTCCGGCGTGCACTGGATCCCGGAAATGCTGCCGCGCAACGAAGTCGTCCAGTTGCTGACGCACGCGCTGGTGTTCGTGTGCCCGTCGGTGTACGAGCCGCTCGGCATCGTGAACCTGGAGGCGATGGCGTGCGGCACCGCGGTCGTCGCCAGCGACGTCGGCGGCATCCCGGAGGTGGTCGCCGACGGCGAGACCGGGGTGCTGGTGCATTACGACGAGTCCGAGCCCGGCGCTTTCGAGGCCGGGCTCGCGCGCGGGATCAACGACCTCGCCGCCGATCGCGCCCGCGCCACCCGGCTGGGCCTCGCCGGACGGGACCGCGCGGTGGGAGAGTTCGGCTGGGCAGCGATCGCCGCCGCGACGGTCGGGGTTTACGAGGCGTGCGGGAGGGTTTCGTGATCGACGGATCCGATGTGCTGGGGATCGTCCTCGCCGGCGGCGAGGGCAAACGGCTGATGCCGCTGACCACCGACCGCGCGAAACCCGCGGTCCCGTTCGGCGGCGTGCACCGGCTGATCGACTTCGTGCTGTCCAACCTGGTGCACGGCGGGATCCGCCGGATCTGCGTGCTGACGCAGTACAAATCGCATTCGCTGGACCGGCACATCTCGACGACGTGGCGGCTGTCGTCGCTGACCGGCGAGTACGTCACGCCGGTGCCCGCGCAGCAGCGGCTCGGCCCGCGCTGGTTCCAGGGCAGCGCGGACGCCATCCACCAGAGCCTGAACCTCGTGCACGACGAATCGCCCGCGTACATCGCGGTGTTCGGCGCGGACAACATCTACCGGATGGACCCGCGGCAGATGATCGACGCGCACATCGCGTCCGGCGCGGGCGTGACGGTCGCCGGAATCCGCGTGCCGCGCGCGGAGGCCCGTTCGTTCGGCGTGATCAGCACCGGGGACGGGACGAAGATCGACGCGTTCCTGGAGAAGCCCGAGGACCCGCCGGGCCTGCCGGATTCGCCGGACGAATCGTATGTGTCGATGGGCAATTACGTCTTCACGACGCAGGTGATGCTCGACGCGCTGCACGCGGACGCCAAGAACCCGGCGTCCAAACACGACATGGGCCGCGACATCATCCCGGCGCTGGTGGAGAAATCCGAGGCCGCGGTTTACGACTTCAACGGCAATGTGGTGCCGGGCGAAACCGGCCGGGACCACGGCTACTGGCGTGATGTCGGAACGATCGACAGTTATTACGACGCGCACACGGACCTGATCTCGACGCAGCCGATTTTCAACCTGTACAACCGGAAATGGCCGATCCTGGCCCATCCCGGCCAGCGCGCGGCGGCGAAGTTCGTGGAGGGCGGCACGGCGACCCAGTCGATCGTCAGCAACGGCTGCATCATTTCCGGTGCGCAGGTGGTGGATTCGGTGCTGTCGCCGGACGTTTTCATCGAGAACGGCGCCGTGGTGCAGGGTTCGGTGCTGCTGGACGGTGCGCGAGTCGGCCGCGGCGCGGTGGTGCGGCGTGCGATTCTGGACAAGAACGTGGTGGTCCCGCCGGGGGCGCACATCGGGGTGGACCTGGCCCGGGACCGCAGCCATTACCACGTGAGCGATTTCGGGATTGTGGTTCTGGGCAAGGGAGAAACCGCGATCTAGCGGAGGGTGGCGCTGCCCCGTTGTCCCGATTGCCGGGCACATTCGGTCAGTAACCGAAGCGCGGCCGCAGTCCGTCCTGCCGTGCCCGCCCCGCGACGTTAAAGTCACACGTCCGGCAGGCACTTCGAAAAGGACTCCCGCACTGTGAACCAAGAGACCTCGTTCAACCCGGCACTCGGCTTCGGTTCGGGCGGGGTGGTCGTCACGGTCCTCACGATCGTCGCGCTGTGGCTGGTGTTCGCCAAGGCCGGATACCCCGGCTGGGCGGCGATCATCCCGATCTACAACGTCTACGTCTGGCTGAAGGTCGCCGGCCGCTCCGGGTGGTGGCTGCTCCTGCTGCTCGTCCCGCTGGTCAACCTCGTGGTCGTCATCGTCGTGTCGCTCGACATCGCCAGGGCGTTCGGCAAGAGCGGCGTCTTCGGGTTCTTCGGCCTGTTCGTGTTCTCGATCATCGGCTACCTGATTCTGGGCTTCGGCCGGGCCCGGTACACCGCGCCCGGCCCGCGGTGACGGCCCCGGTTCAGCCCAACGCGGCGACGGCGCGCGCGATGACGTCGGAAGGGCTCGGCTGCCCGGCGATCTCCGCGCGCACCTCGGCCGCGGCCACCGCGAAGGAATCTTCTTCGAACAGTCGCCGCACCAGTTTCCGCAGCGTCTCCACGTCCACAGTAGACGGATCATGGCTCAGCCCGACGCCCCGCTCGACCACCCGCTCCGCCGACATCGGATTGTCCGCGAAACTAGGCAGCACCAATTGCGGCACCCCGTAGAACAGCGGCGCGGCAGTAGTCCCGGATCCGCCGTGATGCACAATCGCCGAACACTCCGGCAAGAACGCCGACAGCGGCAAGTACCCCACCGAGCGGACGTTCTCCGGAAGTTCGCCCAGTTCGCTCACATCAGCGGCGCCCGCCGCGAGAATGACCTCGACGTCCATCCCGCCGAGCGCGTCGAGCACCACCTTCAGGCTGCTGATCCCCGACATCGCCGGCACGACAGTGCCCAGCGTGACCGCCACCCGAGGCCGTTCCGGCTTCCGCAGCGCCCACTCCGGCAGCACCGACCCGCCGTTGTAGGGCACGAACTGCATCGGCCACCACGGCGCGCCGTCGCGTTCGTCGGCGGGCTCCTCGTCCGCGCGCAGGCCGCCCATGCTCGGCGCGCGCGGGTCGATCCGGGCGATGACCTTCACCGGGGCGTCGCCGATGCCGAGCTTCTCGCGCATCAGCGTGACGAGGTCGCTGTCCAGGAAGTCGGCGTGCTCGGTGCGCCACGAGAGGTCCCGGGCCGACCACGAGATCCGGTTGCCGACCTCGAGCGCGGGCACGCCGAGCGCGGCCGCGGCGAGCGCGCCGGTGCCGTGGTCGGACGGGTAGACGACGAGGTCAGCGCCGAACGCCCGGCCGGCTTCGATCGTGCCCTCGGTCATAGCGGCGGTGAAGAGGCCGAACGGACCCTGGTGCTGCCGCGCGATCCGGTACTCCTCGGGTTCGTCCGGATCCGGCGCGGCCCCGTCCTTGATCGTGGCCAGCAGGTCCGTCCAGACGTCGCGGCCGGGGAACACGTCGACGACCGGCAGCCCGGCGCGCGCGGACACCTCGGCGATCTCCGCGGTGGTGGCCAGCAGGACGTCGTGCCCGGCGGCGCGGGCGGCCCAGACGACCGGGATCAGCGGCAGCGTGAGCCCGTACCCGGGCGCGGACGCGAACAGGATCTTCACCTCCTCGAGACTGCCAGAACCGTGATGCTCCCCGCATCCCGGTTTCGGTTTCCGCGCGGCGGTAACGCGCGGGGCCGTCGCGGCGACACATCCGCAGATCATCACTTCCGGAAAGGCCCGGCCCCCATGCGAAAAGCCCGTATCGCGGCGTTGCTGACCCTGGTCGGCCTCGGCATCGCGATGTCCCCCGCCGTCACCGCCGACGCGGGTCAGACCAGCACCTGGTGCACCAAAAAGGAGCAGGTCGCGATCCTCGGCACGTCGGCCGACACCGGTTACGGCACCACGGGCTACAAGTCCGCTACGGACACTTACGCGCCGACGACCTACGGCTGGACCACGAAAATCGCCAACGACCTGCACGCGCAGTGGAACACCACGACGAAGAACTACGCGCACAACGGCGCGATGGCCACCGACTACCTCCCCGGCGGCCGCTGGCCCGACACGACCGGCGCGCTCGCCGACATCACGCAACGCCAGCCCGACCTGGTCCTCGTCGACCTCGGCGGCAACGAGCTGATCTCGCAGGCCGACCCGGCGGTCTTCAAGGCGAACCTCGGCAAGGTCATCGACAACATCCGCACCGCCCGGCCCGGGGTCGACATCCTGCTGTCGATCTACGCCGAGCTGAAGTGGACGCCCAACCCGTGGGGCGGCCAGACGCAGAAGTACTTCTGGTCGCAGTACGCGACGTCGATCTACCAGACGGCGGTCGAGAAGGGCACCGCGCTGGTCGATCTGCGGCAGTACATCCCGCCCGCGGGGTCGGCGAATCTGCCCAACCCGAGCCCGTGGCTGGCCGACAACGTGCACCTGAACGACGCGGGGAATCTCGCCGAGTACGGGATGTGGTGGGGGTGGACGTCGAGCCTGGGGAGCATTTGCTGAGGCGTCCGGCGCAGTCCCGCCGCGGTGTCCCGGGGGACGCCGCGGCGGTGAAACCAGCGCGACATCGGCCGGTGACTGGCTGGGATCGGTGGCCGCCGGTTGCTCGCGTTGGACCCGGTGCCGTTGACCACTGCTCGCGTACCTGAGAAGCGCGTGGTCGGGACCTGTCGGCACTTCGCGGTGAAGGACCTCGCCGACCTGTGCTCCAGCGACGATCCCGCAGCCGTGAGCGCGCTGTACTCGCACGAGGATCGGAGAGCCTGATCCGCTGACGACGGCGTCGGGTTCAACGTCCGATCGCCGCACGGACCGCGGGCACGACCTCGTGCAGCCACCGCTGGCGGGACTCTTCCCGCTCGGCAACAGTGCCGACGTTCGGGAAGAACACGAACCCGTCCGCACCATGCTCTTCGCTCGCCTCGGCCAGTTCCGCGGTCCAAGCCCGCACCGACCCGGCGAGCATGCCCATCCCGTGTTCGCCAGTGCCTCGGGAGAGCGGGGCGGCACCGCCGCTGATGGTGCCGAAGACGTTGTACAGGGTGGAAATCGCGGCCGGATCACGACCCGCCTCGACGGCGGCCCGGTCGATGAGCGGGCGGGATTTCGCGACCGTTTCGCTGCGCCAGTCCTGGGCGACGGCGGGAAACCAGCCGTCGGCGAGGCGGCCGGTCACGGCGAGCGAGGCGGGGCCGATCGAGCCGGTCCAGATCGGCGGCGTCGGCGCGGCGGACGGCAGCACGCCGGTGACGCGGTGGAATTCGCCGTCGAAGGTGACCGGTTCCGTGCCGCCGCCGGTGAGGGCGCGCAGGAGTGTGATGCCTTCGGCGAACAGCCGCACCGCCTCGGCCGGCGTTCGGCGCTGGACGCCGAATGCCTCGATCTGATCCCACAGCGCACCCGCGCCGACGCCGAGCCGGATGCGTCCGCCGGAGAGTTCGGATAACGCGCTGACTGTCCGGGCCAGCGCGGGCACCGGGCGGATCGGCAGGTTGGTGACGGTGACCGCGCCGCTGATCCTGGACGTCGCGCCGAGGACGAAGCCGAGCGTGGCGTACGCGTCGAGATGCCGCGCGTGGTACGGATGATCGGTCACCGTGACGACGTCCAGCCCGGCGTGATCGGCCTCCTGCGCCTCAGCGATCAGCCGCGCGGGATCGCCCTCGCCGACCGCGGTGCCGTTGAACCCGGAATCGAGCCGGACTCCGAAGACGGTCATGGTCCCTCCCCGTTCCGACCTTGCCGGAACTCTCGCGCCGGTGCCGCCGGCCCGCGGTGGCGGAACGCGCCGACGGGGTCGCTGTTGCTGCTGCTCACAGCGTTTCCGCAGGTCAATGTGGGTGGCGTAACCTCGGCGTAATCAAAATCCAGGTAGCGTCGCCGACGTGGTGACTACGCGGCGGAGGGCGGAACGGGCCCGGCAGGTGGCCGACGGCCTGCGGCAGCGGATCGTCGCGGGCGAGGTCGGCGAACTGCTGCCCGGCGAGCGGGAGCTGGGCGAGTGGTTCGGCGCGTCGCGGAACGTCGTGCGGGAAGCGCTCGCCTTGCTGCGGGACGAAGGGCTCGTCGAGCGTCGGCAGGGTGTCGGGACGCTGGTGGTGCGCCCGAAGTACGGCCACGGTCTCGACCGGTTGTCCGGGCTGGCGGAGGCGCTCGAAGGGCACGGCGAGGTCGTGAACGAGGTGCGCACGGCCGAGACGGTCGCCGCGCCGCCTGCGGTCGCGGAACGACTTGGCCTGGCGGCGGGGGAGGAGGTCGTGCACCTGGAGCGGGTCCGGCGGCTGGGCGGGGTGCCGTTGTCGCTGGACTCGACTTATCTGGTGGCGGATTTGGGGATTCCGTTGCTGGGGAAGGATTTGGCGCACCGGGATCTGTTCGCGTTGCTGGAGGAGACGAACGGCATCCGGCTGGGGCGGGCGGAGGTGGAGGTCCATGCGGTGTCCGCTGGGCCGGATGCGGCTGCGTTGCTGGAGATCGCGCCGGGGACCGCGGTTTTCGCGCTGGACCGGTTGACGCGGCTGCCGGACGGGCGGCCGGTGGACGCGGAGTGGCTGCATATTCGCGCGGATCGGTTGACGTTGCGGGCGACTTTGCAGCGTGGAGCGGAGTGACCCACGCAGGGAGAGGTGTGCTGAGATTGGGAGTGATTCGGTTGGCAGGCCCCGGTTTCCGGCGGCGGACAACGTGCGGCCTGGTTCGTGGCGCCCTCGCCGCGGCGCGCGGACGAGAGAACGACTTCCGGAGGCAGCCGAAATGATCCCCGCGCTCATCGTCACCGGATTGCTGGCCGGGATCGGCATCACCGCGGTCGGACCGGGCGGGGTGTTAGCGACCGTGGGGCTGTTCGTCTTCACCTCGCTCACCCCGGCGCAGGTCGCGGGAACGGCGATCGTCACGCACGTGGCCACCGGGATTCTCGGCAGCGCTGCCTTCGTCCATTCCGGACAGTTGCGCGAGCCCGAAACCCGGAAAATCGCGGGAGTTCTTGCGGCAGCCGCAGTAGTGGGGACACCGCTCGGGGTGTTGCTCAACTCCTGGGTGTCCACAAAGGCCTTCGGAATCGTGCTCGGCGGGTTCGCGCTCGTCGTGGCGGTGTTCGTCGGACTGAAGGGACGGGAGCGGGCCGTCGGGCTGCCGGTCGCGGGAGCGATCGGGGCGGTAGTCGCGGTGGTGGCGGGGCTGGTCGGGGTCGGCGGGCCGATGCTCGCGGTGCCGTTGCTGGTCGTCGCCGGGATGCCGGTGCTGGGGGCGCTCGCCGCGGCGCAGGCGCAGTCGGTGGTGATCGCCAGCGTGGGAACCGTCGGCTACGTCCTGCACGGAGCGGTCGACTGGCGGCTGGCGGCGATCGTCGGGATTCCGGAGCTGGCGGGCGTATTGATCGGCTGGCGGATCGCGCACGCGTTGCCGACCAAGACGCTCAAGGCCGCGCTGATCGCGGTCCTGGTCGGGATCGCGCCGTATCTCGCGTTGCACGGCTGAAGCCGGGTGGCTCCGCGGGAACCACCCGGCTTCAGAAAGAATTACCGGTCGAAGGGAAGCTCCATGACTGCTCCCGGGACTGGCTTCCCGGCGCGGACGGTGGCCAATTCCGCAGTGGACAGAGCACGGCGGTAGAGGCGCGCGTCGTCCAGCGCGCCGGTCAGGTGCTGCGCGCCGTCGAGGCGTTCACCCAGCCACAGCTGGAACGAGACGGTCTGGGTGACCGAACCGGGGGAGTCCGGACCGGACGCCGCCACCGCGCCGTCGACCAGGATCCGGAGCTGGCCGCCCGACCGCTGGAGCGCCACGTGGTGCCATTTCTGATCATCGTACGCCGATTGCGTGGTGACAGACTTGCTTCCGGCAGCGGTGGTCATCATCGCGATCAGACGGTGTGACGCGGGTTCGGCGCGCAGCCACAGTTGCGGTGCGGTCGAGCCCATGCCGCCCAGCCACAGGATGGGTTGTGGGTCCTTTGAAGCACCGTATTTGACCCAGGTGGAGAAGGTGAAGTCGCCGGAGCCCACCAATTGCGCCGGCGAGTACGGAACGCGGACGAAGCCGGTTTTCAGTTCCACAGCCTTGCCGAATTTGCCGGCGACAGTACTGGCATCGCCGAGCACGCGCGCGGGCTGTCCACTTGCGACGTCTGGAGTGGACACTCCGGGCGAACGCTTCCAGCCGAGGTAGTTCTCGTCGAAGCGAGCGAAGCGGATCTCGTCGCGGGCGTCCACTGCGCCGCCCTCGTACAGCAGGCCGATTTTCGCGTTCCTGTCCTGCGGACCGCTCAGCTGGACCAGATCGGAGTAGCCCGACCAGTCCGTCGTGATCCGAGTGCCCTGGTCGGCGTTTTCCCACGTGCGACCGTCGTCATAGGACGAACGGATGGTCATCCAGCGCCGCCGGTCGGTGTCCGCGGGAGAGGCGAAGAGGATCCGCTTGCCGCCGGGACGGTCGAGGCGCAGCAGCGAACCCTGCACCATCGGCGTCACGAGGTCGGGAATCGTGGTGAAGCGCTGGGAGAACGTCTCGCCGCCGTCGCGGCTCAGGGCGTAGTCGCGGTTGCCGATGTCGGTGCCGCTCTGTTCGCGACCGCCCGCGTAAATGGTGCCGTCCGGCAGTTCCACGACGCTGACTTCCGACGGCTTTTGCGTGAAGGTGCCGCCCACGGGATGCAGGTAGTTGTCGACAGCGCCGACGTGCCAGGTGGAGCCGCCGTCGTCGCTGTAGATGAGTCCGGCGTAGTTTTCGACGGAGTTGGTGCCGTCACTGCGTTCGGCGTTCACCCCGAAGACGAGCCGGCCCGCGTGCCGGCCGTGCTGGAGCTGGATGCCGTGCACCGGACCCGAGGCGTACCAGGAATCCCACGCGGGCAGCTTCGCTTGCGCGCTGATGTCGACCGGCGTGGACCAGGTGCGGCCGTCGTCGGTGCTGTACTGCGAGTGCGGCGTGCGCGGGCACGGCACGGAGCAGCCCTTGTCGTCGGTGCGGCCCTTGTTGTACGTGGTGATCAGGACGATCCGGCCGGTCTTGGTGTCCACAATGGGCACCGGGTTGCCGTGGGTGTCCCCGCCGCCGCGGTTCACCACCTGCAGCGGCGACCAGGTGGTGCCGCCGTCGGTCGACCGCTTCAGCACCAGGTCGATGTCACCGGTGTCGCCGCAGTTGTCCTTGCGCCCCTCGGCGAACGCCAGCAGCGTGCCGTGCGTGCTGCGGACGATCGCCGGGATGCGGAAACACGCGTAGCCGGTTTCCTGGTGCGGGTTGAACAGCGCTTTCTGATCGAACTGCGGGGCGGCCTGCGCTGAAGCCGGCGCGAGGAAAGCCAGCAGCACGAACGCCAGCACCACGCGAAGGGCGGTTCTCATCTGGTCTCCGTTCCGAACTGTCCGGAAAGGACGGCCACGCCGTGCGCGGCCAATTCCACTTCGGACGATGGCTGAGCGGGATCGGTGAGCAAATCCGTACCGGGCGAAGGCAAGGAAACAGTGACGGCTTCGGCGTTGTGGTTGAGCAGGAAGAGGTAATCGTCCGCACCGTGTCGCACGATTGCCTGGACGCCGTCCGGCAGACCGGGCAGCACCGGCGAAACTCCGGCGTCGGCGGTGATCCGGTCGAACAGGGTGCGCATGACGTCCGGATCTGGCTGGGTGCCGAGGTACCACGCGACACCCGAGCCGAACTCGTGCCGCGTAACGGCGGGACGACCGGCCAGCGGCCCTTCAGCGAAGGTGGCGACGACGTCTGCGCCCTCGGATTCGATCCATTCGGACCAGATCGTCGCGCCAACGGAGGCGCCGTCGAGGTCGAGCGTCGTCGAACCGCCTTCGGGCAGCGGCCAGAATTCGTCGACGCGCAGGCCGAGAATGTCGCGCAGCGGAGCGGGATAGCCGCCGGTGTACACCCGGTCGTTCTCGTCGGCGATACCGGAGAAGAACGACACCACCAGATGCCCGCCACCCTCCACATAGGAGCGGAGATTGGCCGCGACCGCACTGTCCATCAGGTACAGATTGGGCACGACGACGAGCTTGTACCCGGAAAGGTTCTTCGCCGGATGCAGGACGTCGCAGGTCACGTTCGCGTCGAACAGCGGCGCGTAGTGGGCGAGGTGCGTTTCGAGCTGGTCGAGGTCATCCGAGGGGTGCGAGTTCAGCTCCAGCGCCCACCAGTTGTTCCAATCGTGCAGGAAGGCGACGTCGGCGCGCACCCTCGACCCGGCGAGCTGCTGCACCGTGGCCAGTTCCTGGCCGAGGTCGCGGACACCCTGGAACGTGCGGGTTTCCGGGCCTCCGTGCGGCACCATCGCCGAGTGGAACTTCTCCGCGCCGCCCGAGGTCTGCCGCCACTGGAAGAACAGCACCGCGTTGGCCCCGCGGGCGACCGCCTGCCAGCTGTCCAGCCGCATGGTTCCCGGCGGCTTCGGGCCGTTGCGGGTGCGCCAGTTCACCGCGCTCGGGGCTTGCTCGAGGAGCAGCCACGGCTGACCGTCCTTAAGGGACCGGACGAGGTCATAAGCGAACGCCGCTTCCACGTGCGAGCGCGGATCGTGCGGGTCGGGATAGGAGTCGAGGCTCACCACGTCCTCGTGCGGTACCCACCGGTGCCAGTCGAGCGATTTCTGCACGCGGCCGACGAAGTTCGTCGTCACCGGGACGTCCGGGGTGATGCGGGCGAGCACCTCGCGCTCGTTGAGGTAGCAGCCGAGCGAAGCGTCGGAGGAGAACCGGTGGAAGTCCAGTTGCTGCGCCGGGTTCGGGAAGGTCGGCGCGACGCGCGGCGGCTGCACCTCGGCGAAATCGGAGTACCGCTGCGACCAAAAAGTCGTGCTCCAGGCTTCGTTCAACGCCTCGATGCTGCCGTAGCGCTCGACGAGCCAGCGCCGGAAGTCCACAGCGGACTCGTCGCAGTAGCAGGCACGGATGTGGCAGCCGAACTCATTGCCGATATGCCACATTTCCAGCGCCGGGTGCCCGGCGTACCGAGTGGCGACCTGTTCCACCAGCCGGGCGGCGTGCTCGCGGAACACCGGGCTGGACGGGCAGAATTGCTGCCGCGCACCGGCGGACAGCCGGGTTCCGTCCGCGCGCACCGGCAGGATTTCCGGATATCGATGCGAAAGCCACGGCGGCGGCGAGGCCGTCATGGTGGCGAGGCAGGCCCGGACCCCGCCGGAAGCGAGGTTGTCCAGCACCGTGTCGAACCAGCCGAAATCGAATTCCCCGGGCCGCGGTTCGACCTGCGCCCAGGAGAAAATCCCGACAGTCACCATCGAAACCGACGCCTCGGCCATCAGTTTCAGGTCTTCCGCCCACACGTCGGGCGACCAGTGCTCGGGGTTGTAATCCCCGCCGTAGTACAGCCGATCCATCAGAGGAGACCCGCTTCCGCTAGTTTTCCCTTGATCTGCAGCAGTTCGTCGTCGTTGAGGGGGAGTTGCGGCGGCGCCATCACCGCGTTGTCGATGAATCCGCGCATCTTCATCGACGCCTTGAACGCGCCGAGCGCGGCCGAACCGCGGCCCATCCGATGCGGCGGCGCGACGTCGGTGATGCTGAACAGCGTCAGCAGCCGTTCTTGTTCGCGTCGCGCGGCCTGCGGGTTCCCGCCGCGGAAGTGATCGTAGATCAGCACATAGCCGACCGGGTCGACGTTTCCGAGTCCCGGCACCGCACCGTCCGCGCCCTGCGCGAGCGCGGCGTCCACGAGCAGTTCGGAGCCGGTGAACACGGCGAAGTGCTCCAGCCCGCGCTCCCGGCGCTGCTGCAGCACCAGGCGGAATCCGGCCTCGTCGCCGCTGGAATCCTTGAGCCCGGCCAGTACGCCGTCCGCGGCCAGGTTCAGCACCAGGTCGCGGTCGAGCTTCGTGTGCACGGCCATCGGGATGTCGTAGGCGAAAATAGGCAGCGACGTCCGCTCGTGCAGCAACCGGAAATGCCGGTCGATTTCCGCGACGTGCGTGCGGGTGTAGTACGGCGCGGTCACCACGATCGCGTCCGCACCGGCCGCTTCGGCGGTCTTCACGTGCTCCGCGACGCGCAGGGTCGTCATGTCGATACAGCCGGCGAGCACCGGGACCCGGCCGGCGACCTGGTCGACCGCGGTTTCGACGGTGATCCGCCGCTGGTCGTCCGGCAGGAAGGCGACCTCGCTGGACGAACCGAGCACGAAGATCCCGTGCACGCCGGCGTCGAGCTGGAATTCGATGTGCCGCCGCAGCGACGCGGTGTCCACGGTGAAGTCGTCGTGGAACGGCGTGCACAGCGGCGGGATGATGCCGGCGAATTTGGGCGCAGTCATGAGGCAGTCACTCCGATTTCTGGGTGGATGCAGCGGTAGGTGTGCTCGTCCGGCCCGGACTGCGGTGGCAAGGCCAGGGAGCATTCGTCGGTGGCTTTCGGGCAGCGCGTGTGGAACGGGCAGCCGGGCGGCGGCGCGGTCGCCGACGGCACCGGTCCGCTGAGGACGATCGGTTCCACCGGGTGCAGCAGGCTCGGCGTCGCCGAGAACAGCGCCCGGGTGTACGGGTGGTGCGCGTGGTGCGGCAGTTCGGCGGCCGGGGCCTGTTCGACGATCCGGCCGAGGTACATCGTCACGATGCGGTCGCTCATCCGGCGCACGGTCTGGATGTCGTGCGACACGAACACCATCGCGAGTTCGAGCTGTTCGCGCAGTTCCAGCAACAGGTTCAGGATCTGCGCGCGCACCGAAACGTCCAAAGCGGACGTCGGCTCGTCGGCCACCAGCAACGCCGGCCGCAGCGCGAGCGCACGGGCGATCGCCACGCGTTGCCGCTGTCCGCCGGACAGTTGCGACGGCAGCGCGTCGGCCACACTGGACGGCAGTCCGACGAGGTTCATCAGCTCCCGGACGCGTTCGGCGCGTTCGCTGGCCGTGCCGACCTGATGCACGTCGAGCGGGTCGCGCAGGATCCTCGCGACCGGAAGCCGCCGGTTCAGCGCGGTCGACGGATCCTGGAAGATCATGCCGACCGTGCGGCCCAGTTCGGCCGGACGCAATGCGGAAAGGGGCTGCCCCGCGTAGCGAACCGTACCGGAGGTCGGCTTCTGAAGTCCGACCAGCACTTTGGCCAAAGTGGACTTTCCGCAGCCGGATTCCCCGACCACACCCACGGTTTCGCCCTTCGCGACGGCGAGGGTCGCGTCGGTGAGCGCGTAGACCCGGTCGTGCCCGAACAGACCCGACCCGCGGATCTTGTGCACCACATGCACGCCGTCGACTTCGACGAGGCTCATGCCGACGCTCCTTCCGCCATCGTCTCCAGGGAGTTCTCGGCGGGGTAGTGGCAGGCCACGAGATGTCCTTCGCCCGCCGGTTCAGGCGCGACCTCGAAGCAGTGCCCGCGCGCGGCGGGACACCGGCTCGCGAACCGGCAACCGGGCGGGAAGTCCGCCGGTGCGGGCACGACGCCCTTGATCTGGGTGAGCTTCGCTTCGTTCTCCTCCAGCGACAGCACCGCGCTGAGCAGGCCGCGGGTGTAGTGGTGCTGCGGCGCACCGACGACGGCCGCGGTCGCACCGGTCTCGGCGACCTGCCCGCCGTACATCACGACCACCCGGTCGGCGATGTCGGATACCAGCGCGAGGTCGTGCGACACCAGCACCAGCGCGAAGCCGAGTTCCTCCTGCAGCCGCAGCAAAAGCGCCATGATCTGCGCCTGCACGGTCACGTCGAGCGCCGTCGTCGGTTCGTCGGCGACGATCAGCTTCGGGCTGCGGGACAGCGCCATCGCGATCAGCACGCGCTGCCGTTGTCCGCCGGACAGTTCGTGCGGATACGCCCGCAGCGTCCGGCCCGGGTCGAGGTTGACCAGCTCCAGCAGCTCTTCCGGCGTGCGGGTGCCGCCGCGCCGGGTGAACTGCTTGAGCTGCGCGCGGATCGTCATCGCCGGGTTCAGCGAGCTGAGCGCGTCCTGGTACACCATCGCCAGGTCGTGCCCGAGGTGCCGGCGGCGGACGCTCGGCTTCATGGTGAGCAGGTCGTCGCCCGCGAACCGGATCTCGCCGCTGAGCCGCGCGGCGTCCGGCTGCAGTCCCATGATCGACAGCGCGGTGAGCGACTTCCCACAGCCCGACTCGCCGATCAGCCCCAGCACCTCGCCGGAACGGACCGAAAAGGACACGCCGTCGACGACGTTCACGCCGTTGTGCCGATCCGGGAACGAGATCGCGAGATTCTCCACGGCCAGCACGGTTTCCCGGCCGGACAGATCTCGCGCTTTCGCCGCCAGTCGTTGTCCGGCTTCGCGCAGGCCGCGCAGCGGCAGCACCGCAGCGGTGGCCTCCGGGGCCAGTTCGATCTGCTGTGCCGCTTCAGCCGCCTTCGCGGTGCGAGCCGACGGCGCGGCCCAGGCGTCGGAAATCCCCTCGGAGAGAATGTTCAACGCCAGCACGGTGGCCAGGATCAGCAGGCCGGGGAACAGCGTCGCCCACCAGCCGCCGGTCAGCACGAGGTCCTTGCCGTCCGCCAGCACCGAACCCCACGACGGATCGGGCGGCTGGATGCCCGCGCCGATGAACGACAGCGACGCCTCGAACACGATCGCGTCCGCCACCGTCACCGTGCAGTACACGAGGATCGGCGCGGCGCAGTTGACCGCGACGTGCCGGGCGAGGATGAACAGCCGTTTCGCGCCGATCACCCGCTCGGCCGCGACGTAGTCCTCGCCGTACTGCGCGAGCACGTTCGCCCGCACCACCCGCGCCACCGGAGCCATGTTGAGGAAGCCGATGGCGAGGATCAGCACGAGGATGCCGCGCCCGAACACCGCCACCAGCACCGCGGCGAGCGCGATGCCGGGGAAGGCCATCAGGACGTCGAGGACCCGCATGACCAGCCCGTCGACCCGGCGGCCGGACGTCGCCGCGAACGACCCGACGACGATGCCCGCGACGAGCGCGAGCAGCGTCGCGCCGAGGCCGATCGCGAGCGACCAGCGGGTGCCCGCGACCAGCCGGGAGAAGATGTCGCGGCCGGACTGGTCGGTGCCGAACCAGTGCGCCGCGCTGGGCCCGCCGGTATCGGTGCTGAGCAGGTCCGGATTGTGCGTGGCCACGACGGTGCCGAGGACCGCGACGAGCCCGAGCACGATCAGCACGGCCAGCGCGATCCAGGAGGACAGGGGAAGCCGCCGGAACCGGACGCCGGGCCGCGAGAGCCGGGCGGTGAGGTTCGGGCGGAGGACTGGGCGCATCACGAGCGGCTCCGCAGACGAGGGTTGGCGACGAGGTAGAGCACGTCGACGATCAGGTTCACGAGCACGAACCCGGCCGCGATGGTGATGACGAAGCCCTGCACCTTGGCGGTGTCGCCGTCCTGCACGGCCTGGATCATGTTCTGGCCCATGCCGGGCAGCGCGAACATCGTCTCGATCACCACCGCGCCGCCGAGCAGGTAGCCGACCCGAAGGCCGAGCACGGTCAGCGGGTTGACCAGCGCGTTGCGCAGCACGTTCCGCCCGACCACCACGACCGGCGGCAGCCCGCCGCCGCGCGCGGTGCGCACGTAGTCCTTGTCGAGCTCCTCGACCATCGACGTCCGGATCACCCGGGTCAGCTGCGCCGCGACCGGCGCGGACAGCGCGATCGCGGGCAGCGTCAGCGAGTTCAGCCAGCCGGGGAACGAATCCGCCGGGCTGACGTAGCCGCTGGTGGGGAACAGGCCCTTGCCCACGGCCAGCCATTGCACCAGCAGCAGCGCGATCCAGAACGCCGGCGCGGCGACCCCGGCGAGCGTCACGAACCGGATCAGGTGGTCCGGCCAGCGGCCGCGGAACAGCGCCGAGGTCACGCCGAGCACGACCGAGACGACGAGCGCGAGCGCCAGGCCCAGCAAGGTCAGCTGGAGGGTGAGCGGGAGCGCGGTGGCGATGGTCTGGCCCACCGGCTCCTTGGTGACCACGCTCGTGCCGAAATCGCCTTGCAGCAGATGCCACACGAAGTGCACGTACTGCAGCGGCAACGGGTCGAGCAGGCCGTTCTGCTCACGGAACTGCTGGAGCTGATCGGCGGTGGCGTTGGCGCCGTTGAACGCGGCCATCGCCGGGTCGACCGGCGAGAACCGCATCACGATGAACACGAACAGGATCACGCCGAGCAGCAGCGGGATCAGGGCGAGGATGCGACCGGCCAGCATCCGCACGACGACTGTCACTTCCGTGCCCTCCCGTCAGGCCGGTTTGGCCTGGTTGAGGTAGATGCCCGGGTAGCCCTGGGCACGCACGCCGCTGATCGCCTTCGGGTCCCACGCGGTGCCCATCTGCGTGAAGACGATCGGGTAGATTACCGCCTGCTCGGAAATCTGGTCGAGCAACTGCTTGTACAGCCCGTTCCGCTTCGTTTCGTCGGTTTCCGCGGCGGCCTTGTCCTGCAGTGCCAGCAACGCGGTGGTGTCGTCGCCGTTCCAGCGCGCGTACTTCGTCATGAGGACCGATTGCGCGTCGTAGTAATAGCGGATCAGCAGGTCCGGGTCGTTGCCGAACTGCAGCGGGTTGTTCGTGGTGGCGACGACCTGGAAGTCGTCGCCGTTGTCCAGTTTGGAGAACAGCGCCTTGGTGTCCTGGGAGTCCAAAGTGGTCTGCACGCCGATCGCGTCCCAGCCCTCCTTGATCACCTTGACGCAGTCGAGCACCAGCGAGGTGTTCGTTGTGGACAGCGAGATCTTCAGGCCGCTGACCCCAGCCTCGGCGAGCAGCTGCTTCGCCTTTTCCGGGTTGAAATTGAAGTCCTGCGCCGCGGGCTGCGAACCGGGCAGCTTCGGGTTGATGAACGAGGTGCCCGCGGTGCCGGTGCCGCGCAGACCGATCTCGATCATCTTCTTCTTGTCGATCGCGTAATGCAGCGCCTGGCGGACCCGCTTGTCGGAGAACGGCGAGTGCTTGGTGTTGAAGAGCAGGAACAGGTTGTTGCCGCCGTCGGCGAACTCGACCGTACGGCCCGCCTTGCGCAGCTGCTCGGCGTTGGCGGGCGGGATGTTCTCCGCGATCTGCGCGTCCGGCTTGGCCCCGGAGACCGCGGCGACGCGCGGTGCGGAATCCACAATGGACTTCCAGAGCATCTTGTCGTACGCGGCCGGGCGCGGGCCGTTGTAGTCGGCGAACTTCTCGAACGTGGTGTGCGACAGCGGGGCCTGCTCGGTGATCTTGTACGGCCCGGAGCCGACGACCTTGCCCGCCGCGGCGGCCTTCCAGTTGTTCTCGAAGACGTGCTTGGGCACGATCTTGCAGATCTGGATCCGCTGCAGCGCGTACGGGAACGCGAACTTCAGGCCGAATTCCACCGTCTTCGCGTCGACCTTGGAGACCGACTGCAGCCACTGCGAGAAGAAGCTGTGAATGAGAACGTTTTCTTTCGGGTCGAGCACGCGGGCGTATGTGAACACCACGTCGTCGGCCGTCACCGGCTGTCCGTCGTGCCACTTCGCGCCGTCACGGATTTCGAAGCGCAGCTTGGTGCTCTTGAGGTCCGTCGGCAGCGCCTTGGCCAAGCCGGGGAAGGGTTCCCGGGTGACCGGGTCGCCCTCGACGAGCGACTCGTAGCTGTGCAGGATCGCCGCCATCGCGAACGCCGACGCGGTCTGCAGCGGGTCCCAGGTCTGGTTGTTGCCGTACCCGATTACCGCGGTGACGGAACCGGACGAACTGCCGGTTTTGTTGGTCGACGCGGGACCGCCGCACGCGGCGAGCGTCGACGAAACCGCTGCGGCAGCCCCGGCGAGGCCGGCGTAGCGCAGCAGCGCGCGCCGGTTGAACTGAGTCCCCATGGCGGTTCGGGACATGGCGTCTCCTGACTTGATGCGGTGTTCCACCCAGAAAGCATCGAGAAGTAGGACGTGGGACGTCCTATGACTTGCCGGAACCCTAAGTCCCGTTCCCGCCCCGGTCAAGAGGCTTGTTCCCACCCGCGCGGGTGCCGCCGCGGTTGCCGATCATGACGTAGGATGTCCTCCGATGGCGACGTGCCAGTGCAAGAAAGACATCCGGGAGACACGTGTGGCGCGCCCGCAACGCAGCGAAGAGATCACCAAGCAGATCATCGACCTGATCGTCGACCGGCAGCTGCCGACCGGCGCGCCGATGCCGACCGAGCTGAGCCTCGCCGAGGACATCGGGGTCAGCCGGAACTCGATCCGGGAGGCGGTCAAGGCGCTGCAGGCGCTCGGCATCGTCGAGGTCCGGCACGGCTACGGCACGTTCGTCGGCTCGGCCGGGTCGGAGGCGCTGCAGACGTGGCTGCTCTTCCGCACGCGCAGCCGGGGCAGCACCGACGCCGGGCGGCTGCGCGACCTGCTCGAGGTGCGCGAGATGATCGAAACGGAGCTGACCAGCCGGGTCGCCCGCGACCACCGGCCGGAGCTGATCGGCGAGCTGCAGGCGTGCGTCGCGCGGATGCGCCGCAAAGGGCCGGACGCGGCGGTGGCCGACCGCGAGTTCCACGACCTGATCTGCGCCGAGGCCGGCTTCGACCTGGCGCGCGAGCTGACCGGATTGTTCTGGGACGTCTACCGGGCCGCGGAAGGCGAAATGGGCGGTCCGGTGTCGTCGGCGCCGGCCACCGCGAAACGGCACCAGGCGATCGTGGACGCGCTCGTGAGCGGGGACGCGGCCGCGGCCGCGCACGCGGTGCACCGGCATTTCGACGAGGTGCGCAAGCGTGCGAAAGCCGGTCGCTACGGCGGCTTCGGCGAGGCACGGCCCGCGGTTTCCGGCTCGGCCGCCAGCTGATTGTGGTTAATCTGGAGGGGTGACGACTCCGGAGATCGCTGTTCTGCCGCCGTCCGCCGCCGAGGACGCTGCGCTGGTGGCTCTGCTGACTGAGCTGGTGAACACCGTCTACGCCAAGGCTGAGGCCGGGTTGTGGGCTGGTTCGGCCGACCGGACCAACGCTTCGGAGATGGCCGGACTGGTCCGCGCGGGCGAGATCGCGGTCGCCCGGCTTGCCGGGGACGTGGTGGGTTCGGTCCGGATCCAGCGGCTGGCCGAGGATCTGGGGGAGTTCGGTCTGCTCGCCGCTTCGCCGGAGGTGCGCGGGGCGGGGATCGGGCGGGAGCTCGTGCGGTTCGCGGAGGACCACTGGCGGGCTGCCGGGTGTACGCGGATGCAGCTTGAGCTGTTGGTGCCGCGCGGGTGGACGCATCCGTCGAAGGAGTTTCTCGCGCAGTGGTACACCCGGCTCGGGTACCGGGTGGTGGAGACGTCGACGATCGACGGACCGCATCCGGAGCTGGCTCCGCTGCTGGCCACTCCGTGCGATTTTCTCATCTGGCACAAGGATCTCGGCTGACCGTGGTTCCGGAATTCCGTCCGGTTCTGTCCTGGTGTCAATTCTGACCAGGTGGTAGAAATTGGCGAAAGCCCCTCTATCGCTGGGAGTTGGCATGGGTGGACCTTCGGTGCAGCTGTACTCGGTGCGCGACGCGTTCGCGGCTGATCCGGACGAGACGTTGCGGCGGCTGGCTGCGATCGGGTTCAGCCAGGTGGAGCCGTACGGGGTGGTGGAGAACGTCGAGGCGCTGCGGGCCGGGTTGGCGGCGCACGGGTTGAGCGCGCCTACCGCGCACGCCTCGTTGGTCGGGAAGGATCTGGACGCGGTGTTCGCGGCGGCTCGGGAATTGGGGATCGAAGTGGTGATCGAGCCGTTGGTTCCTGCTTCTCAGTGGGGGAGTTCGGCGGATATCGCCGATACCGCGTCGGCGCTTAATGCCGCGGCTGAGGTTGCGGCGGGGTATGGGGTTCGGGTCGGCTACCACAATCATTGGTGGGAGTTGGAATCGCGGATCGACGGGCGCAGCGCGTTGGAGGTATTTGCGGATCGGCTCTCTCCGGAGGTCGTGCTGGAGGTCGACGCCTACTGGGCTACCGCGGGTGGGGAGGACGCGCCCGCGTTGCTGCGTCGGCTGGGGGAGCGGGTGTGCGCGATCCACGTGAAGGACGGGTCGTTGGCTGTCGACGCTTCTGGGCAGGTTCCCGCGGGGCAGGGGCGGGTGCCGATGCGGTCGGTGCTTGATGCGGTTCCGGAGGCGTTGCGGGTGGTGGAGTTTGATCAGCATGAGGATGTTTTCGGGGGTATTGCTGAGAGTTTCGCTTATCTCGCTGGGGTGGGGGCGTGACTGTCGGGGTTGGGGTTGTCGGGGCGGGGTTCATCAGTGATACGTATTTGGAGAATCTGACTGCGTTTCCGGACCTTCGGGTGGTGGCTGTCGCTGATCTCGATGTGGAGCGGGCTTCGGCGCAGGCGGCGAAATACGGGGTTCCTCGTGGTGGGTCGGTGGCGGATCTTCTTGCGTCGCCGGAGGTGGAGATCGTCGTGAATTTGACTGTGCCTGCGGTGCATGTCGAGGTCAGTCGCGCTGCGGTGGAGGCGGGGAAGCACGTTTGGACGGAGAAGCCGATCGGGTTGGATCGGCTGGCTGTGCGGGAGCTTCTTGACCGGGCGCGGGAGACGGGGGTGCGGGTGGCTGGGGCACCGGACACCGTTCTTGGTGCCGGACAGCAGACTGCTCGGCGGGTGCTCGACGCTGGTCGGATCGGTACGCCTTTTGCTGCGTTGGCATTGTTTCAGACGCCTGGGCCGGAGAGCTGGCATCCGGCACCGGAGTTCCTGTACCAGGCCGGTGGTGGGCCGCTGCTGGATATCGGGCCGTATTACTTGACGCAGTTGGTGCAGGTGTTTGGTTCTGTTCGGAAGGTTACCGGGGTTGGCAGGCGGGGGCGGGAGACCCGGGTGATCGGGGCTGGGCCTCGGGCTGGGACTGAGTTTCCGGTTACGGTGCCCACTACGGTGAGCGCGTTGGTGGAGTTTGTGCGCGGTGGTAGTGCGCAGGTTGTGCTGACGTTTGATTCCGCATTGCGGCGTACGGGGTTTGTCGAGGTGACCGGGTCGCTGGGGACTGCGGTTTTGCCGGATCCGAATCGGTTTGACGGTTCTACGGTGGTGCATCTGGGCGGGGATTGGGAGTCGGAGGAGGTGGTTGCGGTGGGGCATAAAGCTTCTCGCGGTACCGGGGTTCTCGATCTGGCTCGATCGATCCGGGCTGGGGCGCCGGAGCGGGCTTCGGGGGAGTTGGCTTATCACGTGCTGGACGTGATGGTGGCGGTTGAGGAATCCATGGCGCGTGGGGCGGGGGTTGAGGTGGTCAGCCGGGTGGAGGTGGCCCGGCCGTTGCCCGTTGAGTGGGATCCGTACGTGCGGACGTTGTAGGGCGGCTCGTCGCCTGGCGGCGACATCGGCCCTGGTGTGCGTGGGGCACCCCGAAGGTTGATTGTGCTGACGGTCTGGGGGTGCTTGTCAAGGCGGGAAAGATGCCTTGACAAGCACCCGCCGTCCGCGTTTTTGGCTTCGTATCGGGGTGCGGGGGTGGTGTGGGTGCCTCGCTGGTTGGGTGCGTCGGCTGCGGTTGGTTGGTGGTGGGGGCTTGCGCCCCAATGTGGCATTGGGTGCGTGGGACGCACCGAACGCCACATTGGGTGCGTCAGATGCACCCAATGCCACATTGGGGAGCATCCCGGCGGGCGGTGAGCGGGCGGGCGAGCGGGCTGTGAAGGGCTCCTTGAGGGAATCAGATTCCGTGAAGGAGCCCTTCACGGACCGGTCGCGGGTCGTGAGGGGAACCCTCAGGGAATCTGATTCCGTGAGGGTTCCCCTCACGGACAGCGGCGGTGCGATTAGCGGCCATCTGGGGCTAGATCTCCGGATTCCGCCTAATTCGGGAACAGGGGGACAGTCAGGAGAGTTTGCAGAGAGAGGCGGAGGGAACCGACTACATCGACTTGCGTGGGGGTGGTGAGCCACTGGACCTGGAGGCCGTCCATCAGCGCGACGAAGGTGAGCGCCGCCAAGTCCGGGTCTACGCCGGGGCGCAGCTCGCCTGTTTCGGCGAGCGTGTGGAACGACTGGGCGATGCTGTCGCGGGCCTCGCGGTAATGGCGGGCGAAGTAGGCGTGCGCGGGGTGGTCTTCGGAGACTGCTTCGGCGGCGAGGCGCGAGTACAGATCGACGATGCCCCGGTGGCGGACGTTGTGTTCGGCCAGTGCGACGAAGCGGCGCAGGACGTCCAGGCCGGGCGGGGTGGCGGTCAGTTGTTCGCGAGCGGCGTCCTCGGCGTCGCGGCGTTCCAGGACCGCTGCGAGCAGCGCTTCCTTTGTCGGGAAGTGGTACAGCAAGCCGGCGTGGGTGATGCCGGCTCGTTTGGCGATTTCCCGCAGGGACGACGCGTGGTAGCCCGCCTCGCCGTACACCGCGGCGGCCGCCGAAACGATGTCGTCGCGGCGGATTCTGCCCTTCAGATAGCCCCCGCTCACGGGGCGGCGATCAGGTCGGCTTCCACGCGCCCATCATGCCCCAGCCCTGTTCCTCCTGCCCGTACCTGTGTTCCTGACTGGACCCGACCCCCGAAGAGGAGCCGAGCCCGATGACCGAGCTTTCCCCGCCTCCGGTGCTGCCTCGTGCGGCCCGCGTCGCCACCTGGATCGTGTTCGCCCTCTGCGGGTTCGCGGTCGGCATGTGGGTGGTGCACATTCCGGTGATCGAGCGCGCGACCGGCGTCTCGCACACCGCGCTCGGGGCGCTGCTGCTGGTGCTCGGCGGCTCGGCGTTGATCGGGATGCAGGTCACCGGGCCGCTCGCGGACCGGTTCGGGCATCCGCGCGTGGTGTCCGTCGCGGGGGTGCTCGTCGGGGTCGCTGTCGTCTTGCCGGGGTTCGCGGCGAACTGGTGGACGCTCGGGCTGGCGCTCGCGGCGTTCGGGTTCTTCAACGGCTCGCTGGACGTCGCGATGAACGCGCACGCGGTGGTCGTGGAACGGGCGTATCCGCGGCCGATCATGGCCGCGTTCCACGCGATGTGGTCGATCGGCGGTGCGATCGCGGCGGTCGTCGGCGCGGCGGTGCTGGGGGCGGGCGTGCCGACGCTCGTGTCGCTCGGCGGTACGGGAGCGCTGTGCATCGTGGTATCGCTGCTGGTCCGCCGGTATCTGCTCGACTCGTCGAACGAGGCTGCCGAGGAAACCACTGAGGAAGCCAAACCGACGCGTACGCCCGCCCGCGTGGTGTGGCTGCTGGGGCTGCTGGCGTTCGCGCTGATGCTGTCCGAAGGTGTCGCAAACGACTGGGCCGCGCTGTATCTGCGAGACGGGCTGGGGACGTCCGAAAGCACCGCCGCCCTGGCCTACGGCTCGTTCGCGGTGGCGATGACCGTCGGCCGATTCGCGACCGACCGGGTGGCCGCGCTAGCCGGTCCGGTCGCTGTGGTGCGCTACGGAAGCGGGCTGGCCGCGCTGGGGCTCGCGATCGCGTCGCTGGCGCCGTGGGTGCCGTTGTCGTTGTGTGGCTGGGCGTTGTTCGGGCTCGGGCTTTCCGGTGGCGTCCCGCAGCTGTTCACCGCGGCGGGCAACCTGGACAAGCGGGCGTCGGGTGCGCTGATGGCGCGGGTGGTCGGCGTCGGGTACGTCGGGCTGCTGGCCGGCCCGGCGATCATCGGCGGGCTGGCGCACTGGGTGCCGCTGAACGTCGCGTTCCTGCTGCCGCTGGCGTTGTGCGTGGTGGCGGTGGTGTTCGCGCCGGTGATGAAGCCTCGCGGCTGAGCTATCGGCCGCAAGCCTGGGGTTGCAATTTCTGGCCGCCGCCGGAAAGCGTGACGGTCCCGGACGCTCCGCCACCCCCTGCCTCGAGCACGGTGCAGATGATCTGCGAGACGGCGTTGGGCGTCAGTTCCCGCACGTTGACCCCGATCGTCGCGTCACTCACGCCGATGGCGATGGGCTCGAACGACGGCGGCAGCTCTGTCGTGTACCCGCCGGCCCGTTCGCCCTCGTCCGGCCCCTGTTCCAGCACCCGGACCCGATCCGCGGCCACGTCGCCGACCCCGCTGCGGACCACCGGCACGACGTTCCCGTTCAGCACGAAATACACCATCGCCGAGTGCCCGAGATTCCCGTTGGGCGGCCCGCTGGGCGCGTTCTCCCCGGTGATCACGCCGCTGGGCCGCACCCCGCAGCTCGCCGCCAGCACCAACACGGCGATCAGCCCCACCAATCGCTTCACTGCCGTACCTCCCGAGGCAGCCACAACGTGAACACCGCACCGCCGCCGGGCCGGTTCCCGGCGGTCAGCTCCCCGTGATGCAACCGCGCGTTCTCCCACGCGATAGCGAGCCCGAGCCCGCTCCCTTCCGACCGGCTGCGAGCGGTATCCGCCTTGTAGAACCGGGCGAACACGTGCGGAAGCACCGCCTCGTCCAGCCCCGAGCCGGAGTCTTCGACGGAAAGCGTGATCCCCGCCTGGTCGCCCCGCAACCGGACGGTCACCGGCTCCCCGCCGTGCCGCAGCGCGTTTCCGACGAGGTTGGCCACGATCACGTCCAGCCGGCGCGGATCGACTCGCGCCCGGATCCCGTCCGGCAGATCGGTCTCCACGGCGAATCCCCGCGCCCGCAGAGTCGCCCGGACCGCCTCGGCCACGTCGACGTCGTCCACCGCGAGCGACGCGGTACCCGAGTCGAACCGCGTGACCTCGATCAGATCGTTCACCAGCCGCGCCAGGTTGTGCGTCTCCTGGCTGACCAGCCGCACCGCCTCGCCCGCCGCGTCCGGCAGCCGCTCCGCTTCGGCGTCGAGCATGTCGGTGACGGCGGTCATCGCGGCCAGCGGCGTGCGCAGTTCGTGCGACACGTCGGCGACGAACCGCCGGGCGTCGGCTTCCATCCGGCGCAGTTCGCCGACGTGCCGTTGCAGCGATTCGGCGGTCGAGTTGAACGTCTCGGCGACGCTGGCCAGCTCGTCGCTGCCGCGCACGGTGATCCGGGCGTCGAGGTCGCCCGCGCCGAGCCTGCGGGCCGCGCGTTGCAGCTCGCCGACCGGCCGCAACACGCTGCTGGCGGCGAGTACGGCGAGGATCAAAGCCACCACCAGCGCGGCCCCGCCGGCGAGCCACGCGTTCCTGGCGAGCCCGTTCACCGCCTCGATTTCCGCGTCGAGATTGCGCAGCTCGTAGACCTCGATTCCGGAGGGGATCGTCGGATTCCGCCGGTCGCCGGTCGAGATCAGCAACGGCGAGCCCAGCGCCAGCTGCGTCACGCCGCCGATGTCCACGCGCTGCCACGCGACCCGGCCGGCCTGCACGGCCCCGCGCAGCTCCGGCGTGATCGCCGAGGCGGGCATGTTGCCCGCGCTGTGCCCGCCGCTCGTCACCAGCGCGGAGTTCTTCCGGCTGTTCAGCCGGTCGGCGGCCGACTGCAGCGCGCCCGTGTCCACCGGCCGCCGGGGGAGCGGGTACAGCTGCTTGAGCTGGTTCGTCATCTCGACGGCGGCGTTGTCCTGGGTGCGCTGCAGGATCCCGTCACGGGCCCGCACGTACCCGATCCCGGCGACGGCCACCGCGGTGAACACGCTCAGCAGCGCGAACGCGACCAGCAGCCGGGTGCGCAGGCCCCGGAACTGCCAGCCGGTCACAGCGGCCCGAATCGGTAGCCGAAACCGCGCAGGGTCTGGACGTACACCGGTTTCGCGGCGTCGTCCTCGATCTTGGACCGCAGCCGCTGCACGCACGCGTCGACGAGCCGCGAATCGCCGAGATATCCCTGATCCCACACGGATTCGAGCAGCTGCTGGCGGCTGAGCACGCGGCCGGGGGAGGCGGACAGCTCCAGCAACAGCCGCAGTTCGGTCGGTGCGAGTCCGATGACCGTGCCGTGCTTGCTGACCACGAGACCATCGCGGTCGATCGTGAGGTCGCCGTGCCGTTCCGGACCCGGTTTAGCGCCCTGGTTCCGCGGTTCGCCGCCGGTTCGCCGCAGCACTGCCCGGATGCGCGCCTCCAGAACGCGGGCCTGCGCGGGCTTCACGACGTAGTCGTCGGCACCGGCTTCGAGGCCGGCCACCACGTCGATGTCGTCGTTGCGCGCGGTCAGCATGATGATCGGCAGGTCGCCGGACGCGCGGATGCGCCGGCAGACCTCGAAGCCGTCCATCCCGGGCAGCATGAGGTCGAGCACGACGACGTCGGCCGGGTCCCCGGCGAGCCGGGCGAGGCCTTCCTCGCCGGTCTCCACCGCTTCGACCGTGTGGCCCTGATACGTCAGGGCCAGCCGCAGGCCGTCGCGCACGGCCTGGTCGTCTTCGATCAGCAGCACCCTCGGCATGTCTCCCACTATCGCAGCCCGCCCGTCCGCCCGCCCGGACAGTCCACAGCGGACAACCCGGCCCCAGCCTGCCCGGCCCGGATCCCCGCCCGGTGCGTGCCGTGTCATCGTTCGGTAACAGCGCCGCCGTGGCGAACTGTTACAGAGCTGTCAAACTCCGTGCGCAGTGCGCGCACACTGGGGCCCGAAAGTGAACGTCATGATCGAGTCGCTTCGCCGGCCCCGGGTTCTCGCAGCCGTCACCCGCCTCCTCGCGGTGGCGCTGCTCCCGGCGGCTTTCCTGCGTTCGCCCGGCCGCGGCCGGTACCTGGCCTGCCAGTGGGCGCTCGCGATGAGATACCCGGCCGAGGACCTCGCGGGCCTCAACGAACCGGCCCGCGCGGCCTTCACCGCGGCGCGCACCGAGGCGTTCTGGCGGCACCGCCAGCTCATCGGCCTCACCTCCGGCCACCGCGACGCCGCCGACCAGCACCGGCTGTTCGCCGAAGAGGTGCACCGCACCGGTTCCGTCACCGCGGCCCGGCGCCGGGTGCTGCCGCCGCACGAATCGGCCCACGTTCGCGGCACGGCACTGGACGTGCGCCCGAGCGAGGGCGCGGCGTGGCTGGAGCGGCACGGGCCGCAGTATCGGCTGTATCGCCGCTACGACAACGAATGGTGGCACTTCGAGTACCACGCGCACACCGTGCCGATGCGGCTGCCTGACCCGGATTCTTTGCGTCCGTCTTCGATGGCCAGGGTCGCCAGCTAGGGTGATTTCCCGTTCGCGGCACGGGATTCCAGGTATCGTCTTTCGGGAACGCTGAGTGTTTTCTGTGCCGCTGAACGGTAATAGACCCTGGCCTGCACCTGCTCGCCCGCCAGGTCGAGCAGGTGCGCGCGCACGACGTCGACGCGATGGTGCTCGTCCAGCCCGGCGATCTCGTCCAGCTGCCGCAATCCCTCGCGCGCGCCGTGGACCATGGCGACCGGGACGATCCGGTTCAGCGCCGCGACCGGACTCGGCGCGACGGCGAGCAGAAGGTCGTAGAGCGCGAGGATCTGCGGCCAGTCGGTGTCCTCGGCGCGGGCCGCCTCGTCGTGCACGGCGGCGATCGCGGCCTCGAGCTGATACGGCCCGAGCCGCGCGGTGACCAGGGTTTTCCCGATCAGGTCGAGTCCTTCGGCGATCGCGGCGGAGTCCCAGCGGGAGCGGTCCTGTTCGGCCAGCGGCACGGCGGCACCGTCCGGCCGGGTCCGCGCGGGCCGCCGGGCGTCGCTGAGCAGCATGAGCGCCAGCAGCCCGGCGACCTCGCCGTCGCCGGGGACCTGTGCGTGCAGCTGCCGGGTGAGCCGGATCGCCTCGGCGGTGAGTTCGACCCGATTGACCGCGGTCCCAGAGCTGGCGGTGTGCCCCTCGGTGAAGATCAGGTACAGCACCTGCAGCACGGCGGCCATCCGCTCGGCCCGTTCGTCCGGCGGCGGCATCCGGAATCGCGCGCCGCTGAGCCGTTTCTTCGCCCGGTTGATCCGCTGGCTCACGGTTTTCTCCGGCGCCAGCAGAGCCCGGCCGATTTCCGCCGTGGTGAGGCCGCCGACCGCTCGCAGTGTCAACGCGAGCTGGGACGCTTTGCCGAGTTCGGGGTGACAGCACAGCATCAGCAGGGTCAGCGTGTCGTCGTCGGCCGGTGCCAGTTCCGGTTGCGGCACCGCCAATCCGGCGGCCGTGTGCTCGCGCTGCCGGCGGGCGGACTCGCTGCGTTCGATGTCGATGCGCCTGCGCGCGGCCGCGGTGATCAGCCAGCTCCTGGGATTGTCCGGCAGGCCCTGCTCGGGCCACTTCACCGCGGCGGACAGCAGCGCTTCCTGCACCGCGTCCTCGCACAGCGCGAAGTCGCCGAACCGGCGGCAGACAGCGGTGAGCACCTGCGGCGCGAGGTCGCGCAGGAGCTGGTCGAAACCGGGCGGGGGAGTCAGAGATCCAGCTCTTTCACGTTGCGGAGCGGCCGTACCTCGATCTTGCCGTACACCGCGTCCGGCACCCGGGCAGCGTGCTCCAGCGCCCGTTCCATGCTCTCGCATTCGACCAGGTAGAAGCCGACCAGATGCTCCTTGACCTCGGCGAACGGCCCGTCGCTCGCCACCGCCTTGCCGTCCCGCACGGTGACGCACCTGGCTTCGGCGGGGTCCGCCAGCCCGTCGCTGAGCACCAATTCGCCGGACTCCTCGAGGGACCGGTTGAGCGCGAGGTGGCTGCGGCCGAACTCGGCCTTCTTCTCGTCCGGCAGCTCCTCCCAGAGCGCGCGGAACCGCGGATTGCTGTGGATCATGATCAGGTACCGCACTCCCGGGCCCCCTTCGAAAGTTTTTCGCCGCCGGTGTCGCTTTCCGGATTCCGGCTCCGACGTCCCCGGTGAAAGTCAGCTGAGGAAGGAGCATAGTAGTGCGGAAGATCGTGGCCGGACTGTCGGTTTCGCTGGACGGGGTGACCGAGTCGCCGCCGGACTGGATGATGCTGAACCACGAGGCGGACGAGGTGATCCGGGGCAGCATCGCCGAGTCCGACGCCATCCTGCTCGGCCGGAACACCTACGCGGACTTCGCCCGGATGTGGCCGGGGCTGGGCGACTCGTCGCCGATGGCCGCGTTCCTGAACAACACCCCGAAGTACGTCGTGTCGAGTACGCTCGCCGAACTGGACTGGAGCGGCTCGACGCTGCTCGGCGCGGACCTGGCGGCCGAGTTGACCGCGCTCAAGGGCAAGCCGGGCAAGAACATCCACATTCCCGGCAGCCCCCGGTTGGTGCACTCGCTGCTGCTGGCGGGTCTGCTGGACGAGCTCAATCTGCTGATCCACCCGATCGTGCTCGGCTCGGGCGCGCGGCTGTTCGAGTCGCCCTCCGACCGGGTCGCTCTCGAACTCGCCGCTTCCCGGACCTTCGAAAACGGCGTTCTCTCGGTGACCTACCGGCCGAAGCCGGGTTCCTGATTCTCAAGGAGGAAAAATGTTCGACACCAGCAAAGCATTCAGCGGTTTCTCCGTCGACGACATCCCGGTCGCGCGGAAGTTCTACGTCGAGACGCTCGGCATCGAGGTCACCGAAAACTGGGGGATGCTGCGCCTGCGCCTCGCCGAAGGACGCGAAGTGCTCGTCTACCCGAAGGGCGACAAGCACGTTCCGGCCGAGTACACCATTCTCAACTTCCCGGTCGACGACATCGAGCGAGCGGTCGCGGACCTTGGCGCGGCAGGCGTTTCCTTCGAACCCTTCGACGGGGTGGACGAGAAGGGCGTCTTCCGGCTCGGCGGTCCGCTGATCGCGTGGTTCAAGGATCCGGCGGGGAATATTCTTTCTGTCCTCCAAGAAAACTGAAGAGCAAGACTGAAGATGCCGGACCGGCCGCCCGGGTGAGAAGTTGGAGGCATGACGACGATTTCGGTGCCGGCCCGGACGAGCTGGCGGGGATTGCTCGCCGTGGCGGCGGCAGCGGTTGTGGTCGCTTCGGCGGTGGGCTTTTTCCGTGCTTTCGAAATGCCCGGGACGGACCCGGCCGGTGCGATGGGTTCGATGGCCGACCGGCGGCTGCACGGCATGGCGCTGGCCGACATGCCGGAGATGTTCGTGGCCGGAACAGCGTTGCTGCTCGCCCTGGGAGCCGCGCTGGTTCTCGGCCGGACACGGCACAGTGTTTTCCCAGTTGCCCTGCCACAGCCGAAATTCCGGGGAAGGCGGACGATCGCGGTGGTCGCCACTGCCGCGCTGACGATCGACATCAGCAAGACGTCGACGCTCGGGTTCGTCATTCCCGGCCTGCGCGCGGAATACGGCATCGACGCCTCGACCGCGTCGCTGCTGGCGGTCAGCGGGCTGTCCGGCACCGCATTGGGCGCTCTGCTGTGCAGCCAGCTGGCCGAGCGCATCGGAAGGCGGGCCTGCTACCTGCTCGCCACGCTCGGATTCACCGCGACCAGCATGTGCGGAACGATGCCGAACTTCGGCGGCAACGCGGTGATGTGCTTCCTGATGGGCATCGCCGTCGGCGGGCTGGCTCCGATGCTGATCACGGTCCTGAGCGACCTTTTCCCGGGACGCGGCAGGGGAGCGGTCGTGACCGGGTTGTCGATCGTCGCGACCGCGATCGGCTACCTGGTCGCGTCCGGCTCGGCGTTGTGGCTGGAGCCGGTGTTCGGATGGCGGGTGCTGTGGCTCATCGGCGCGCCGACCGGCCTGCTGCTGGCCGCCGCGGCAGCCGTCATCCCGGATCAACGCGGCGCCCCCGCGCAACCCGCGACCGAGGCGAACTGGCTGGCTCGGAACACGCTCACCACGCGGCTGCAATGGGTGTTCGCCTTTTCGATCGGTTTGACCACCTTCGGCCTGACGACCTGGGTGCCGACCCTGTCCCGCGTCGGCGGCCTTTCGCTGACCACGGCGAACGCCCTGCTCACCGGATCCGCGGTGGCGATGGTGCTGTGCGCGGGACTGCTGACCTTCGGCTACCGCCGCTTCGGCCCGACCGGCGTGACGGTGCGACTAGCCGTCTGCACCGCAATGCTGTTGCTGGCACTCGCGGTGTCCGGATGGGCAGTCGCCGCGCCGTGGCTGTCGGCCGCCGTGCTGACGGTCGCCTTGCTGGGCGTCAACACCATGGCCGCGGTATTCCTCCCCGTCGCCGCCGACGTGGCCGACGACGGCCAGCGCGGCCGGGTCGCCGGATCGGTGTCGTTCTTCAACCGGCTCGGCGGATTGGCCGGTCCGCTGGTGCTTTCGCTCCTGGTCACGTCAGTGCCGGACGTACTGACGGCGGTCGCGCTCCTCGCGCTGCTGTGCGGTTCGGTCGCCGCTTACACAAGCCGACGACAACGGATGCTGCGGAAGGCCGGTGCGGAGGTGGGGTGACTGCGGGGTCTGTCAGCGGTCGCCTTGCTGAGCGTCGACACGATGACGGTGGTGTTCCTGCCGTTTGCCGCTGATGTGTCCGACGACGGCCAGCGCGGCGGATCGCCGGGTCGGTGTCGTTCTTCAACCGGCTCGGCGGCCGGTTGGCCCGCTGGTGCTTTCGCCGCCGGTCACGTCCCTGCCCCAGGACTGTCCACAGTGGTCAAAACCGCCGAGCGAACGGCAACGGACGACGCATCCGCACCAGCAACAGCAACGGGACCAGCACGTAAGGGAGGTTGAACGCGAGGAACTTGCCCGGATTGCCAGTACGGGTCGCCGGGTCGCCGAAGAACTCGACGCCGAACACGACGATCCCGGTGAGCGTGACGATCATCGTCGCGTAGATCACCGCGAACAGCTGGATCCCGTTGCGGCCCGCGACGAGGCACCAGACGAGCACGACATAGAAAGGCAGGTACGCGAACGCGGACAGCCCGGTGACGATCCGCATCCAGTCCGGCGGGTGCATGAAGAGCGGGTCGGCGTCGTGGGCGTACCAGTAGTTGGAGTCGACGAAGAAGTTGCCGGTCGGGCGCGAGAAGTCGACGCCGATCGTCGGCAGCAGGTCGCTGATCAGCGACGTCACGATGAAAGCCGAGAAGATCACCGCGAAGAAGAGGTCGATCTTGCGCTCGCGCAGGGGCAGGTTCGCCGTCGTGGTGCCCATCGGCGGATTCTACGGCGTCGCGCGGGCGATTCCGGCAGTAAAGTCGCGGTCATGAACGCGTTCCAGGTGTGCCTCTGGGTTTTCGCGGGCGTGTGCGCCGGCTGCTGGCTGTTGTCGGTGCTCACCAGGGAGTACTCCTGGGTGGACCGGATCTGGTCGGTCGTCCCGGTGGCCTACGCCGGGATCTTCGCCGGTCACGCGGGGTTCTCCGACGCCAGGCTGAACCTGCTGTTCGCGCTCGTGTTCCTGTGGGGCGTGCGGCTGACGTTCAACTACGGCCGCAAGGGCGGCTACGCGCGCGGCGGCGAGGACTACCGCTGGGCAGTGCTGCGCGCCCGGATGGCTCCGTGGCAGTTCCAGCTGTTCAACCTCTTCTTCATCACGCTCTACCAGAACGCGATCCTGCTGCTCATCACGCTGCCCGCGTGGACCGCGCTGGATCATCGGACGCCGCTGGGCGCTGTCGACATCGTGCTGGCCGTCGCGTTCGTGGGCTGCCTGTTCGGTGAGACCCTCGCGGATCAGCAGCAGTGGAACTTCCACCAAGGGAAGAAGCGCGAGACGGCCGCCGGGCGCGCTCCGGACCCGCGGTTCGCGCAGACCGGGCTCTTCCGCTTTTCCCGCCACCCCAACTTCTTCTTCGAACAAGCGCAGTGGTGGCTGGTGTTCCTGCTCGGCGTCTCCGCGGCGGGCGCGGTCACCTGGACGATCGCCGGCGCGGTCCTGCTGACCGCCCTGTTCATCGGCTCGACGATCTTCACCGAGAGCATCACCCTCGGCCGCTATCCGGAGTACGCGGACTACCAGCGGCGCGTTTCGCCGATCGTGCCGTGGTTTCCGCGGCGCGCGGCGTCCGCACCCGTACGCGAGGGCTAGCCGGTACGTCCGGAATGTGGCGGTGGTCACGTCGATGCCGTGAACCGACGTCATGTCCGATGAGTCGGAAGGATACCGTTCGCTCAGTAGGGTGACGGTTCATACGACTGGGGGTGGACCCATGATCGGTTTCGAAACCGACGTGAAGGATCTGCGCAAGGCGAGCGGGTTCGTCGAGGACGCCGGGCACGCGGCGGAGACCGCGCGCGACGGCGTGCGCGGGCTGGACATGCCCGAGGCCACCGGACCACAGGGCATCTTCGGCGGGTTCAACCCGTTCGGCGGCGGCCCCACGACGGCGTTCGGCGGCTCGCTCGGCATGCGCCAGGTCGCGGCGGCGTACGAGTACCACCGCTCGAAGGTCGAGGAAGCGCTGGCGAAGCTCGCTTTCACCACGCAGCAGGCGAGCGTCGCGCTCGCGCGCGTGGCCGACCTGTACGAGAGCGCCGACGGGGAAGCGCGGATGGGCGTGCGCAACGCGGCAGGGGAGGGGCTCTGACGTGAGCGACCAGGAAAACTACTTCGGGCTGAGCGGCGGTTCGGACGAGCGCCCGCGCGAGCAGCTGCTCGAAGGCATCTGCGAGGACCTGCGGCAAGGCGCGAACGACGCGCTCGACGGCGTGCTGGCGTTGCGCTACGCGGAGTTCATGCTGTTCCAGATGATGGACGGCCTGTACGAGTCCTATCAGGACGAGGTCACGAGCATCTTCCGCGAGTTTTCCGAAGCCGACCTCAAGGACACCGGCGCTGGCCTGCAGGCGCTGATCAACTCCTACGAGCACATCTGGCAGAACCTCGGCCGCGGCTCGATGACGGAGCTGCGCCGGGCGAAGGAACTGATGGGCTCCTGGCGCGGCGAAGCGGCCGAGGACGTGAAGACGTATCTCGACCGGCTGTCGGAGACCTACGACCAGATGGCCACTGAGATCTCGGTGCTGGAGAGTGGCGTCGTCGCGGGCCGGGACAGCGTGTGGGGCGCGCGGGACGACCTCAACACGCTCGGCAAGTCGTTCAAGGACGCCGCGGAGAAGTACCAGAAGGACAAGGCCAAGGAGGGCGAGATCTCGCTGTCCAAGGTGATGACGACGGCCTTCACCGCGGCGCTGGTCGGGATGCTGGCCGCGGTCGCGACCCCGGCGGCCGCGGGTGCCGGGCTGAGCCTCGCGGCGGCGGGAACGCAGGCCGCGGTGGCCGGTGCGGGCGCGGGGCTGTCCGAGGTCGTGGCGGAGGCCTCGGCGCGGGTCGAAGGGGAGTCCTCGAAGGAGATCTTCGAGAGTTTCCTCGACAACGTCGAGAAGATCCGCTCGGGAATGGACCAGTCGACCGGACGGCTCGCGGACAAGATCCGCGAGAAGGCCGACGGCCTGCCCGACATCCCGAAGCCCGCCGACGTGAGTCCCGGCGACTCGTTCGACCCGTCCAACTTCGAGACCTCCAACACCCCGAAGGACACCGAGAAGAAGGTCCGGGACCGGAACGTCGACATCGCGCCGGACGGTTCGGTGTCGCAGCCGCTGACGCCGTCCACACTGGACTGACGTGGCCGATCCGGAAGAACTGCTCCGGGCACTGTCCGCGTTGTCGGTCGAGGCGTCCTCGGCCGACAACGCGGTCACTGCCACAGTCAACACCGACGGTGTCCTCACTGGACTGAAACTCTCCGGCACAGTGCGGAATTTGCCGCCGGAAGAGCTGGCAGCGCTGGTGCTGCACACGTACGCCGAAGCGCAGCGGAAATCGGCGCACGAGACGGCGTCGTTGCTGGCTCCGCTCGGCACTCGCGGGTACGTGATGGACCGGCTGAAGTGGCGGGCCGGGTTCACTCCGGACGTCGCCGCCGCGACTCCGCCCGCTGCTCCTCGGCGGCCTGCTCGGCCTGGTGCGTCCGTCGAAGCGAAACCGGCTGCGACGCCGCAACCGGTTGTGGTGCCGATTCAACCGAAACCCGTTGCTGCGCCAGGGAATTCTTCCGCACCGCACGCGGCAGCTCCCGGTCCTCGGCAAACAACGGGTGGCGCTTTCGCGGCGGCGGGCGAGGGCGACTACCTCCGCGACCGCACCGCCGACCCCGAGCAACCGGTGGAACCGGAACGCCCGGTGAGCGACGAGGACTGGTACGAGGCCGGGGTGCGGTTCGACGAGGCCTGGTAGCGGCTCAGCTGAGCGTGCCCTCGTCGCCGAGCAGCTTGCGCAACCCCGGCAGGACCGCGGAAAGGTCTTTGCCCGTACGGAAAGCGACGACCGTCGTCTCGGTCTCGCCGGTGTTGCCGAACAGCGCGACCGTGTCCGCCATCGCGGCGTCGAAGGCCGCTTCCGGGTCTGTCGTCTGCCCGCGCAGCCATCGACGCAGGACGTGGTTGTGCGCCGTCACCACGGCCGCCGCCATGAGTTCGGCGCGCAATGCGGTTTCCTCGCCGCCGCCCATCCAGCGGTGGACGAATTCCTGGAACAGCCGTTGATACTGCCGTGTGCCAGCGATCTCCCGCGCGCGCAGCGCGGGCACGCTGCGGGTGAGCCGGTACCTCGCCAGCGCCAGATCACCCTCGGCGACGTAATGCCGCAGCACCAGCCGCGAGGCCTCGGTGACCGCGACGGTCGCGGTGCGCGGGTCGGAACCGGCCAGCCGGGCCTCGATCGCGCTCAGCAGCACCTCGTGGTCGGGGAAGATCACGTCCTCTTTGGACCGGAACGCCCGGAAGAACGTGCTGCGCCCGACGCCCGCGCGGTCGGTGATGTCGTCGACCGTCGTCTGGTCGTACCCGCGCTCCTCGAACAGCGCGAACGCGGCCTCGGTCAGCCGTTGTTTGGCCGGTTTGTCGGGCATCGGGCCACCTTTCGCACGCACGCTGCGGCCAGCCTAATCGCCTGCCGGCCCGAGCGAGCAGGGTGAGGTGGGCCACCCCGCCCTGGCCTACCCGTCGGTACTGAGTACCGTCATCGTGAAACCAAGTACCGGAGGGATGGGTGAGGCACGTGGAGCTCGTCGGCGTGGTCGGCTGCGGCCAGATGGGGGCGGGGATCGCCGAGGTGTGCGCCCGGGCCGGGCTGGACGTCGTGGCGGTCGAATCGAGCCAGGCCGCCGCTGACGCGGGCCGGGCGCGGCTCGAGGCCTCGCTGGCCCGGGCCGAGCGCAAGGGGAAGATCGCGTCCGCGGCCGACGTGCTGGCGCGGATCCGGATCACCGAGGACCTCGACGACCTGGCCGACCGCACGCTCGTCGTCGAGGCGATCGTGGAGAACGAGGCGGTCAAGGCGGAGCTGTTCAAGAAGCTGGACAAGATCGTCGCCGCGCCGGACGCGGTGCTGGCGTCCAACACGTCCTCGATCCCGATCATGAAGCTCGGCACCGCGACTCAGCGGCCGGCGCAGGTGCTCGGCATCCACTTCTTCAACCCGGTCCCGGTGCTGCCGCTGGTCGAGCTGGTGCCGAGCCTGCTCACCGGCGACGAGACCACCGACCGCGCGCGGAAGTTCGCCGAGGAGACGCTCGGCAAGCACGCGATCCTGTGCCAGGACCGGGCCGGGTTCGTGGTGAACGCGCTGCTGATCCCGTTCATCCTCGCCGCCGTGCGCATGCTGGAGTCGGGCTTCGCGACGAAGGAAGCGATCGACGAGGGCCTCGTGCGCGGCGCCGCGCACCCGCAGGGCCCGCTCGCGCTGGCCGACCTGATCGGGCTCGACACCACGAAGGCGGTCGCGGAATCGCTGTACGAGGAGTTCAAGGAGCCGCTGTACGCGCCGCCGCCGCTGCTGGCCCGGATGGTTGACGCGGGCCTGCTGGGCCGCAAGACCGGCCGCGGCTTCTACACCTACTGAGTTCCGGCGAGGAGATCCCCGATGAGTTTCGACCTGTTCAAAATCAACGAAGACCACGAAGCGATCCGCGAGGCCGTCCGCGCGGTCGCCGAAGAGCAGATCGCCCCGCACGCCGCCGAGGCCGACGAGCGCGAAGAATTCCCCAAGGCGTCCTATGACGCACTGGTCGCGTCGGACTTCCACGCCCCGCACGTGCCGGAGCAGTACGGCGGCGCCGGTGCCGACGCTCTGGCCACTTGCATCGTGATCGAGGAAGTGGCGCGAGTGTGCGCGTCGTCCTCGCTCATCCCCGCGGTGAACAAACTCGGCAGCCTGCCGCTGATCCTGGCCGCGAACGAGGACGTCAAGGCGAAATACCTGCCGCCGCTGGCTTCGGGGGAGGCCGGATTCTCCTATGGACTGTCCGAACGCGACGCAGGCTCGGACACCGCCTCGATGCGGTGCCGCGCCACTCCTTCCGGCGACGACTGGATCCTCAATGGACAGAAGTCGTGGATCACCAACGCCGGTGTGTCGGAGTACTACACGGTGCTGGCGGTAACCGACCCGGACGGCCGCCGCGGCGCCAACGTGAGCGCCTTCGTGGTGGAAAAGTCCGACGCTGGATTTTCCTTCGGTGCCAAGGAAAAGAAACTGGGCGTCAAGGGCTCGCCGACGCGTGAGCTGCTGTTCGACCAGGTGCGCATTCCCGGCGACCGGATGGTCGGCGAGCCGGGCCAGGGCCTGAAGATCGCCCTGCGGACGCTCGACCACACCCGCGTGACGATCGCCGCGCAGGCTGTCGGGATCGCCCAGGGCGCGCTGGACCACGCGCTGGCGTATGTCAAGGAGCGCAAGCAGTTCGGCAAGCACATCGCGGATTTCCAGGGCATCCAGTTCATGCTGGCGGACATGGCGATGGCAGTCGAGACGGCGCGCCAGATGGTGTACACCGCGGCGGCGAAGTCCGAACGCGGGGATGCCGACCTGTCGTTCTTCGGCGCGGCGGCGAAGTGCCACGCCTCGGATGTGGCGATGAGCGTGACCACGGACGCGGTCCAGTTGCTTGGCGGGTACGGGTACACGCGAGACTTCCCGCTGGAGCGCATGATGCGGGACGCGAAGATCACGCAGATTTACGAGGGCACGAACCAGATCCAGCGGCTCGTGATGGCTCGGCAGCTTTTGAAGGGCTGAGGTACTTGATCCGGTAGTCCGGGCGGTTCTGGCTGCTCATGATCAGGCCGCTTCCGGGCCGTCATGGGAGCCAGGCCGCTCGAGGACCGTGTCGATCGCCTGTCTGGCGCGCTCGTGGCTCGACGGGGCGAGGCGCGGCCTGCCTGGTACGGAGTGGCTGAGTTCAGGAGGCCCGGTACTCGTCGAGGAGTCGGAAGAACACGTTCAGCGGTTCCTCGCAGTCGGCGTGCTTTTCGATAGCGACCGCCCATCCCGCGGCCATCGACCAGCCGAAGCGAGCCTCGATCCATCGGGCGAACGAGCCGACGGGCCACAACGCGAACTCCTCATCGAGCCCGTGAACGTCCAGGGCGACGCCATAGCCGAAGAGGATGCTTTGCAAGTCCCGCAGAGAACGTTGCCGAAGCCACATCTCCGGACGAAGCTGGATCTGGTCGAGGATTTCGTGAATGTCCCGGTACTGATCGATGGGTTTGGGCCGTTCCTCCGGCGCAGCTGTCACACCGCAGATTCTACCGGGCGGCGAGGGCGCTGCTGCGTCCTGAAAGGCTGAGGTTCTTCCGGCTGGGGAAGCGGCAACGTCGAGATCGGCGGTGCCGCTTCATTTTTCGACGCTCAGGACGCGGGCTTGTGCTGCCGATCATGCCGCCGCTGCGCCTTGACCACATCAATCGTCCGCGCACCGACCCAATCGAGCAGCCCCTGCAACGGCGTCGTGAGCTCCCGGCCAAGCTCGGTGAGCGAGTACGTCACCTTAGGCGGCGTAGCGGGCTCCACCGCACGGTGGATCAACCCATCCCGGGTCAGGGTGCGGAGGTTCTGCGAGAGCATCTTCTCGCTGATTCCGCCGATGGTGTCGCGCAGTTCGTAGAAGCGCGCCGGTCGATCGCGCAGCGAGAGCAGGAGCAGCATGCCCCAGCGGCTGCACACGTGGTTGAACACCTCTCGGCCGGGGCAGTCGCTGTTGAATGCGTCACCCGGGTCCGCGGCGGCGCGGCGTCCTGCCTCGATGCCTACTCCCATGTCGGGAGCTTACCTCGCGGTTCGTACTTACGAAAGGATAGCCCAAAACCTACGGTGAGCCTCATTGCGACACAAGGAGGTATTCCCATGACCATGACTCTGGTGCTCGGCGCCACCGGCAACGTCGGCCGTCAGGTGGTTGTTCAGCTGACTGAGCGCGGCCTTCCCGTGCGCGCGTTGGCTCGGCGGCCGGAACAGGCCAATCTGCCCGGCGGCGTTGAGGTCGTTCCCGGCGATCTGTCTGATGTGGACAGTCTGCGCGCCGCGTTGCGGGGCGTGGACTCGGTATTCTTGATGTGGCCGCTGATTTCCGCCGATCCGGCCCAGGAGATCGCGGACACGATCGCCGGAAGCGCTCGTCGGTTGGTGCTGTTGTCGTCGGCCGCGGCGCGCAGCGACTCGGACGACGCGATCAGTCAGGTCCATCGCTCGGTGGAGAAGGCGATCGAGCGCACGAGTCTGGAGTGGACATTCCTTCAACCGCACGGCTTCGCGGCCAACACGCTCGGCTGGGCGTCGCAGGTTCGCGAGGACGGCGTCGTTCGAGGGGCTTACGGCTCGGTGTACTCGACGCTCATCCACGAGGCCGACATGGCGGCGGTCGCGGTGACCGCGCTGACTTCCGACGGGCACGTCGGCGCCAAGTATGACCTCACCGGCGCCGCCGCGCTCACGCAGATCGAGCAGGTCCGGGTGATCGGGGAGGTGATCGGCCGCGAGACCCGCTGGGAGGAGGTGCCCCGGGAGGCCGCGCGCGAACTCCTGCTCGAGCGGATCCCGGCGAAGTACGCGGACGCCATGCTCGACGCGTTCGCCCGCTTGGCCGGTCGCGAACCTGACCGGCCGACGACGACGGTGGAGGACGTCACCGGGGTTCCGGCGCGGACTTTCGCCCAGTGGGTGGCCGATCACGCGGCCGAGTTCGGTCCCGCGGAGCGTTGAGGAGGCCCGGTGTCTAGCTGGTTCGGCAATTGCTAATATTTGCAATTGCTGAACCCTTCCCTCCGGCGCGGGAAGGCGAGACCCGGAGGCGGCATCGTGAGCAGACCGCTCTACCAGCTGAAAGCCGAGTTCTTCAAGACGCTCGGCCATCCGGCGCGGATCCGGGTGCTGGAGCTGTTGTCGCAGCGCGAGCACGCCGTCGCGGAGATGCTGCCGGAGGTCGGGATCGAGCCGGCGAACCTGTCGCAGCAGCTCGCGGTGCTGCGGCGGATGGGACTGGTCACCACGCGCAAGGAAGGGTCGAGCGTCTATTACTCGCTGACCAGCCCGCAGGTCGCGGAGCTGCTGGCGGTCGCGCGCGAGATCCTGACCGGCGTGCTGTCGGGCCAGGTCGAACTGCTCGACGACCTGCGCACCGCGCACGCGGGCGGCCCGCGTTCCCCGGAGAGCTGAGACGGACGATCCGACCGGAGGCGATGTGACGAGCGAATTCGTGCGGGAACTGAAGCGGGGCATCGCGGCGGCGCAGCGGGCGCTGGAGCACGCCGGCGAGGACGAGGCGGAGGGCCACCGCGAGAGATTGGCCGAACTGCGGGAAATCGCGCAGCAGAACGACATCGACCTCGGCGAGTCCGGCCGATGAGCTGGGCGCACCCTGAGCTGGCGATAGTCGGGGACGGCGCGTCGGCCGGGGTGTCGCGGCCGCAGGAGGACGCGCGGGCGATCCGGGAGCACACCGGAGTGCCGACGTCGGCGTTCACCGTGCGGTCGAGGGACGCGGCGGAGCTGGCGGCCGCCTTGCGCTCGCTGCCGGACGAGGTCGCGGCGGTGTACCTGACCGGGGCGGAACCGGCGAAAGCCCGTGCGGCGCAACGGGAACTCGCCTTGACTGTTCCAGTCGTCACCGAGGAAGAAACCGCCGCGATCGTGCTGACCGCGGCAGTGCTGATCCGCTCGCGACGGCTGCACGTCGCGCCGTTCGACGCGAAAGTGGTGGTAGCCGGTTCGGACACGATGCCGTTGCTGGTACCGCTTCTGGTGGCGTCCGGGGTGGGCGAGGTGGTGGCCTGGCGGCGAGACGACGCGGCCGGGTTCCCGCTGCCGGAAGTCGCCCGGAACGCGACGGCGGTGGTCGACGTGGTGGGGGAGTTCGGGGGTTCCGCGCTGATGCCGCCGGATCGGTGCGCGAGGCTGCTGCCGCTGCCGGGGCTGTTCGCGGCCCTGCGGCGGGGGCTGGGCGTGTCCGACCCGATGGACCAGTTGGACGTGCACCGGGCTTGCGCGCACGCGTTGACGACGCTCGCGCCGGTGGATCGGCCGTTGCCGGAGCTGTCGGATCCGGACCTGGCCACCCGGGTGCTGGACGCGATAACCGAAACCGCTCGGAAGCGTTAGGTCAGCGGTCGTAATACGTAGTCGGCCCCTCCGGCCACTGCCGCGTAGGCGGAGGCGGGGGCGGCTGCTGCTCCGCCCGGCTGCTCCGCTTCCGCCGGTGCAACGTCCGGGCACTGGCCGCCATGCTGCTCACCAGGGAAGCGATCACCAAGCCGATCACCAGGTTGATCGCCGCCGTGGCGATCTTCGCCTCCATGCCCACCGTCAGGGTGAGCGGCAGGACCACCGCGATGGCCGTGACCAGCACCATGATCCAGCCGAAGAACTGGCCCGGCGCGGGCGTCGCCACGCTCAGCAGGTGCATCAGCCCCGTCGCCAGCAGCGCGACAGCAGCGGCGGAGATCGCGTACGTCGGCGTGCTCGCCTTGCCCCACAGGCCATCGCCTTTCGGGGCCAGGACGGGCACGTCGAAGATCCCTCGCGCGATCAGCAGGCCGACCACCGCCACGAGCGCCGCGACTACCGCGGTGGCCACACCGCCCGCCCACAGCCTCGCCGCGTCGATGCCTGGCCGGGTGTCCTCCCCGTAATTGCCGGGGTACTGCTGAACCATCGGGCGGTCCTTCCCTCGCAAAAGCGGTCGCTGTCGATTGTCGCCCTACTGAGCCTGTTCCGCCGGATCGGCGGACTTCGCCAGCGTGCGCAACCGGAACGACAGGACCACCAGGGTTACCCCGTAAATGACCGCGTAAATCCCGATCAGCAGCGCGACGCCGAAGGCCCCGGCGATCGGGTGGAACAGCACGAGCACCCCGGCGATCACCGAAAGCGCGCCCGCCACGATGAGAAACGCCTCGCCGGTGATCTGCTTGCGCAGCCGGATCGCGGCGACGATTTCCATGATCCCGGTGACCACCGCCCACGCCCCGACGAGCGTCGCCAGCACCAGCACGGTCACCCCGGGCCACACGAGCGTCATGATCCCGGCGACCAGGCCCAGCACGCCGAGCAGCGCGTACGCGATCCGGTGCGCGCCGTCGCCCGGCCGGAACGCCTGCATGATCGCGCCGACCGCGTCGATCAGCACGTAGATCCCGAACAGGAAAGCCAGCGCCAGCACGGTGATCCCCGGCCACACCAGCGCCAGCACGCCGAACAGGACGCCCAGGATCCCGCGCGTGAGCACGAGCGGCCACGCGCGCCGCGGGTCGAGCACCGCGAAACCGAGGACGGGCGGAATGGGCGTGGACATGGATGCCTCCCTGGGTGTCGTGCTGACCTGGCGAAACGGTAGCCGGACCTGGGCGTCGTCGCCGGGACCTCACCCGATCGAGGGCGTTACCAATCGACGGTCAGTCCGGCGAGCCGCCAGGTTCCGGGGTCGGGTACCCGCTTCGCCTCGAGGACACGCAGTCCGGCGAACCGGTCGAGCAACGCGGTCAGCGCCACCTCCGCCTGCACCCGCGCGAACGACGCGCCGAGGCAGAAATGCGGCCCGTGCGCGAAACCGAGGTGCGCGCCCGCCGAGCGGCGCACGTCGAAGCGGTCCGGATCTTCGAAGACGCGCGGGTCCCGGTTCGCCGCCGCGATCGACGCGGTCACCGGCTCGCCCTCGCGGATCCGCACGCCGCACAATTCCAGCTCCTCGGTCGCCCGCCGGGGAATCGTCAGCAGCTGCGAACCGCACCAGCGCATCAATTCCTCGACCGCGCCCGGCCACAGTTCCGGTTCCGTGCGCAGCAGTTCGAGCTGATCCGGGTGCGCCAGCAGGGTTTCCACGGAATTGGCGATGAAATTCGCCGGCGTCTGCCCGGCCAGAACGAGCTGCCAGACCAACGCGACGGCTTCCGTTTCTGTCAGGCCCGCATCCGTCAGATGCGCGAGCATCGCGCTGTCGGGATGCGCGACCAAAGTCCGCGAGCTGTCGATGATCCCGGGCACGGCGGTGGCGAATTCGTCGCCGGACACCTGGACGACCGCCGCGCCGTATTCGTGCCAGCGCGGCCGCTGCGCTTCCGGCACCCCGACGAGCGCGCAGATGACCTCCATCGGCAGCGGCTGGGCGAACTCGGTCAGCAGGTCGACCGGGCCTTCCGAAGGCAGCGCGTCCAGATACCGGGCGACGATTTTCTCGATCTCCGGACGGAAATCCAGCGCGCGGCGGGCGGCGAACGCGGGCGTGGCCAGACGGCGCAGCCGGGTGTGCTCGGCGCCCTCCATTTCCTGCATGGTCCGCAGGTAAGGACGGCAGTGCTCGGGCACGTCCGGCCGCTGGTAACTGGCCTCGCTCAGGGCGAACCGCTGGTCAGTGAGCATCGCGCGGGCTTCGGCGTGCCGCGTCAGCACCCACATCGGCGGGATGCCGGGGCCGGTCAGCTTGGCGAGCGGGCCCTGCTCGCGAGCGGCGCCGTAAGTCGTGAACGGGTCGTTCGTGACGGCCGGATCGGTCAGGTCGAGTTCGGGAACGGGGACCAGGGCAGACACCAGCAACCTCCAGATGGGCAATTCAGATGATCTCATCATATGAATGGTGGCGGTATCTTGGCAAGGAAGCGGACCGGGAGGACTCACGATGGCGCGGCTGACCAGGGCGCAGACGCAGGAGCGCAACCGGGCGAAGGTGCTGGCCGCCGCTCGCGACGAGTTCACCGAGCGCGGGTTCCGCGACGCCAAGATCGACGTGATCGCCGAGCGCGCCGAGCTCACCCGCGGCGCGGTCTACTCCAACTTCCCTGGCAAACGCGCGCTCTACTTCGCCGTGCTCGCGGCCGAGGCGGAGCGGTTCGCCGCCCAGCCGCCCGAACCGGACCCCGGCCTCACGCCCGCCGAAGCGCTCGGCGCGTTCGCCCGCGCGTGGGTCGCCCGGCTGCCGCTGGCCACCGACCTGGACGCGCGCCTCGGCGTCGACCTGCTGCCGGAAATCCTCGCCGACGAACTCACCCACCGGCCGTACGCGCAGTTGCTGCGCTTCGACGCGATTGTGCTCGGCCTGGCGCTGGAACGGCTTTCGCCGTCGTCGGGCCGGTTGGTGCGGGTGGCGGAAGCGGCGCTGACGATGCTGCACGGTGCGAGTCAGCTCGCGGCCGCGGCACCCGGTTTCGGCGAGCCGTTCAACGTCGTGCGCGCGTGCGAAGCGTTGCCCACGCTAGGACTGAGCGACACCTGGCCGGAGCCGCCGATCGTGCCGCAAGCGCGGGCGGCCGGGGAATCCTGGTCTCCGCCAGAGGTTTTCGACGCTCTGCGCGAACGCCCGGCGCGCATCGACGGCGACGGCGTGGTCGCGGTGATCGGGCTGCACCGGTTGTCCGCGGTGGAGGAGGCCTTGCGTGCGGCTGGCGAGGTCACGCTCGTGGTGGTGACTGGTCAGCCGGGGGAGCTGGTGCCGTTGACCAATCTGGTGCTGGCGGATCTGCGCGGATTGCTGAAGCGCTCGTGCCCGGAGTCGGCGTGGCCGAACGTGCGCGTGATCGTGGACGAGACCGGCGCGGTGGCTGCCGCGGCAGGGGTTTCGGCGGTGAGCGACGCGACCGAGACCGCGATCCGGGTCCACAATGGACATATTCTGCTGCGTGCCGAGGGCTTCGGTGCCTGCCAGGCCGCCGCTACCAGCCCGGTGCCCGCCGAATCCGGGGAAGGGCGCTGAAAGCTGACCGGCGTTTCACCGTTTCTGGAGAACAAAACGGGAAAGGCAAACCGGCACGATCATCAGCGCGATAGCCGTCCAGGGCAGTGCGCCGGGCGCCGTGCCGAGCAGGACGCCGCCGATCAGCGCGCCGCCCGCGACGGCTCCGTTCCAGCTGGCGATGGTCAGCGACTGCGCGATGTCGGCACGGCGTCCGGCCAGGACCGCGGTGACCGCCTGGAACGACGTCGGCGCGCCGCCGAAAGCCAAGCCCCACAACGCACACGCGGCCAGCAGCAGCGCCGGATCGCGGCCGCCGAAGACCAGTATCCCGAAACAGCAAGCGGTGACGGCGGCGCAGCACGTGAGCACGGCGCGGGGATGCCGGTCGAGGGCGAGCCCCACCAGCCAAAGCCCGGCCACCGTGGCGGCGCCGAACAGCAACAGCCCGGCGCTCAACAGCGCGAGATGCCCGCGACCGGCATAGAACGGTCCGAGATAGGTGTAGAACATGTTGTGCGCCAGCGAGAATGCGATCACCAGAAGCAACAGCGGGCGTAGCCCCGGCGTGCGCAGCACTGCGCGGAGACTCGTCCGCGCACCCGGTTCCTCGCCGGACAGCGGGGGAACCACCGCCACGATCCACCACAGCAGCGGCGCCGCGACGAGGGCCATTCCGGCGAACACCCAGCGCCAGCCGACGAGTTCGCCGAGGGCGGCACCGGCCGGGACTCCGAGCGCGAAACCGACCGGGGTGCCCGCCATCGCGACGGCGAGCGCGCGGCCAGCACGCTCCGCAGGCACGAGGCGCATGGCGTAGTTCGCCACGAGGGACCACAGAATCCCGGTGAGCGCCCCGGAGGCCACCCGCGCCGCGAGCACCAGCGCGAACCACGGGGACAGCGCGATCGCCAAGTTGGTCGCTACGAACCCAGCGACCAGCAGGAGCAGGAGTTTCCGGCGGGGCATCCGGGCCGACGCCGCGGTCAGCGGCAGCGCGGTGAGCGCCGTGGTGATCGCGTACACCGTCACCAGCTGTCCCGCGGCGGCCGGGGAAACGCCGAGGTCGGCCGCCGCGGGGAGCAGGATTCCGGCCGGGACGATCTCGGTCAGGCAGCCCAGGAACACCGAGGCGGCCAGGGCCAGCAGGGCGGGGAGGGGGAGCGCGGTGCGGCCGGGCGGTGCCGTGACGTCCATGGCGGGGTCCTCGGGGTCGTGGCGGCCCGGCCGCGCGGGTTGTGTGGTTCGTCGCGTGGTGTTTGGCGACCGCGTTGGTCGTGCTGTCGCGGAGTGCGGTGCGGCCGGGCCGAAAACGTCCGGCGCGGGGTGGCCCGGCCGCGACCGGTTATGCGGTGTGCAGCAGCAGGTTGTGCGATCCGTCGCCGGGATCGACGACCTTGTCCTTCGTGGCCGCGTCGGTCATGCCCTTGGCCACCTGGTCCGGCGTGGCGTCCGGATGCGCGGACAGGAACATCGCAGCCACCCCGGCGGCTTCCGCCGAAGCGATCGACGTCCCGGAAACCACGCTGGACGCGCAGTCGCCGGTGCTGTCCGCCGTCGGAATGTCCTTGCCTGGCGCGTAAAGGTCCACGCAGCTGCCGAAATTCGACGACGGCACCCGGTGGTCGGCCTGATCGGTGGCGCCCACGGTGATCCCGGTGGTCTGCCGGGCGGGCGTGACGTCGCAGGCGTTCACCCCGGTGCTGCCGTCGCCGTTGCCCGCGGCGACGGTGTAGGCGAGGCCGTTCTGGGTCATCTTGTAGAGCTGGATGTCGAGGACCGTGCCGCTCGGACCGGCGAAGCTGAGGTTCAGCAGGGCCGGGCGCTGTGCGTTGAGGTTCACCCAGTCCAAAGCGGACAGAATCTCCTCGGACGTGCCCGTGCCGTCGCAGCCGAGAGTGCGTACCGACTCGACCGAAGCCTCTTTCGCGACCCCGTAGCGGCGGCCCGCGATGGCGGCCGCGACTTGCGTGCCGTGGCCGTTGCAGTCCGATCCGCTTTGGTCGTTGTCGGGATCGACCGCGTCGTACGCGGCGTGCGCGCGGCCGTCGAAGTCGTGGTGGCTGGTGCGCACCCCGGTGTCGAGCACATAAACGTGCACATTGGCCGCGGTGTTCGGGTAGGTGTAGCTGCCGTCGAGCGGGAGGTCCGCCTGGTCGATCCGGTCCTGTCCCCACGAAGGCGGGTTGTCCTGGGTCCCGGCCGCGGTGTAGACCTGGTTGGCCCCGACCGTGGTGACTGCGGCGTCGGTCAGGTACTTGTCGTGCTGTTCCTTGGTCAGCGAAAGGGAAAACGCCTGCGAGACCGAGTAGTAGACCCGGCGCAGCGTGCCGCCGTACTTGGCGATCAGCGCGTTCGCGGCGGCGGTGACCTTGTCCTTGTCCTTGTCCATCGGCTTGAGCCGCACGATGTACACCGCGGTGTCTTCCGCGACCGCCGCGGGCGCCACCGTGCCGGCCGCGACACAGAGAAGCGCCGCCAGCACGACGGCTTTCGGGGTGCGTTTCATGGTTATCCCTTCGGGGGACCGCCGCCGGGACCTCGGGGAGCCTCGGCGGCGGTCGTCGATGTCAGAGACCGTTCAGCCAGGTGCGCAGGTCGTCGGGGCCGCTGCCCTCGTCGAATCCGACCACCCGGCTGCCCTTCTCCTGGCCGCTGGAGACGTCGATCAGCGTCGGGATGTACTCGATGCCGTACTTGTCGGCGACGTCCTTGTTCTGGCCCTGCTCGCTCAGGTCCACCTTCGCCCAGATCCACTTGCCGTTGTCGGCGGCGTGGTATTTCTCCAGGTAGGGGGCCATCTTCTGACAGGGACCGCACCAGCTGGCGTAGAAGTCCAGCACCACCGGCTTGGTCTTGGACATCTCCATCACCTGGTCGTAGTTGGCCGAGGTGACGTCGATGACGGTCTCGTCCTGCGGGGCCAGCGAAACGTAGGACGCCGGGGCGGCGCCCGCCGGAGTCGCCGCGGCACCGCCGAGGAATCCCGCCGTGATCGCCGTGACGGCCGCGAACATCCGGATTCTGGTTCCCATGTTCTTCTCCTCTATTCGGGGTGGTTGACCGGCACCGGCGCCGGGCGCGCCGGGGCTTCGGGGGCGGGGCCGGTTTCGGTGGGATGCCCGGCCTCGACCCAGTCTTCGATTCCTTCGCGGTACTTGCGGACGTCGGCGTACCCGAGTTCGAGCAGCCGGGCGCCGACGAATTCGCTGTTGCGGCAAGGGGTGTTGGCGCAGTAGACGACGATCGCCGCGGTCTTGTCCGGGACCACCCCCGGCGCGTGCTCGTCGGTGAACCGCGCGGCCTGCTCGTAGGGGAAGCCGGGGATGTTGCGGGCGCCGGGAAGGTGCTCGCGGGCGTAGTAGTCGGGCGGCATGGTGTCGACGACGATCACCGTGCCCTCGTCCATCGCGGTTTTCAGCTCTTGGCGGCCGATCAGCGGCAGCATGCCGGTTCCTCCCGGGTTCCGGCGGCGGGCCAGCAGGCCCGCCGCGAGGTGACAGACGAACGCCACGACCACCGAGTTGATCGTGGGAATCCCGAAGTCGAAGACGAGCGCGAAAGCGGTCCCGAGGGTCCAGCTGACGAGTGCGGCCGGTTCCCAGTCGCGACCGGCGACCGCCTGTCCGCGGCGCAGGGCGGCGAAAACGGGACGGCACCGGCGAAGCACGAAGTACTCCGCGATGAGCACCCCGGCGACCGGCGGGGCGAGCACGCCGACCGCGGTGAGGAACCCGGCGAAATTGTCGGCGATCCCCAGCGCGGACGCGGCGGTGCCGAACACCCCGAGCACCAGGACCACGCGCACCCGGCTGACTTTGCGGTCGAACAGCACGTCCACGACGTTGACCAGGCCGAGCGAGGAGGAGTACAGGTTCCAGTCGTTGATCTTGAGGATCGCGGTGGCCAGCACGAGAGTGCCGAGCAGCCCCGACGAGGTGGTGACGATGCCGACGACGTCCGAGGTCGCGGCGGCGTGCGCGAGCAGCACGCCGATCAGCCCGATCAGGTACTCGCCGAGCGTCACGCTGAGCACGGTCTGCTTGACCACGTCGCCGCGGGTGCGGTTGAACCGCGTCATGTCCGGGGTCATCAGCGCGCCGAGGATGAACGCCCCGGACACCAGCGTGGTCGCCGCGCCGAGCGACAGCGGCGGTCCCGGCGGGGGAGCGGCGACCAGGCCCGCGAGCGAGTGCGTGTGCAGCGCGTCCAGCACCGAATACCCGGCCAGCACAAGGAAAGCGGGCACGGTGAGGTAGGCGGTCCAGGCCATCAGGCGGAAGCCGTAGACGGTGATCACGGTGATCGCCGCCCCGCCGACCAGCGCCCAGCCCCATTCCGGCAGCGCGCCGCCGAGCGCGCGCATCCCGTGCGCGAACACCCCGTTCTGCACGCCGAACCAGCCCGCGAGGCTGACCGCGACCAGCAGGCCGACCAGCGCGGAGCCCTTCCGGCCGAACCCGGCCCAGCGGGCGAGCACCGACGTGGACAGTCCCTCGCGCACCCCGGCGATGCCGAGCAGCACGGTGATGACCTCCAGCAGCACCGAGCCGATCGTGATGGCCAGCACCGCGTGCCAGAACGTCATGCCGTAGCCGAGCAGCGCGCCGACGATGAACTGCTGGAACGAGGAGACCTGCCCGAACCGCTGCACCGCGACCGACGGCCAGGAGCGGCGGGCGGCGTCCGGGACGCGGGTCAGCGAATAGTCGTCGTGGCGGTCGCTCATCGTCCGGTCGCTTCCAGCGCGGCTTCGGCGACGACCAGGAAACCCTGGCCCGGCTCGGGCCGGAACGCGAATTCCCGGTCGAAGAACTTCTCGAGAAACGGCACCCGCTGGTGGTAGACGAACATCGACCGCGGATTTCCGGTGATCAGCCCGGAACCGGCGAACAACGGGAGTTCGGCGAGGAAGTAGCGCACCGCGAGCCGCAGCGCCCGCTCGTCCGGCACGTTTCCGGTCCGGCCCTGCAGGACCCAGGTGGAAGCGCCGTAGCAGGCGGAGCGGAATGCGCCGTCGGTTTCGAAGCGGTTTTCCGCCGACGCCAGCAGTCGCCGATAGGCGGGGAGTTCGCGCAGCCGGGCCATGCCGAGGATCCGGCTCTCCGGGTCGGGCACGTCCAGCGCGCGCAGCGCGGCGGCGATCTTGTTGTGCACGTGGCAGGACTGCCGGTGCGCCTTCTGTTTCGCCCTGGCCGGCGGGTATCCGAGCGCTTCGAGCGTGTAGGCGGTGACCTCGTCCGGGACGAAAAAGCAGAACTCGGCGAAGCGGTCCGCGGTCCAGGCGGCGAGCCGGGTCAGCCGTTCCGCGGTGAAATAGCCGTTGAACGGGCTCACCCCGACACAGGCGTGCCGGACGTCCGGATACAGGCGGGCGCAGCCGGAAGACAGCGGAGTCGCGTCGAACATGGGAAATCTCCACCTTTTCTCGTCTCGATTCCGCGTTTTCTCCCGGCGGTGCGGGTCTGGTGCGCTCACTGTGCCGGGATCCGGGCGGCGCGGGTAATGCCTGCCGGTTATGCCGTCGCGGGACGACGGCCGCGGCAGTTCGGAAAGAGGATTTCCTACTTTGGTCGGGCGATTGCCACACTTTCGCCGGTGCACTCGTCCCGGCGGGAGTCATATCGTGGACTTTCGTGGAGTTGGAACTCAAGCATTTGCGCCACCTCCAGGCGATCGCCAAAGCGGGCAGCCTCAACCGCGCGGCCACCGAACTGGTGCTGCCGCAGCCCGCCCTCAGCCGCGAACTGCGCAGGATCGAGGAACTGCTCGGCCGGGCGCTGTTCGAACGCGCCCGCGCGGGGGTGCGGCCCACGCCGTTCGGGCAGCTGATCCTCGACTACGCGGACGGGATCCTCGCGCGCACCGCCCGGATCGGGCCCGCTCTCGCGCAGCACCGCGCCCAGCGCGACAGCGCGTTGCGGGTCGGCTGGTCGGAAACCGTGCTGTCCGGCCCGTTGCTCCGCGCGCTGGAGACGACCGGGCTCGGCGACCGGGCGGAGATCCGGACCGCCGAGTCGACCGCGGAGATGCTCGGCTGGTTCGGCCGCGGCGAACTCGACCTCGCCGTGCTGTCCGAACAGTGCGAGGTGCCGCTTCCCGCGAACACCGGCCGGATCGACCTCGCCGAGGACCCGCTGCTGATGATGCTCCCGGACTGGCATCCGCTCGCCGCCCGCCGCGAGGTGGACCTGGCCGACCTGGAGCACGAGCGGTGGATCTCCTCGACCGGGCCGGACCGCTGCCGCGAGTTCCTGGCCCGGGTGTGCGGCCCGTACGGGTTCGCCCCGGTGATCGCCCACTACGTGCCGGTCTCCGGCCCGCGCGACGAGATCGTCCGCTACCAGGGCGACGTCACGCTCGTCCAGGCTTCGCGCCCGCTCGCCCCGGGGGTGGTGCACCGGCCGGTCACCGGCCTGCGGTCACGGACCAGCCACTTCCTGCTGTACCGGGAGGACAGTCCGGTCGCGGGGCGGGCTGTGCTGCTGGCCGGGTTGATCCTGGACGCCTATCACGACGAACGGGGCGGCTTCGACGGTCCGCGCGCGATTCCGGGGGAACTGCCGTGGCTGACCGCCCGGACCAGCTGATCCGCACTGGCGCGGACCTCGAGCTGCGGCAGCTGAAGCTGCTGGTCGCGGTCGCCGAGGCGGGCAGCTTGGCCGCCGCGGCGACCGCGCTCGGGACCACCCCGGCCAAACTCGTGCCGCGGATCCGGCGGCTGGAACGGATGGTCGGCGCCGCGCTGCTGGCCGCGGAACCGGACGGGAAGCTGTTCACCGAAACCGGCGAGCTCCTGCTCGAACACGCCTCGGCGGTGGTGCCGCAATTCGACCGGATGCTGACCGCCGCTCGCGCCGGGCTGGAGCGCCCCGCGGCGCAGATCCGGATCGGTTCGGTGCTGACGCCCGTGCTGCCGCGGCTGATCCGCGAGGTGGGCCTGCGCAATCCTGGCGCCGGATTGGCGGTACGGGCCGGCGAATCGGCGGCGGAGCTGGCCGAAGCGCTGCTCCGCGACGAACTGGACCTCGGCCTGCTGCGTCAGGACGCCGTGCGGGAACGACCCCTGGAATGGGTGTCGGTAGCCACGGAACCGCTGGTGGTCGGCATTCCGCCCGGACATCCGCTCGGCATTCCGGACTCGCTCACCCCGGCCGCGCTGTCCGGGCAGCGCTGCGTTCTTCTCGACCAGGCAGTGCAGCCTCGGACGCGCGCACTGCTAGCGGCCTTCGCCGACGCCGGTGCCGATCCGCGGCTCTGCTACGCCAACAGCGAATGGGCGGTGTTGTGTTTTGGTTACGGGGCAGGAATTCTGACCGTCACGGCTCCGCCGACGAGGCCGATGCCGGACACCGCTTACCGGCCATTGCATTGCGCGGCCACGAATTCGACTCTCGTGCTCGCCTGGACAGACGACGGGCCGCTCGCCGACTGCGTCCCGCGCGTCCGTGCGGCAATGACGCGCGCACACGCCGAATCCCTTCGCGCGCTCATCACGTGACGTACGTGAGGGGAACCCTGAGGGACTCAGAGTCCCTCAGGGTTCCCCTCACGGAACGCGAAATCAGCCGATGCGGTAGCTGTACGGCAGAGTCGTCAGCACCTCACCGGTTCCGACCTGCGGCAGACCGGTCGCGCCGGTCGGCAGCGAAGGCACGGTCACGATGTTCAGGTGCCCGGCCACCTTGTCGCCGCGGTTGCCCGACGGCGTGATCGTCACCAGCACGGTCGCGGTCTCGCCCGGCTTCACCAGCTGCGGCGTGCCGCCGGTGCCGTTCGGGTCCACCGACTGGCCGTACGGGTCGCCGGTCGACGACGTCACCGAACCGTCGAAGCCCGCCGTCTGGATCGACGCCGTGTAGCTCGAATGCCCGGCAGGCGCGCCTTCCGGACCGAACGGGCCGATCTCCTGCACGTCGGCGAACCAGACGCCCTTGGTGACATACCCGGTCTTCTCGCCGATCGTCGCGACCGACACCGTGCTGCCGTTCTGGGCGGACTTCAGGTCGCCGAGCACGTCGATGCCCGCCGCCGAACCCTGGATCTCCGCCTGCGCGGGCACCGTCGAGGACGTCGCGACGGTGAACTTGCTCGTCTCCGGCGGGATCGAGTACACCGGCGCGTCCGAGTTCAGTTCCGGCAGGTTGACCTCGGTCGAACCCTGGATCGGCTGCGGCTGCAGCGTTTGCCGGGCGTTCGTGCGCGCGTCGACGCCGATGGCGATCGGCTCGACTCCGGTGTTGCGCACCGTCACCGGCACGGTCACGGCCTTGCCCGCGGCGAGCGACGCGGACTGCGGCAGCGCGGGGGCGCTGGCCGAGACCTGGTCGAAGCCGACGGTTCCGGTGAACGGCTGGTCGATCTGCTTGCCCGTCACCGGGTTCTGCACGACGAGCACCAGGTGCCAGCGGCCCGGCAGCGGGTTCGCGTCGACGAGCTGCAACCCGGTGCCCTGCCCCACCGTCGTGGCCGAGGTGAGGAAGGCGTTGCTGTTCACGTCGGCGAGTTCGCCGTTCGGGTCGACCAGGACGCCGTCGAGCAGCGTGCCCGGGTCCTGCAGCTTCACCGCGACGTCGAGGTCCCGCTTGCCGCGCGGCACATCGAATTCGTAGGAGAAGGTCTGCGCGGGCGACTGGGCACGCGCGTTGCCCCCGGTGATCGTGCCGCTGAAGGAGCCCGGTCCGTTCTTGGTCGGGATCAGGCTGCGCAGCACGGCCGACACGGAGGTCTGGTGGCCGTCGGAGCTGCCGAAGGTGATCGAGTAGTCCGCGTCGCCGCCGCTCGCCGGGGTCTGCAGCGAGACGTGCACCGGCTTGGTCTGGCCCGGCTTGAGCTCCAGGATCTGCGGCGACACCTGGCCGTACGGGACGGCGCGCTGCGCGGTGGTCGCGAGCTGGACGTCACCGGTGTAACCGGCCTGTCCGGACGCCGAGTACAGGACCGCGGTCCACGTGCCCGCGACCGGCCGCGTGACGTCCACATTGGCGTAGTTCGCCGTGGCGGCCCCGCCCTGCGGACGGCTGTTGGCGACGAAAGTGCCGTCCGGCGCGAGCAGCGTCAGCCGCACCACCGGGGTGACCGACTGGCCGTTGACCGACTTCGGGCTGCCCTGCCACGCCATCCGCGCGAGCAGTCGCTGCGCACCGTTCGGCACGGAGAACGTGACCTTCTTGTACGCCCAGTTCGTGCCGTTGTAGTACGGGAACGTCGGCAGCTTCGTCGAGTCGAACGCGGTGGTCTGCGCCTGCGTGCCCATCGGGGAGAACGTCCGCGTGCCGGTGCTGACCGTCAGCGGCTTGGTGCCCGAGTTGGTGACGTTCACCGACGCCTGCTGCGTGCTGCCCGGCGCGCCTTCCAGCGTCAGCTGGTCGGCCGACAGCGAGATGTTCGACGCGACTCCCGCCGGCACCCCGGTCGAGCCCGGAGCGGTGAGCGCGGCTTCGACCGCCGCGCGCGCGTCGAGAAGGCCAGCGCCCTGCTCGTCGGCGGGGAGGTTGAGGTCGCGCGCGGTGCTGGTGATGATCTGCTTCACCTGCGCGGGCGACGGCGACGCGCCGTGGTGCGCATTGCGGTAGCTCTGGATCACCAGTGCGGCGACGCCCGCGGTCAGCGGGGCGGATTCGCTGGTGCCGCCGAACGATTCGAGGTCGGTCGGCTGCGGGACGGTGTTGAAGTTGCGGCATTCCGAGTACGCCGGCGCGCAGTCGGCCCAGTTGCCCTCGCCGGGCGCGACGAGGTCGATGGTGCGGCCGTTCTGCGTGATGCCGGACGAGGACAGCGCGGAGATGTTGTCGCTCACCCATTTCCCGTTGGAGAACGGGAAGGCCGCGTAGCCGGTCTGCGCGTACAGCCGGTTGTCGGTCGTCGCGCCGGTGGAGATCACCAGCGGGTCGGTGGCCGGGCTGCCGATCGTGGACGTGGTGCCCGCGTCGCCGCTGGAGGCGGTCACCGTGACGCCCGCGGCCACGGCCTGGTCGTTGAAGACCTGGAACAGGTTGCGGGAGCTGGAATCCGGGTACTGGTTGAGGCCGAGCGACTCGTTGATCACGTCGACGTGGTCGACGGTCACCGCGTAGTCGATCGCCTGCAGCACCGCGGAGTTCGTGGCGGTCTTGCCGAAAACGTTCAGGCCGACCAGGCTCGCGCCCGGCGCGACGCCCTTGACGACGATGTTGCAGCCCGCCGGGAGCGGGTGCTTCTCGTTCACGAACTTCGAGAGATCGTGGACCACGACGCCCTGCGCGGCGATCGACGAAGCGTCGCCGAAGGCCTCGGCCCCGGCGTCGGTCGTGTTCGGACCGTCGCCGGAGAAGTCCTGGTAGTCCGAGAACACGTGGCTGCCGTCGGGACGGATGAAGTCCGCATAGTTCGGGTCCATGTTGTCGGCGAGGAACGCGACCTTCACCCCGGCCCCGTTGGCCAGGTCGGACGCGCTCTTCCCGCCGGTGGTGCTGTACGCGCGGATCGAGGTCAGCGCTTCGGGCTCCAGCAACGGTTTCGCCGGGTCGCTCGGGCAGGTCGCGTTCGGCAAGGCCTGAGACGCGGCCGGTCCGCCTGCCTTCGGCGCGGCGGCCGGTGCGCTCGGCTTGGCGTCCGGCAGCGTCACCTTGCTGTCCGGCAGCACCTGCGCGACCGCCGGGTCGTGCGCGAGCTGTGCGGCCTGCGCGGGCGTGACGGTGGCGGAAAACGCGTTGCCCAGAGCGAAGTGCTTGACCTTCGCCGGTGCCGAGCCGGCGAGCTTGGCCAGCACCGAGTCCTGTTCTTGGGTGGCTTTGGCGCGGCGAGTGCCCGAGGCCGCCTTGGTGGGCGGCGCGCTGGGCAGCTGGTCGGAGAGGACGACGATCACCGATTGCGGCGTCGTGTCGGCCGTAGCCGCGGCTGGCCCAGCCTGCGCCGGCTGGGTGACCCCGGCCAGCACCAGACTGCCGGTCGCAGCCATGACTAGGGCGCGAACGGATCGCGAGGAACGCCCCATGTGCAGTTCCCACTTCCTGCTAGAAGGGTTCGTGAGTTACCGGCCCCGATGAAATCGGGCGCACTTGTCGCACGCTCGTTTTCCCGGCAGTCAGAACTCTTTCCGAGTCCTTCACGATCCACAAGAGACAATAGTGGGAAACAAATCCGGCAAACGGGACCGAATTTCCGCGCGGTCGCGCATTCGGTCCCGTTTGCCGGAATCGGGGTCAGTCCTGGGGCAGGTGCCGGCGCGAGTGTCGGGACACCACAAGGGTTCCCGCGATCGCGACCAGTGCCACGCAGGCGAGCAGCACCGGGTAGCCCGCTACTCCGTTCAGTGCCGCTAAAAGTGACGGCAGGAGGAATCCGATGTACGCCAGCGCGTAGTACACGCCGGTGAGTTCCGCGATTTCGTCCGGCCGGGCGAGGCGTTGCAATTCCAGCAGTCCGGACACCACTACGATGCCGTAAGCGGTTCCCAGCACGACCGCCGCGCCGAGCGCGATCCACGGCGATTCTTGCGCTGCCGCGAAGACGCTCAGGACGAGTCCGACGCACAGCACGGTCATTCCGGTGAGCACGGCCCGCGCGCTGGTGGCGCGGTCGACTCGCTTGGCGATCGGCTGAATCCCCACGCCCGCGCCGATCGCGCACACGGTCAGCAAGGTGGAGTAGGCCAGCGCCCACGACCCGGTCCGGTGCTGGACCAGCTGCGGCAGGATCGCGTACGCCACGCCGCAGGAGCCGAAAATCCACGGCGCCGCAGGCAGGATCACGCGGCGGAACCGCGGATGCCGTGCGGTGACGGGAAGTGCGGCGCGGACTGAATCAGTCCGGACAGTAAGCGTTTCCGGACTGCGCGTGACCGCGGCCAGCGAGACCAGCGCGAGTCCGATGTGGACCAGGTAGGGGAGGACCATCGGCCACGGGCCCCACTGCGCGAGCACTCCGGCGACGCCGGGGCCGATGCCGAGCCCGAGCGTGAGGCACAGTGCCGCGCGGCGGGTGCCGGTGTCGGCCGCGGTGTACGGGTCGGCGTCGGCGAGTTCCTTGATCCAGGTGGACCCCACGGCCATCGCGACCGCGACCGCGATGCCGGAGAGGAACCGGCCGCCGGCGATCCACGCGACGCCGAGCGGGCCTAGCGCCAGCAGCACGCTCGCCAGCAGCGACACCACGGTTCCGGCGAACATCACCGGACGGCGACCGTACCGATTGGACAGTCCGCCGGACAGCAGCAGTCCGGGCACGAGGCCGACGACGTACGCGCCGAGCAAGGCGTCGACGGTGAACGCGGAGTAGCCCGCGGCGTGGTACATCACGAGCAGCGGCGTGAACTGGTTGCCGCCCCATCCGGCGGCGAACACCGCGGCGGCGGCGGGGAACCAGGCCGGGCGGGTGGTTGTTTCGGGCGTTCCGGGCAGGGGAGCGCGATCAGCGGTAGTAGTCATCGACGGTGCACCGAATCCAGGTGTGCTCGCAGGGCGGGGGCGAAGGTGTCGGCCTTCGTCCCCGCCTCCGCGATGATGTTCAGGAGCTCTTCGTGCTCGCCGACGACCTGCGGCAGGCGGGCCGGGATCGGCGCGAGCGCGTGGACGTTCATCCGGCGCTGGCGGTCGGCGAGGGTGGTGTAGAAGGTGAGCAGCAGGGCATTGCCGCCTGCCGCGACGATCGTGCGGTGGAACAGCTCGTCGGCCTCGGCGAACGCGGGCACGTCGCCCGCGTCCGCGTGCCTGCGCTGGGTTTCCAGCACCGTGCGCAGTTGCTTGAGCGCGTCCGGGATCAGTTCCGGACGGCGCCCCAGCCGGTGTACCGCTGCGCTCTCGACGGCCTCGCGGGCTTCGAGTACGTCTTCGGCCTCGCCGGGCGTGATCGGCACGACGATCGCGCCGCGCTTCGGGATGAGGTTGAGCAGTCCTTCGACCTGCAGCCGCAGGAACGCCTCGCGCACCGGAGTCCGGCTGACCCCGAGGCGCTCGGCGATCTCGCCCTCGCTGAACAGGTGCCCGCCGGGCAGCTCGCCGGTGAGCACCAGTTCCTTGGTGAGCTCGTAGGCGCGGTCGGCGGCGGGTTTCACAGCGGTCACGCGCTCGACGCTAACATGCATCCCAGCTTGTATCTAAGGCGTTGTGACCTGCGGCTCAACGTTCTGTCGGTGGCCTGTGCCATGCTCCGGGAGTGCGATTGCTCCTCGATGCCCGACCGACTGTCCAGCAAGCCGTCGATGCGGTCCGCGCGGCGCTCGCCGCGGGCCTGGACCCCGACCAGGACCCGCCGCGGTCCGTCGTCCCCGTGCCCACCGGGCAGTTCCTGCTCATGCCCGCGTTCTGGGACCGCTACGCCGGGGTCAAGGTCGCGTCCGTCGCGCCGGACAACCCGGCGCGGGGCCTGCCGCGGATCCAAGGCCACTACCTGCTGATGGACGGCCCGACGCTCACCCCGATGGCGCTCCTGGACGGCGTCGCGCTCACCTCGGTGCGCACGGCGGCCGTCTCCGCGGTGGCGGCGGACCTGCTCGCCGTGCCGGACGCGGAACGCCTGGTGGTGTTCGGGACCGGCCCGCAGGCGGAGAGCCACATCGAGGCATTCCGGGCGGTCCGGCCGGTGCGCGAGGTGGTGGTTGTCGGGCGGAATCCCGAGCGGACGCAAGCGTTTGCCGAGCAGTACCCGTTCGCGCGGGTCGGAACGCCGGACGACGTGGCCTCGGCCGATCTGGTCGTGTGCTGCACCTCGTCGCGGACCCCGGTCTTCGACGGCGCGAAAGTCCCGGAACACGCCACCGTGGTCGCCGTCGGTTCGCATGAACCGGAAGCGCGGGAAGTCGACGATGTCCTGATCGGACGGTCCATAGTGGTCGTCGAAGGAATCGGCGCGGCTACCCGCGAGGCCGGGGATGTGGTGCTGGCACTGGAATCCGGTGCCCTCGCCGCGGATGACCTTGTCCCGCTCGCAGCGCTGGCTCAGGGGCATGCGGTGCCTTCGGGGCCACGGCTGTTCAAGAGCGTCGGGATGGCTTGGGAGGATTTGGTGGTCGCCGCGGCCGCCTACGAAGCTGTCAGGTGACATCCCGGCGCAGTGGGAACGCGACCGCCAGCCCGGTCGCGACCAGTGCGTACCCGAGGAGAACGAGCGCGCCGCCCGCGGTGGGCAGCAGTTGCCCGCCCGCGTGGCCGGTCTGCTGTGCCAGCGCGTCGGTGAGGTAGCCGAATTCGGTGAGCGCGGCGGTCGCGCCACCGGGCAGGTACGGGTAGATCGTGTTCACGCCGGGAATGGCGAGAAGCGCGATTTCGGCCACGTACAGATAGCCGATCACGACAGCGAGCGCTGCGACCTGATTTCGCAGCAGCGCCCCGATTCCGACGCCCAGCACGGTATAGATCGCCATCGCCGCGGCCATCCGGAGGAGAAGCTCGGCGACGGTCGCTGGCGCTAGACCGACTGTCACGCCATGGAAAGCGGCGCTTCCGTAAAGCGCGAGCCCGGCGGCCGCCGCGGTGACGACGCCGTAGCAGAGACCTCCGACGGCGAACGCCGCGAGTTTCGCGGTGAGGATCCGCCAGCGGCGCGGGGCGAAAAGGAACGTGACGGAGATCGTGCGGTGCCGGTATTCCGACGTCATCGCGACAGTGCCGAAGACGGCGGGGAACAGCACCGTCACGGTCGCCATGCCGAGCACGTTCCGCACCCCGGCGGCGGTGTCGAGACCGGGCATCGGCGGCTGGACGTGCTGCGGGCCGATCAAGCCGATCAGCCCGACCAGGCCGCCGCCGCACACCGCGGCGGTGACGAGCGCCCACAGCCACAGCCGGGTGGAGCGCAGCCGGCGCAGTTCCGCGGCGATCATCGGCGCTCTCCCGAGGTGAGGGCGAGGAAAACCTGTTCCAGGCCGGGCTTTTCCGGAGTCAGCTCGTGGATCCGCAGCCCGGCCGCGGCCGCCCGGTCCGCGATCTCGGCGGTGCTGAGACCGGTGACGCGAAGGAGATCCGGCGCGATCCGCTCGGCGGTTCCGTCCAATGCTCGAGCGAGGCCGTCGGTGTCGGGGGAGCGGACGAGCGCGGTGGACGCGGTCGCGCCGGACAGTTCCGCGAGCGCCCCGGCGGCGACGAGGCGGCCGTCGCGAATGACCACGACCTGCCCGGCGATCTGCTCCAGTTCGCTGAGCACGTGACTGGAGACGAGCACGGTGCGACCGCTCGCGGCGAACCCGGTGAGCAAGTCGCGCAGCCACGCCATGCCCTGCGGGTCCAGTCCGTTGCCGGGTTCGTCGAGCACCAGCACCCGCGGGTCGCCGAGCAACGCGGTCGCGAGGCTGAGCCGTCGCCGCATGCCAGTGGAATAGCCGCGCGACGGCCGCCCCGCGAAGGCAGTCATCTCCAGCTGTTCCAAGACCTCGTCGACGCGTCGGCGCGGCAACCGGGCCATCGCGGCGTAGACGCGCAGGTGCTCGCGCGCGGAGCAGGACGGATGCGGGTCCGCTCCGTCGAGCACGGCGCCGACGGTACGGACCGGATGCGGCAGCTCGGCGTACCGGACGCCATCGATCGTCGCGGTTCCGGCGCTCGGCCGAACCAAGCCGAGCAGCATCCGCATCGTGGTGGTCTTGCCGGAGCCGTTCGGTCCGAGGAAACCGGTGATTTCCCCGGGAGCGGCGGAAAACGTCAGATCGGTGACTGCCGGGGTCGTGCCGAACCGCTTGGTCAGGTTCGCGACGGCGATGGTCATGCGCGGGCCTTGATCGCGTCGGCCAGCTGAGCCGCGTCGGGGAGGCTGAGGAGCGCCTCGTCGAACTTCCCGCCGTCCAGGACGATCCGCAGCGCCGGACCGGACCGGCGCACCGACACCAGCTGGCGCGTCCCGGTTCCCAGCCCCCACACCCCGACCTTGAACACCCCGCTGACCAGCATCCCGATCCGGCCGCCGCGCGTGCGGGCCAGCGGATTCCCGACCAGTTCGGCCGTCTGGACCCTGGCCAGCGGGAACGTGATTTCTTCGCGCCGCACCGCGAACCGCTCCCAGCGGGCGAACCGCACCCGGAGCCCGTCGCCGACGATCTCGGCCGTTGCCATCGCCACCACCCCCTGCGTTATCTGTTCTATTAGATGTATAGCAGATATCCTGGACGGGTGCTGCTGACTCTGGATCTCGACAGCGAGACTCCGATCTACCTGCAGATCCGCGACCGGATCGTGGAGGCGATCGCCGAGGGCGACCTCGCCGAGGGCGACGCGCTGCCGTCCACCCGGCAGCTCGGCGCCGACCTCGGCATCAACTTCCACACCGTGAACAAGGCCTACGACCTGCTCCGCGCGCAGGGCCTGATCCGCATCAACCGCAAGAGCGGCGCGGTGATCCGCCGCGACGCCCGGTCCGGTCCCGCCGAATCCGGGTTCGCCGACGAATGGCAGGAACGGCTCCGCACGCTGCTGGCGGAGGCTGTCGCGCTCGGGCTGGACGCGGACGAGGTGACCGCTCGCTGCGGCTCGGTGCTCGAGTCTTTCCGTGCGAAGGCGTCGTCGTGACGTCGTCGGTTTTGCTGGATCTTGCGGTGATCGCCCTGCTGGCCACCGCGTTCTGGGCGATGCCCGCGCTGACCCGGCCGACGCTTCCGTTCGGCGTGCGGGTGCCGGCCGCGCGCATCGCTGAACCGGCGATCGTCCGCGCGCACCATCGTTACGCGCGCGGAGTGCTGGTGGCCGGCACGCTCACGTTCGTCCTGGTCGCGTTCGCCTCGGCCGGACTGCGCTGGGAATCGGCGGCCGCGTTCGCGACACCGGTTCTCGCGGCCGCTTGCTGCGGCCTCGGCTGCCTCGCGCACCGCACGGTCGCCGCCGCGAAACGCTCCGGCGACTGGTATTCCGGCACCCGCCAGGCAGTCGCGACCGACACCTCCCTGCGCACCGACCCCGTCCGTCCACAGTGGATTTTCCTGGTGCCTGCGGCGATACTGTTCGGGATCACGGCGGCGATCGGGGCCTGGCGATACGGCGAGCTGCCCGCGACCTTGCCGACGCCGAACGGAGTGATCGTCGACGTCGCCCGGCGCAGCGAGACGACGGTCGGCCACGCCTTCGCGACCGTCATCGCGCAGCTGCTGATCACCGTTCTCGTCGGCCTGCTGGGCATCGCCCTCCCGCGCGCCCGGCCGGAACTCGACGCCGCGCAGCCCGCTGCCTCGGCGGCCCGGTACCGGGTTTACCTCGCCGGCGTGCTGCGGCTGTTGTTCGGCACCGCCGGGTGCGTGACCGCGAGCCTGCTGGTGGCGTCGCTGGAAGTATGGGAGATCGTCCCGGCCACGACCGGCGTGACTGTCGTCAGCTACCTTCCGCTCGCTGTCGCTTTGGTTGCGTGGGTGGCCTTCACGTTCCGGGTCGGCGACGCCGGGCATCGGCTGCCGTCTGAAGAAGAGGACTCCAGCCGCGTACAGCGCGACGACGACCGGTACTGGCACCTGGCGGGCCAGGTCTACGTCAACCGCGGCGACCCGGCTCTTCTCGTGCACCGGCGTGCGGGCGTCGCCTGGACGCTCAACCTCGGCCACCCGATCAGCTGGGCGATCCTCGCCGCACTCGCGGCGGTTGTCGCACTGGCCGGGTTCGGCGTCATCGAACTGCCTTCCCGCGGCCGCTAGCCTGGGTTCCTTCGACGGCGAGGGGAGACCGGATGTCCGAAGAGCTGACCACCGCGGAGCTGTTCGACGCGATCGGCACCAGGTACGAGGAGGCGTTCGGCCACCGACCCGTGGTGGACGCGGCGCTACGCGAGCTGATCGAGGTGCTGCCGCCGTCCGCGCGGGTGCTCGACATCGGCAGCGGGACCGGCCGTCCCGCCGCGGCGGAGCTGGCTGCCGCCGGACATCGGGTGACCGGGATCGATGTGTCCGGAGAGATGGTGCGGATCGCGCGCGAACAGGTGCCCGGGGCCGAGTTCGTGCGGGCTGACGTGCGGGAATGGGAAACCGCGCCGGGGACGTGGGACGCGGTGTGCGCGTTCTTCTCGTTCGTGCAGCTGTCGAGGGCCGAGACGGAGCGGGTCCTCGGCCGGATCGCGGGCTGGCTCGCCCCAGGCGGGAGGTTCGCGCTGGTGACGGTGCCCGCCGACATCGAGGACGTGCCGATCGAGTTCCTCGGCCACTCGATCCGGGTCACGAGCTTCTCGGCGGACGCACTGGCCGACCGGGTGCGCGTGGCCGGGTTCGAGGTGACCGGAACCAGGGAGGAGAGGTTCGCGCCCGGCAAGCCGGGAGCGGAACCGGAGGAGCACCTGCTGATCTCGGCCCGCAAACCCGGTTGAGCGAGCCGGGAAAAGCGCGCCGGGCCAACGGGGGCGTGAAATAAATTCAGCGGCTCGCGTCCCGCGCACGAAAACGGGGCGGCATTTCCGCGCGGCCGGGTGAACACGACGGAAACCGCGCGGAAAATTCCGCCCCGTCCGCTCTGTGCGGCCGGTTCTCTGGCCAGACTAATAAATCTCCGCCGCGACCTGGCGATTCCTGGATCAGCGCGGTTCGCTCGCCTCAGCCGATTCGCGTGTCGGCCGCAACGGTCGGTTCGCGCGGATCGTTTGCCGCAGCTCCTGACTCGCGTTGTTCGTTTGCCGCTCCCGGCCCGCGGGCTGTCCAGAGTGGTCGATTCGCACGGTAGCTTGCCGTGGTGCCTGGAGAGCGCAGGTCGCTCGCCGCAACCGACCGGCGGACTGCCTGTGGCTACCGGTTCGTGCGGCTGGTCCGCAACGTCCGGCCTGAGGTTCCCGGCTGGCTTTCTTCCTTTGCTGCCAACGATTTCCGCGACTGACCGCGGTTGGCGCGTGTGCCGTTCGCTCGCCGCGGCTGTCCGGCGGACGCGCCCGGCGCAGGGACTCAGGCCGGAACAGTCCTTGCTACTGCTGGTTGCCCCACTGCTGCTCGCCCTGCTGGCCGCCTTGCTCGTAGCCGCCCTGGTCGCCCTGTCCGTAACCGCCCTGCTGGCCGCCCTGTTCGAAGCCCTGCTGCTGGCCGCCTTGCTCGAAGCCCTGCTGCTGGCCGCCCTGCTGGAATCCGCCTTGCTGGCCGCCCTGCTCGTGGCCGCCCTGTCCGTAACCGCCCTGCTGGCCGCCTTGCTGACCCTGCTGACCGCCCTGGTCGAAGCCGCCCTGGGGCTGCCCGCCGCCTTGTTCCTGGCCGCCTCGCTGGCCGCCGCCGAAGTTTTCCTTCAGCTTGTCCGCGCCCTGGCGGATCTGGTCGCCGTGGTTGCCGCCGGTTTTCTCGTCGGCGAATTCGGCGGCCTTGTCGATGCCCTCGCCGACCTTGTCCTGGTTGTTGCCCGCGAATTCCTGGATCTTGTCCTTGGCCTGGTCGAAAAAGCTCATCGAAATCCTCCTTGATCTATTCGTGACACATGGATACCAGCCGAGTACCCGGCTGACGCGGCGGCGAGACGCCAGTCCCCGGTTCGGGTGAGGTGCGGCGCCGGTTCTGCCCGGGTCGGGGCACGGGTGGGTTACCCCACACGCCCGGACGCGGGCCGGACCGGCCGGTAGGGTCGCCGCGGCAGGGGCACCGGAGCCGAGGAGGACATGTGGCGGGACCGTTGAGCGGGCTGAAAGTCGTCGAACTGGCCGGGATCGGGCCGGGGCCGCACGCTTGCATGGTGCTCGCCGACCTGGGCGCGGACGTCGTCCGGGTGGAACGGCCCTCCGGCTCGCTCGACCTCAGCGGCGGCAAGCCGGACCCGCTGTTGCGCGGCCGCCGCTCGGTCGCGGCGGACCTCAAGACCCCGGAAGGCCGCGACCTCGTGCTGCGGCTCGCGGCGAAGGCGGACGTGCTGATCGAGGGCCTGCGCCCGGGTGTCGCCGAACGGCTCGGCGTCGGCCCGGACGACTGTTTCGCGGGCAATCCCCGCCTCGTCTACGGCCGGATGACCGGCTGGGGCCAGGAAGGCCCGCTCGCCCAGCGCGCCGGCCACGACATCAACTACCTCGGCCTCACCGGCGTGCTGCACGCGATCGGCCGCGCGGGCGAACGGCCGGTGCCGCCGCTCAACCTGGTCGGCGATTTCGGCGGCGGCTCGATGTTCCTGATCGCGGGCGTGCTCGCGGCGCTGTGGGAATGCGGCCGGACCGGGCGCGGCCAGGTCGTGGACGCGGCGATGGTCGACGGCGCGAACGTGCTGTCCCAGATGATGTGGGCCTTGCGCGGCCTGGGTTCGTGGTCCGACGAGCGCGGCACGAACCTCCTGGACGGCGGCGCGCCGTTTTACGACACGTACGTCTGCGCGGACGGCCGTTACGTCGCCGTCGGTTCTCTCGAACCGCAGTTCTACGCGGCTCTCCTGAACGGCCTCGGCCTCGCCGCGGAAGACCTGCCGCCGCAGCTCGACCGCGACGGCTGGCCCACGCTCCGCGCCACCTTCACCCGCGCCTTCCTCAGCCGGACCCGCGACGAATGGGCCAAGGTCTTCGACGGCACCGACGCGTGCGTCACGCCGGTTCTCGCTCCCGACGAGGCGCCCAAGCATCCGCACATCGCCGCACGGTCAGGCCTGATCACGGTGGACGGCATCGTCCAGCCCGCTCCGGCGCCGCGGTTTTCGCGCAGCACAACGGATGTGCCTTCGCCGCCGCCGGTCCCGGGCTCGCACACGGAAGAGGTGCTGGCCGACTGGGAGTCGTGAGCGGCGCTGCCGGTGAGAACCGGGATGCGCACTCACGACCCCCGACGCACACCCGCGCGGGACAGGCGCGCTGGCGCGGGGAGGCCATGGCGCAGCAGAAGAGTCACGAGCGCCTGAGCCGCACCGGCAACGTCACGTGCCCGTTGGTGATGAACGACGGCACCGGCTCCAGCTTCTCCCCGCCCACCGCCAGCGCCAGGTCCGGGAACCGCTCGAACAACGCGGGCAGCCCGAGCTCCGCTTCCATCCGGGCGAGCTGCGCGCCGAGGCAATAGTGCACGCCGTGCCCGAACGCGAGCGCCGACTTGTCCTTCCGGGACAGGTCGAACTCGTTCGCGTCCGGCCCGTGGTGGTTTTCGTCGCGTCCGGCGGGGCCTAACGACGCGAGGATCGGGTCGCCCGCGTGGATCGTCGTGCCCCCGACCTCGATGTCCTCCCGCGCGAACCGCAGCGGCAGGTGCGAAAGCGGTGCCTGCCAGCGCAAAGTCTCGTCCACGACGTCGGACCAGGTGCGTGTTCCGTCCAGCACCGCACGCAGCTGCGCGGGATGCGTCAGCAGCGCGGTCACGGCCTGGTCGAGCAGGTTGACCGTCGTCTCGTGCCCGGCGGTGATCACCAGGATCAGCGTGTCCACCAGTTCCGCTTCGCTCAGCCGGGAGCCGTCGGAGTCGCGGGCGGTGATGAGCGCGGTGGCGAGGTCGTCACCGGGCTCGGCGCGCCGCTGGGAGACGAGGTCGGCGAGAATCCCGTACAGCAGTTCGACGTTCGCGGTCGCTTCTTCCGAGGTCGCCGACGTCGCGAAGATCCCGGCCACCGCGGTGCGCAGGCCCGGCCGCGCTTGCTCGGGGACGCCGACCAGCCGGCAGATCACCTCGATCGGCAGCCGGTAGCAGTACCGGTCGCGCAGGTCGGTTTCCGCCGGTCCGGCTTCGAGACCGGCGAGCAGGCCGTCGACGATTTCGGCGACCACCGGGCGCAGCGCGGCGATCCGGCCGGGCGCGAAAGCCTTCGACACCAGCGAGCGCAGCCTGCGGTGTTCGTCGCCGTAAGCGGTGAACATGTTCTGCACCGAGACCCAGATGTTCAGCGACCACTCGGAGGTGATCTCGCCGTCGCGGTAGGCGGGCCAGTGCCGCCGGGCGTCCTTCGACACGCGCGGGTCGGCGAGCAGGCTGCGCAGCAGCGGCAGGCTGGTGACCGACCAGGCGAGCACGCCGCCGGGCAGTTCGACCACGGTCAGCGGTCCGCGTGCGCGAAGCCGGGCGCCCTCGCCGTGGACGTCCGGCGCCGCCGGGTCCAGCACGAAAGGGGTGACGGCGTGATCCATGGGGCGCTCCTCGCGGCCCGATGGTCCACAATGGACTGACGATGGGGGAGGTGTCCGTTGCGGCCACCGGGTCCGCGGCAAGCGTAGCGCGGCTAAGCATCGTTCTGTCCGGCTTGAGGGGTGGTCCGGACCAGGCCGGGGAAGGGGTTGACGTCAGCCGTCGGCGCGCTTGCGGTGCAGCGAGAACCGTTCGAACACCGACAGCTCGCCGGTCGGTTTGTTCACGTTGTAATAGGTGACGTACATGGTCGTCGTGCCGCCCGGACGATGCCCGGGGTCCACGGTGAACGCGGCGAACCCGTAGGGGTGGTCGAGGTCGCGGACCGCGCTCCACACCGCTTTTTCGCGCACGTAGGTCGGTTTCCGCTTGCCCGTGGCCGGATCCCGCTTGTCCGCGACGGCGGTCAGCACCTTTCCGGTGCCGTCCTTGAAGAAACTGCCGTTGGTGGTGCCGGAGACGCCGCCTCCGCCGAGAATCATGTGCACGGTGCCGTGCGTGGCGTCGATGTTGTCAGTCGCGTCGGACACCGGGTTCGGCGTGAGCGTCTCGCTTTCCGCGACGACTCCGTGCACCGCGAGGGAACGCTCGTAGTCGTGCTCGTGCCCGCACAGCACCAGGTCGACGCCGTAGCGGTCGAACAGCGGGCCGTACTTCTCGCGCAGGCCCAGGTCGGCGCCGTTCGCGTCGGACGTGCTGATCATGACCTGGTGCATCGCGACGACGATCCAGTCCACGTCGCGCGACGCCCGCGCCGCGGCCAGCTCTTTCTCCAGCCAGGCGAGTTGCCGTCCGCCGGAGTAGCCGTTGACGTAGACGTCGCCGCCGTCCTGCAGGCAGTTGTCGTCGTTCTGCAGCACGATCACCCGCACCGAGCCGACGGTGAAGCCGTACCAGAGCCCGGCGAGTTCCGGGTCGGTTTCGGTGGAGGGCAGCTGGAAGTACGCCTGGTAGGCGTCCATCCCGATCGCACCGTTGCGCTTCTCGATCTCGTGGTTGCCCGCGGCGGGCATCCACGGCCGGTACCGCGCCGAGCGGGTGTTGTTGGTGAAGAAGTTGTTCCAGGTGCGCACGCGGTCGACGTCGAGGTTGGCGTAGCAGAGGTCGCCGTTGAGCAGGTGGAACAGCGGCGCGACGGTCTCGATGCCGGTGACGATGTCCTTCGTGGCCGGGGTCGAGAAGAAGTCGAGCGCGGGCGCGCCCTTGAGATCCCAGGTGACCTGCGGCGCGGACTGGTCGCCGAAGCTGGTGAAGGTGAACGCGGACCTCCCGCCGGGCGCGGTGCGGAACGTGCCGGCGTCGGGCGTCGCGCCGTCGTGCTGGGCGACGTAGAGGTACTCGGTGTTCGGGCACAGGCGGTTGATCTCGGCGTGGTGCACCCAGACGGTGCGGTTGGAAGCACCGTCGAGGTAGGTGCGGGTGACCGCGGGCGCGTACGAGCCGAAGCCGTCGTCGAGCGTGCCGTAGAGGACGCGGGGACGGCGGACCGGGCCGTCGGTGAGCCACGAGACCACCATCTGCCGCGCGGGATCGCGGCCGAACGTGAGATGCAAACCCTGCACCGGTGTCGCGCCACCGCCGGGGGTTGGCGCAAGGGCGGCGGCGCTCGCCGTACCAGTGCCGAGCAGTGGTACGGCAGCACTCGCGCCCATGAGACCCAATGCTCCTCGACGGCTGACGGTGTTGGACATGACGGCCTCCTCCGGCTCCAGGCGGAAGCGAAGCTATGCTGGCCGCGCGGCCCGTCGATGAACGGCGGGCGTCCGGCGCGTGAAGTGTCTTCGCGCCGCGTTCCGGTTCGTTCCCTTTGCCGGGAAACGGTTTCCGGAAAGTCCTAAGTGGAGTGTCCAGGCTTTCCCGGATCGATTCAGAACAGTTCTGCTAGCCTCCGTGGTGACGTGCGGCTCGCCGTGGTGCCGCGTTGCTGCCGGAGCGCTTCACGGAGCGTGCGCGAGTGCTTCGGCTCGAACCTCCGAGGAGCGTTATGACAGGCATCGTCCGGGTCCGGGGCCGTGAGGTGCTCGACAGCCGGGGCAACCCGACGGTCGAGGTCGACGTGGTGCTGGCGGACGGGTCGGTGGGCAGGGCGGCCGTGCCGTCCGGGGCCTCCACCGGCACGCGCGAGGCCGTCGAGCTGCGGGACGGCGACGCGAAGCGGTTCCACGGCAAGGGCGTGCGCAAGGCGGTCGACGCGGTGAACGGCGAGATCGCCGACGCCGTGACCGGCATGGAGGCCGAGGCGCAGGCCGACGTCGACCGCGCCCTGATCGCCCTCGACGGCACCGAGAACAAGGCCCGCCTCGGCGCGAACGCGACGCTCGGGGTCTCGCTGGCGGTGGCGAAGGCGGCCGCCGCGGCGAACACGCTGCCGCTGTACCGGTACGTCGGCGGGGTGTACGCGCACCTGCTGCCGATGCCGATGATGAACATCGTCAACGGCGGCGCGCACGCGGACAACCCGATCGACTTCCAGGAGTTCATGATCGGCCCGGTCGGCGCGGAGACGTTCGCCGAGGCCGTGCGGATGGGCTCGGAGGTGTTCCACACGCTGCGGAAATCGCTGCACGAGGCGGGGCACAACACGAATGTCGGCGACGAGGGCGGCTTCGCGCCGCAGCTGGGGTCGGCCGACGAGGCGCTCGAGTTCGTGGTCCGCGCGATCGAGAAGACCGGGTACGAGCCGGGCAAGGACATCGCGCTGCTGCTGGACCCGGCGGCGTCGGAGTTCTACCGCGACGGCGTCTATGACTACACCGGCGAGGGCCGCAAGCGCAGCATCGAGGAACACGTCGCGTACCTCACCGAGCTGACCGAGCGGTTCCCGATCGTCTCGATCGAGGACGGCCTTGCCCAGGACGACTACGCCGGCTGGAAGCAGCTGACCGACGGCATCGGCGACCGCGTCCAGCTCGTCGGCGACGACCTGTTCTGCACGAACGTCGAGATCCTGCGCGACGGCATCAAGCGCGGCATCGCCAACTCGATCCTCATCAAGGTCAACCAGATCGGCACCCTGACCGAGACGCTGTCCGCGGTCGACACCGCGCACAAGGCGGGCTACTCGGCGGTCATGTCGCACCGTTCGGGCGAGACCGAGGACACCACCATCGCCGACCTCGCGGTGGCGACCGGCTGCGGCCAGATCAAGACGGGCTCGCTGTCGCGGTCCGACCGGACGGCCAAGTACAACCAGCTGATCCGCATCGAGGAGGAGCTGGGCACCGAGGCTCGCTACGCGGGCTGGGACACGCTCCGCTGAGTTTGGGCGGCCCGGGCTTTTTCCTTGCCCGGGCCGCCTTTCTCTACTTCTTCGCCCGGAAGACCATCGCTGCGGCGGTGAAGGCCGCACTCACCCAGAACGCCGCCCGCGCATGCGCCGCGTCCACCACTACGGCCCCCGCCACCGCAGGCCCGACCACCGCGCCGAGGTTGAACGCCGTGGTCGCGATCGCCCCAGCCACCCGGGGCGCTTCCTCGCTGGCAGTAGTGACAATTTTGGCGATCAGGGCGGACCCGACGCCGAACGCCGTCGCCCCCGTGAGCAACGCGGCTGTCAGAAGCCCCGGAAGACTCTGCGCCGCGAAAAACGCCGCTACCCACACGACGGTCAGCACTGCCGCGCCCGCTTTGAGAATCTTCGGCCCCGCCTTGCCGGCGACCGTGACGCCGACGAACGACCCCACTCCGAACACCGCCAGCACGACCGGAACCCACGCTGTTGACGGGGACATCGTGCCGAGGTAAGTGAAGGCGGCGAACGTCCCGCCGTTGACGAGAATCCCCTTGACCACGGTCGTTACGACGCGAGGCTGGGCCAGGACCCGCCACTCGCGATACACCGGGCTTGTCGCTGGCGGGTCGTCGAACGAGGTCGTCGCCAGTGCCGCGGCAGCCACCGCGGTGATCGCGGCGATGGCCCAGAACGCGGCCTGCCACCCGGCGTACTGCCCGAGCACCGTCCCGGCCGGAACACCGACGATGCACGCGAGCGTGACGCCGGACAGCAGCACGGAAGTCGCCCGCCCGACCGCGTCCGGTGGGACGAGCGCGGGCAGAGACGCGAGTGCCACCGCGAGAAACCCGGCGTTGGCGAACGCCGCGACGGCGCGGGTGACGAGGAGGAGCGGGAAGTCGGTCGTGAGGGCGGCCGTGACGTGCGCTGCACTGAAGAGCCCGAGGAAGGCGAGGAGAGCCAGCTTGCGCGGCAATTTGCTGCCGAGCATCGCGAGCACGGGTGCTCCGACGACCATTCCGGCCGCGAAGAGGGACGTCAGCAGCCCGGCCGTGCCGAGGGAAACGCCGGTGTCGGCGGCGATCTGGGGGAGCAGCCCGGAGAGGACGAACTCGGATGTGCCTTGTGCGAAGACCGCGCTGGCGAGGAGGAAAAGGATGGGAGGCAAGACTCGTCTCCTGGCTGGTGGCGTCTGTGGACGCCAGGGAATGGGACGGTTTCGCGGGCGGAGTGAGGCGCGGTGGGCGTGCGGCAGCTGCGCGTTGGCTTGTGCCTGCGTGTGTCAGCCGTGGGTTGGCTTGCGCGGGCAGGGTTTGCCGCGGCGTGGCTGGGCTTTCGACCGAACACGGCGGTGCCGAGCGTGCTTCGCCAGCGGTGCTGCGGCGACGATCGGATTCACCCTCGACGCGGCTGCGCCGAATGGCGCCGGTGCAGTGAATACGCCGGTCGCTGTGCGCAGGCTTTGTCGTGCCGCGGCGCTTTTAGCCCAGCGACACCACTATGGCGAGCATGCTTCGCCATGGCGCGTCCGCTAACGGCACGCTTTGCCTGGGGCGTCAGACTTCACCATGACGTGGCCGTGCGCAGGTTCCGCGTTGTTCTGGCCCAACGGTGCCGTTGGCGCGGTCGCTCGCGCACGGTGCGACTGTCATGCGCATAGACGCCGGTCAGAACCGGTGCAACCGCGCACGAGAAGCTGTTCGAGGCACAGTCGACCGCGCGGTGTCTGTGGTGAAGCTTCCGCCGGTCAGCCCCGGCCCGGGAGCGAACCCCGGCACCCGTCACTCCGCCGCCCAGCGTTGCGGCTGGGCGGCTACCGTCTGTTGGCCTCCGGCGAAGTCATATCCCAGACTTTACCGTGCCGCACTCAGGAAGTCGCGCGCGATGCGTCCGGCTGGCGATGCCGCGCGGGTGTGCGGCTCAGCACTGGGGTGGAAACCGCGGGGGCCCGGATCCGGACCCCCGCGGCGGCTGAAGGGAGAAGCTGGGCAAACACGGCTCGGGCAAAGGCATCGCGAGCAAAGTCGCGGAAGAAGCAGTGCGGCGGCGGGAGTTAACAGGGGACCCGCATTCGGGCCGGGCGAGTGGCGAAGAACGGTTCAGGGAAGCGGAATTCAGCGGCGTGACCGCGGGAGAGCGTGGCGGCGGTGAGGAAATGAGGTGCGTTCGCAGATCGGCCCGACAGCAAAGCCGCGGGTTTCGGCGGCGCCAACTCAGAAGGAGACCCGGGTGGCAGCCGGAATCAGGCATCGAAAGGAACCCGTCGGCCGAGCACGCCAGCGAAGGAAGCCGGTGCGGAACCCCCAAGGCCCGCACCGGCAACCCCCAAACCTCAGCAGAGCGGCGCGACAGGACCGTCCGAACCGGTCTTCACGTACGTGTCCGAGATGTAGTGGCCGGGCCCGATGCGGTCCCAGATCTTGCTCGTCCCGAACTTCCCGGTCACGCTGTCCCCGTTGACGTAGCACTCGATGTTCACCTTGGCGTAGTTCGCCGCCAGGCCCTTCACCGACGAGGACGTGTGCGCGCCCGACCGCACGTTCACCGGGTCGCCCGCCGTCTGCACCAGACCGCTCGCGGCGGCGGAGCCCGTCCACAAGTAGGTGACCTTCACGTTTCCGTTGTCGCCAAGGCCGACGCCCGAACTGAACGTGCCGTCGGCCAGGTCGATGCCCGCGGGGTTGCCGACTTTGTACCCGAGATCGTCCCGGCCGCCGTTGTAGCCGTTGTGGTAGGCGGCGTAGGCCTCGGGCTGGCCCTGCGGCAGGTCCTTGTACTCCGCGCGCACCGAGGACGGGTTCCAGTAGTCGTCCTTGGTGTTCCACGGGCCGACGTCCCAGACCGGCGCGTATTCGCAGCGGCTGTTGTCCGTCTTGCACACTCGCACGGTGTAGTTGCCGGTTCCCTTGGGCGACAAGGCTTTCCCGGAAGGCAGCGCGACGAAGTGGTCGTTGCTCGCGATGACGTGGCCGTTCGCGGTGGTGTGGCCGGCGAGGCCTTCGCGGGTGGCGTAGATCGTGTAGGTGAGCGGGGTGGCCGCGGCGACGGCGTTCGCCTGCGGGGACAGCGAGCCGGTCAGTTCGACGTCGCGCACGGTGGGGCGGGCGGCGGTGGTGCTGGACAGCGTGATCCTGGTCTGCACGACGCTCACCGCGCGGGGGAGTGCGGTGCCGGCGGGGGTCCATTCCGTCCAGTCGTCGGCACCGGAGCGGCCGCGGACGTCGACGTCCACCGAGGTGCCTTGCGGGGCGTCGGCGGAGACCTCGGCGGCTACCCGGTTCACCGGCGCGGGCAGGCGTCGTTCGGCGGAGAGCAGGTAGCCCTCGCTGCCGGCGGCCTGGTCGGCGGGTCTCCACGCGGGATCCCGCAGCGTGAGCGTGCCGCTGGACGTGGCGACGTTGACGTCGTCACCGTCCACTGAGGACAGATCGGCGCGCCAGGCGCCGGAAGCCTCGGCGGCGCTCACGGGCGTCGCGACTGCGGTGACCGCCCCCGCGGCGAGCAGCGCGGCGACCGTGCGCCGGACCATCACTTTCCCGACCACGACGGATCTCCCTTCACTCGTCCGAATCGAACTGCCGGGAGTGTCGGAGGGATCCGTACACGATCCATACAACGATCTCGCTCGGTCGTGTACCGAATGCCGGAGGTTGACAGCGACGAGTGACCATAGTTAGCTTTGGTGACAAAGTTAATTTAGGGGCAAAGGGAGTGTTGGATGACCATCCTGGTGACGGGGGCGCGCGGGAATGTCGGGAGCGAGGTCGTCCGGGTGCTTCGCGAGGGCGGGCACGAGGCGCGCGGATCAGCGCGTGACGCGACCGTGCTGGAGTTGCCGGACGCGGTGTCGCTGGATCTCACGGCCGAGGCCGGATTCGAGGGCGCGCTGAGCGGTGTCGAGGCGATCTTCTTGTATCCGACCCGGGCGCAAGGGGCGGTGGATTTCCTTGCGGCGGCGAAGAAAGCAGGCGTGTCCTACGTCGTGCTGCTGTCGTCGCCGGACGTCTACGAGGGTGCCGCGGACAATCCGATCCGGCGGGCGCATCTGCCCGCGGAGGCGGCGGTGGCGGAGTCCGGACTGCCGTTCACGGTGCTGTACCCGGGCTGGCTGATGGGCAACACCCGGCGCGACTGGGGCGCGGCGATCCGGGCAGGGGAGCCGGTGCGGCTCTTCTCTCCGGAGTCGCAGTTCACGCCGACAGCCGAGGCGGACGTGGCCGCGGTCGCCGCGAATCTGCTTACGGAGCGTAGCTACCCGGGGCGGCGGCTGGCGCTGACTGGGCCGGAATCGATGACGCAGCGTGCGATCGTCGAGACCCTGGCGGAGGAATTGGGTCGCTCGATCGAAGTGGCGACCGAAACGCGGAGCGAGGCGCTGGCACGGCGTCCGGAGTGGATGCCGGAGGCGGTACTGGAGCACCTGATGGACGTGGAGGAGGCGGCGGTGGGCCGAGCGGCCCCGGTGAACAACACGGTGGAACGGTTCGCGGGACGCGCGACGTCATTCCGCGAGTGGGCGCGGGCGCGCAAAGACGACTTCGCCCTTCGGTAATAGTCCAATGTGGACAGAAGTTACGCGGGCTTCCAGGAAACCGCGGCGGGCCGCGTCTGGGATTCGCACAGGTCCCGCACCGCGCGCAGCACTTCCTCGGCGGAAACCTCGCTCCCGGACGGCTGCGGGAAGTGCGCGCCCTGAAGGCTGAAGTAGTCGACGGGATCCTCGCCGGAGCCGTCCGCGGGCAGGTAGGTCTCGCCGTTTTCGTGCCACGCCAGGCTTCCCCGCGTGCCGCGCAGGCCGGCGACCAGGTACGGGGTCCGCGGCTTCCGGCCCGCGTACAGCCACCAGACGACCCCGGCGTCCGGCACGGGCGGTTCGGCGGCGCGCAGGGCGGAGAGCACGTCGTCGGCGGCCGTCTCGGTGACGTCGTACCCGGTCCGGCGACGGGCGTCTTCGATGCTCGCCATGGTGCGCTCCGCTCGTGAAGTGTCCTGATACTACTCGGTGCCGATCGGCGAGCGACTTGTGGAATGGCCGGCGCGGAGCCGGGCCGCGCGCAGGGCCAGATAGCGCTGCTCGGCGGTGTTTCCGGTGCGGGCGGCGGCCGCGGTGTAGTGGCGGATCGCTTCCTCTCGTTGACCGGCCAGTTCCAGCAGGTGCGCGCGGGCGGCGGCGAGGCGGTGGTGGCCGGGGAGCCGGTCGTCGAGCCCGGCCAGCATCGCGAGCCCGGCGTCCGGCCCGTGCACCATCGCAGTCGCGATCGCGCGGTTGAGCGTTACGACGGGGTTGGCGGTCAGCGCTTCGAGCCGCGTGTACAGCGTGAGCACGCGCGGCCAATCGGTGTCTTCGGCCCGCAACGCGATGTCGTGCGTCGCGGCGATCGCGGCCTGCAGCCGGTATTCGCCGATGCCGTCGCGGGTCAACGCGGCGGTGACCAGCGCGACGCCTTCCCGGATCAGCGAACGGTCCCACCGCGCCCGGTCCTGGTCGGCGAGCGGGACGAGGTCGCCGTCCGGTCCGGTGCGGGCCGGCCGGCGGGCGTCGGTGAGCAGCATCAGCGCGAGCAGTCCGGTCGCTTCGCCGTCGTCCGGCAGCGCGGCGTGCAGCAGCCGAGCGAGCCGGATCGCCTCGGCGGACAGTTCGGTGCGCTGCAGGCGGCGGCCCCCGCTGCTCGTGTATCCCTCGTTGAACACCAGGTACAGCACGTGCAGCACGGACCGCAGCGACGCCTGCCGCTCGTCGGCGGAGGGCATCCGGAACGCCAGGCCGGACTTCTTGATTTTCGCCTTCGCTCGGCTGATCCGTTGCGCCATCGTGGTTTCCGGCACGAGGAACGCGCTGGCGATCTCCGCGGTCGTCAGGCCGCCGACGGCCCGCAACGTCAGCGCGATCGCCGACGCCGAGGTCAGCGACGGGTGCGCGCACAGGAACAGCAGCGTCAGCGTGTCGTCGCGATCCGGCACGTCGGCGGCCCGCGGCTCGGCGGCGACCGTGTCCTCGCGCCGCCGCCGGGCCTGGTCGCTGCGGAAGCTGTCGATGATCCGGCGGCTGGCGGTTTGCAGCAGCCAGCCGCGCGGATTCTCCGGGATCCCCTCCGCCGGCCAGTGCTGCACCGCGGCGAGGAGAGCTTCCTGCGTCGCGTCTTCGGCCGCGCCGAAATCGCCGGACCGGCGCACGAGGACGGCGAGGACCTGGGGCGCGAGCGTGCGCACCAGGTCCTCAACGTCGGGCTGCGACATCACACCTCCGGCGCGCTCATCACCTGGCGCACCTCGATCGGCACCCGCAGCGGCGCGCCTTCCGGACCCGGCGCGGCGGAAACCCGGGTCGCGATTTCCAGCGCCCGCGCCTCCGATTCGACGTCCACCACGCGGTATCCGGCCAGCAGTTCCTTGCCCTCCGGGAACGGCCCGTCGGTGACGACCGCGCCGCCCTTGCCGTCGGCCACCACGGTCTTCGCCGCTTCCGGCCCGGCCAGGCCTTCCGCCTCGACGAGTTCCCCGGCCTCGGTCAGCTCGGCGTTGAGCACGTGCTGGAACTGGATGTGCGCGCGGATGTCCTCCGGAGCCCACTCCGGCAGCGCAATGTCGCAGCCTTCGCCCTGGGCGTAGGTCTGCAGCAGCATGTACTTCGGCATAACGTTTCCTCCAGTGTCCGGCTCGCCGCTCCCGGGCGGGCTCACCAAGGGAACGGAACCCGCGCGCCGTCCTCGACACGCACCGGGGACATCTTGCCGGGCGGATCTCCGGAACGCGGGCAAACGGGGTGGGGTGAGTCTCAGTGCCCGGGACGCCCGGACGTCCTAGCAGGTAGGTTGCGGGAAGCAACTCACCTGGAGGGAACCGTGAGCACGACGACCTTCGCCGCGGTGTCCGCGGTCAAGCAGCGCGGCGACACCGAGTTCAGCGTCGATCTCAGCCCGGCGTGGACCATCGGCGGCCGCCCGAACGGCGGCTACCTGCTGGCCATGATCGCCCGCGCCGCGACCGTCGTTTCCGGGCACCCGGACGTGCTCGCCGCCAGCGCGCACTACCTGCGTTCGCCCGAACCGGGCCCGGCGGAGATCGAGGTCGAGGTGCTGCGCACCGGCCGGACCGCGACCCAGCTGCGCGGACGGCTGCTCAAGGACGGCGTGCCGCAGGTCGAGGCCCTGCTGACGCTGGGCGTCCTCGGCGAGGCCGAACCGTTCTGGCAGGACGGCGTGCCGCAGCCGACATTCGGGCCGTTCCCGGAGGAGCCGTGGGGCCCGGATGTGCTGTCGTCCGGCATCCCGATCGCGATCCGCGACGAGATCGACGTGTACTTCGACCGCCCGCTCGTCGACGGGCCCAGCGGCCGCGGCGAACTGCGCGCCCTGCTCGCGCTGCCCGGCGACGAGCCGTTCGACCCGGTCAGCCTGCTGTTCGCGGTCGACGCCCTGCCGCCGGCGACCCTCGATGTCGCGCCTTCCGGCTGGGTTCCGACGCTCGAACTGACCGCGTATGTGCGGGCGCATCCGGCTCCCGGCCCGGTGCGGGTGCTGCACCGTGCTCACCTGATCGGCGACGGGCGGGTCGACGAGTCCTGCCACGTGTGGGACAGCGCCGGGACGCTGGTCGCGCAAGGTACGCAGCTGGCCGGGATCCGGATCGGCTGAGCCACGCGGGTTGGTCCGTGAAGGGCCCCTTGAGGGAATCAGATTCCTTCAAGGGGCCCTTCACGGACCGCTAACGCGGCTCTCGCTGGCCGTTCGGGGGCCCTTGGATTTCCTCAGTCCGTGAAGGGCCCCTTCACCGGACAGTCGGAGGTCGTGAGGGGAACCCTGAGGGACTCTGATTCCGTGAGGGTTCCCCTCACGGAAGTTCTCGCACGCGGAGCGCTGCTCGGTCAGCGGGTTCCGGCAAGTGCCCCCGTCGTGACCAAGCGGTACCCGGTGCGTCCGGAGAACTCCGCGGTCAGCGCGAACCGGTCGCCGCGCACCAGGGTGTGCCGCCACTCGATTCGCTTGCCCGCGCTGGTGCCCAGGCGTCCGATGGAGAACGCGCCGACGGTTTCGCCGCAGCCCAGCAGGGTGCGTTCGGCCCGGGTCGGCACGACCGCGCGGATCTGCTCCTCGCCGTGGTCGAGGCGGACGCCGGTGCGGCGGTGGAGTTCGCCGTACAGGCTGGTGTGCTGGAAATCCGCGTCCAGCAGCGGCCGGGCGAGGTCGGCGGGCAGCCACACCCGGTCGACGGCCAGCGGGTCGTTTCCGGCCAGCCGCACGCGTTCCAGGTACAGCAGGGGAGTGGAGCCCTCGAGCGACAGCCGCTCGGCGACCACCGCGTCCGCGCGGATGTCGAGCCGGCGGACGACGCTGTGCTGGTCGAGCCCGGCCTCCTCGACCGCGGCGAACAGGCTGTAGAGCGCGCCGAGCGGTTGCTGGATCTCGGCGGCCGCGGCGACGCGGGGCTGGCGTCCGCGTTCGGCGATGAGCGTGCCGTCGGCGCGCAGTTCCCGCAGCGCCTGCCGGACCGTCTGCCTGCTGACGCTGTATTCGTCGGCGAGCGCCAGTTCCCCGGGGAACGCGCCGTCGAACTCCCCGGCGCGGATCCGCACCAGCAGCCGCTGCTGCAACTGCCGCCACAGGGGCTGTCCGCCGGTGCGCACCAGCTCTGCCTCGCCCATGCCGGGAACAGTACCGCTTGCCAAATGTACGGACAGCTCTTAGATTAAATGTACGTACATTACCGAGGAGGCCAGAGTGCGCACAGGAGTGAACCGGTGACCGGCGCGGCGCTGGGAGCGACGCGCGCGACGGTGCAGTGGCGGGCCAAGCTCGCCCGCCCGGTGCCGGGGCTCGCGGTCGCGCTGCTGGTCGCGGCGGTGGCGACGGCGGGCGGGAAGCTGGTGCCGGTGGTCGGCGGGCCGGTGCTCGCGATCCTGCTCGGCGCGGTCGCCGGGGCGGTCGTGCCGTCGCTGCGGAGCTGGCGGTTCAGCCCGGGGTACGCCATCGCGTCGCGGCCGGTGCTGCAGCTGTCGATCGTCGTGCTGGGCACGGGACTGTCGATCCAGCAGGTGGTGCACGTCGGCGGCCAGTCGCTGCCGGTGATGCTCGGCACGCTCGCGGTCGCGCTCGGCGGCGCGTGGGTGCTCGGCCGGCTGCTCGGCGTCCGCGGGGACACGCAGACGCTGATCGGCGTCGGCACCGGCATTTGCGGTGCGTCCGCGATCGCGGCGACCAGCGCGGTGCTGAAGCCGAAGGAAGCCAATATCGCTTACGCGCTCGGCACGATCTTCACCTTCAACGTCGCCGCGGTCCTGCTGTTCCCGCCGCTCGGGCACGCGCTCGGGATGTCGCCGCACGCCTTCGGGCTGTGGGCCGGAACCGCGGTGAACGACACGTCTTCCGTGGTGGCGGCTTCCTACGCTTACGGCGGAGACGCTGGCTCGTACGGCCTCGTCGTGAAGCTCACCCGTACGCTCACGCTGATTCCGATCGTGCTGTTCCTCGCCGTGCTCGCCGCGCGCAAGCAGGCAGGCGGCGGCCGGGTTTCCTTGCGCGCCATGCCTTGGCACCGGCTGGTGCCGCCGTTCCTGATCGGCTTCCTCGCCGCCGCCACGGTGGAGAGCATGGGCTGGATCCCGGAATCGTGGCACGCGCCGCTGTCGACGCTCGGCACCTTCCTGATCACCATGGCGCTCGCCGGGATCGGCCTGGCGCTCAAGCCGTCCGACCTGCGCAAGGCGGGACACAAGCCGCTGCTGATGGGCGCCATCCTGTGGATCGCGGTCGCCGCGTCCAGCCTCGGATTGCAGGCGCTGACCGGCGGGATGTGACGAGCTAGCGCACGCGCGGGTTCCGCTTCCGCCGCCTGCGCGCGGCAAGGACGGCGAAGAGCCGGGACACCCCTCGGCTCCGGCGCACGAACACCACGGATTCGCCGCGTGGGCCCTCGGCCCGCGCGGCGGTTTCGTTTCGCGGGCCGCGCCGGAATTCCCGCAGCCCGGCGGCGAACTCGGCCGGGTCTCCGCCGACGTCCGGGTGGTGGGTGCGCACGAACCGGCGGTAGGCCGCCTTCTCGGCTTCGGACCACGCCTTCCGCTCGTCCACCGCCGTCCTTCCCCGGTTGAGAGTTTGGCCTGACATTCCTGCCGGAAGTCTGAGGCAAGTGCCAACCGGCGGTTCAACGATACTGTTCAAGCACATGAGCGAGCGGATCGCACTCGACCTGTCCGAGCTTCGCGCCGTTACTGCCTACGCGGTGGCCTGCGCTGAGCCCGCGCTGCCGATCTTCGAACAAGCCCGTCCGGACGACCGACGCCCGCACGACGCGATCGAGGCGGCGCGGGCGTTTGCGCAAGGAGCTAAGCGCGGCAAGGCGATCCGGGACAGCGCGTGGGCGGCGCAACGGGCGTATCAGGAAACCCGCGACGCTGGGCAGACCGCAGCGAGCGAGGCCGCGCGGGCTGCTGTCGCCGCTGCTGGGGCGGCGTTTCTGCATCCGCTCGCGAAGGCGACGCAGGTGTGGCACATCCTCGGCCCGGCTGGCCATGCGGCGTACGCGTTCGAGCTGGCGGGGATGGCGGCGCAGCACCCGGGCGCCGATCCGGTGGTCGTCCGGGTGCTGTCGCGGTATCCGGAGGCACCGGGCGGTCGCGGGCGGGCGGGGGAGTTGGTGCGTGAGCTGGATGTGTTGCTGCGCAAGGGTTAGCGGACGCGTTCGACCCGGCGTTCGTCCCAGACGGGTTCCGGGGTTTCGCGGACTACGCCGTCCGAGCCGAAGACGAGATAGCGGTCGAATGAGCGGGCGAACCAGCGGTCGTGGGTGACTGCGAGCACGGTGCCCTCGTAGGACTCCAGCCCGTCCTGCAGCGCCTCGGCCGATTCCAGGTCGAGGTTGTCCGTCGGCTCGTCCAGCAGCAGCGCGGTGGTTCCGGCCAGTTCCAGCAACAGGATCTGGAACCGCGCCTGCTGTCCGCCGGACAACCGGTCGAATACCTGCTCGCCCTGGCGGTGCAGTTCGTACCGGCGCAGCGCGGACATCGCCGCGCCGCGATCGGCCGCGTGCTCCGTCCACAGCACGTCGACGAGCGTGCGGCCGGTGAGCTCCGGGCGGGCGTGCGTCTGCGCGAAATGGCCGGGCACGACGCGTGCGCCGGTCTTCCAGTCGCCGGTGTGCGCGACGTCGCCGCCCGCGAGCAGGCGCAGGAAGTGCGACTTCCCGGAGCCGTTCGAACCCAGCACCGCGACGCGCTCGCCGAAGAAGATCTCCAGCGAGAACGGCTTCATCAGCCCGGTGAGCTCCAGGTTCGCGCAGGTCACCGCGCGCACGCCGGTGCGGCCGCCGCGCAGCCGCATCCGGATGTCCTGCGGCCGCGGCGGTTCCGGCGGGGGACCGGCCTCCTCGAACTTCCGGAGCCGGGTCTGCGCCGCCTTGTACCGCGACGCCATCTCGTCGCTGCGCGCGGCGTACTGCTGCATGTCCCGGACGAGCCGTTTGAGCTGGGCGTGTTTCTCGTCCCAGCGGCGGCGCAGTTCGTCGTAGCGGGCGAATCGCTCCTGCCGCGCCTCGTGATACGTGCCGAAACCGCCGCCGTGCACCCACGCGTCCGCGCCGTCGCCGCCGGGCTCGACGCTCACGATCTTGTCCGCCGCTCGCGCGAGCAACTCGCGGTCGTGCGACACGAACAGGACGGTTTTGCGGGTTTCCTTCAGCCGGGCTTCGAGCCAGCGTTTGCCGGGCACATCGAGATAGTTGTCCGGCTCGTCCAGCAGCAGCACCTCGTCCGGCCCGCGCAGCAACGCTTCCAGCACCAGGCGTTTCTGCTCGCCGCCGCTGAGCGTGCGCACCAGCCGCCAGCGCGCGCGGTCGAACGGCACGCCGAGCGCCTCGGTGGTGCACATGTCCCAAGTCGTCTCGGACTCGTAGCCGCGGGCTTCGGCCCAGTCGCTGAGCGCCTGCGCGTACCGCATTTGCGCGGCCTCGTCGTCGACCTCCAGCAACCGCTCCTCGGCCGCGTCGACCGCGATGGCCGCGTCGCGGACCCGTTGCGGGGCAACGGAAACCAGCAGATCCCGCACCGTGCGCTCGTCGCGGACCGACCCGACGAACTGCGCCATCACGCCCAGCCCGCCGGTCACCGTGACCGCGCCCTCGTCCGGCTTCAGCTCGCCCGCCAGCAGCCGCAGCAAAGTAGTTTTTCCTGCCCCGTTGGGGCCGACCAGCGCGACGACCGCGCCCTCGCCGACCCGGAACGAGACGTCGCCGAGCAGCGGACGCCCGTCGGGCAGCACGTAGCGCAGGTGCGCGGCCTCCAAATGCCCCATGTCCCGGCACTCTACCCAGACCGCCGCGAATCGCCGCACGGTTTTCCGGCCGTCCACAGAGGACACAAAAGCGGCGGCGCCGGGGAGAACCGGCACCGCCGCTCGTGGGATCGCCTCATGCCTTGCGCTGCATGCTTTCCCGTGCCGGGTTGGCCTGCTCCGCCGCCTTCGGGTCCTTCTCGTTCTGCTTCGCGCGCACGCCGGACTCGACGCGGTCGCCGAGATCCTTGTCCACGTTGTGCCAGTACTCGAAAGCCCGCTTCAGCACCGGTTCGGTCACCCCGTTCAGCAGGTGCCCGACGATGTTGTCCACCAGCCGCTCGCGCTCGGCGTCGTTCAGGACGTCGCGCACCATCGTGCCGGCCTGGCCCCAGTCGTCGTCCTCGGCGTGGTCGACGTAGGCCGACCGGACCATCTCGCCGTCGGAATGCCAGCCCGCGGGGGTGCCGTAGCGCTCCGTGTCGGCACGCGGGCCGCCCTTGGAGTTCGGCGCGTACACCGGGTCGGAGACCTTGGCGTAGCGCATGGCGCCGTCCTTGCTGTAGCTGTGCACCGGCGAGGTCGGCGCGTTGACCGGCAGCTGCTTGTAGTTCGCGCCGATCCGGTACCGGTGTGCGTCGGCGTAGGCGAAGAGCCTGCCCAGCAGCATCCGGTCCGGGCTCGGGCCGATGCCGGGCACCAGGTTGTTCGGCTCGAACGCGGCCTGTTCGATCTCGGCGTGGTGGTCGGTCGGGTTGCGGTCGAGCGTCATCTTCCCGACCTCGATCAGCGGGTAGTCGCCGTGCGGCCACACCTTCGTCAGGTCGAACGGGTTGAAGCGGTAGTTCTTCGCGTCCTCGAACGGCATGACCTGGACGTGCAGCGTCCAGCTCGGGTGGTCGCCGCGCGCGATCGCCTCGAACAGGTCGCGGGTGTGGTAGTCGGTGTCCGCGGACGCCATCTGGTCGGCCTCGTGCTGGGTGAAGTGCTCGACGCCCTGGTCGGTCTTGAAGTGGTACTTGACCCAGAACTTCTCGCCGGAGGCGTTGACCCACATGTAGGTGTGCGAGCTGTAGCCGTTCATGTGCCGCCACGTGCGCGGGATTCCCCGGTCGCCCATCAGCCAGGTGACCTGGTGCGCCGATTCGGGGGAGAGCGTCCAGAAGTCCCACTGCATGTCGTGGTCGCGCAGGTTGCTGTCCGCGCGGCGCTTCTGCGACCGGATGAAGTGCTGGAACTTCAGCGGGTCCTTGATGAAGAACACCGGGGTGTTGTTGCCGACGAGGTCGTAGTTCCCCTCGGTCGTGTAGAACTTCAGCGCGAACCCGCGCGGGTCGCGCCAGGTGTCCGGGCTGCCGCGCTCGCCCGCCACGGTGGAGAACCGGGCGGTCATCTCGGTTTTCGCGCCCGGCTGGAACACCGCGGCCTTGGTGAAGCGGCTGACGTCGTTGGTCACCTCGAAGCGCCCGAACGCGCCGCTGCCCTTCGCGTGCGGCTGCCGTTCCGGCACCCGTTCCCGGTTGAACTGCGCCATCTGCTCGATCAGATAGTGGTCCTGCAGCAGGATCGGGCCGCCCGGGCCGACGGTGAGCGAATGCTCGTCGCTCTCGGCCGGGATGCCGGCGTCCGTCGTGGTCGCCGGGGGTTTCGGTTCTTCGGTCATCTCGCGAACTCCTCGTGGTGGTCGGAAACGCCGGAGCAGTCGGGGCACAGACCCCAGAAGACGATCTCGGCCTCGTCCACGGCGAACCCGCGCCGGTCGTGCGGCGTGAGGCAGGGGGCCTCGCCGAGGACGCAGTCGACGTCCTCGGCCCGGCCGCAGCGACGGCACACCAGGTGGTGGTGGTTGTCGCCGGTCCGCCGTTCGAACCGCGCCGGATGCCCGGACAGCTCGATCCGGCGGACGAGACCCGCGTCGCCGCACGCGGCGAGCACGTCGTAGACCGCCTGGATCGACACTCTGCCCAGGCTCTCGCGCACCCCCGCCGCGATCGCCTCGACGGTCGCGTGCGGGTGCTCGCCGAGCCAGCCGAGCACGGCTTGCCGCGGCTTGGTGACGCGCAGGCCCGCCGCCCGCAGCGTCGCCGCCGAGTCCGGCATCGGAGTCCTCCCCGGGATCTGGAACCGCTCCAGTTCCGCCGGTTACCCCGTCTTCCCGGCGCTCACACCTGGGTGTCACCCACCGGTCGGACGAGTTCGGCGAGGTGCGCGCGAAGGACGGCGAGGCACTCGTCGGCCGAGGTGAGTTCCGGCTGCAGCACGGCCCGGAACGCGATCCCGTCGATGAGCGCGGCCAGCCTGGGCGCCTCGACTTCGGGGTCCTTCGGCTCGAACCGGCCGCTGCGGGCCTGCGCGTCGAGAATGCGGCGGGCCAGCGTCACGGTGCCTTGAACCGCTTCCCTGGCCAGGTCGTCCAGGCCCGGGTCGGCGCGCGCGGCCATCAGGAATTCCACCAGCACGGTCACCTCGGTGCGCCGGCGCTCGTCCAGCGGCAGCAGCTCGGACAGGAATTCGGTGAGCTGGTCGACGGCCTCCTCCGGCGACAGCTCCGACAGCGAACCCGTTTTCTCGCGGCGTTCGACGAGCCGCGCGGTCGTCCGGTCGATGGTGGTGCGCATCGCGAACCGCATCAGCGCGTGCTGGCTGTCGAAGTAATGCCGCACCGAGCCGATGTTCAGACCTGATTCCGCGGCGACCGCGCGCAGCGAGACCGCGTGCAGCCCGTCTTTCGCGGCCAGCCGCAGCACCGCGTCGGCGATGTGCGCGCGCCGCTCTTCCCCGTCCACCACTCTAGGCACTGGACTTTTATATCACAGACGTGATAGAAACGGTTTGTATCACAGGTGTGACAGAAAGGGGTGCGCCGTGGAGACGGTGCTGAACATCCTGCTGATCCGGTTCGGCATCATCGCCGCGATCGTCGTGGTCGTCGGCCTGGCCGGCTTCGCGCTGATCGTTTCGCTGCGGCGGCGGGGCAAGGGGGAGCGCGTGCGGGAAGGCGCGGCGACGCTCGCGAAAACCGCCGCGCGGGCGATGGACCGGCGCGGGGCGCGGGGAATGCGCGGACGCGTCGGCGGCGAGGTCGTGCGCCAGGCCGCGCGGTGGCTGGACGAGGACCCGGGCCGGAAGCGGTCCGGCCGGTGAACGCGGTGCTGCTCGCCGACGGGGACGGGATGCTGCAGCACCTCGTGCACGACCTGCTGGTGAAGGGGCTGATCGTGCTGGGGGCGGTGCTGGTGGCGGTGATCGGGGCGGTGGTGATCTGGAAGAAGGTGGGGCGCTGAGGGCTTCGCGCGGCGGCTGGATCCGGGAGGCGGCCTGGGGCGTCTTGCCGGGGCTCGCCGTTCGGCGGGTTGACCCCGCGCGGTACGCGACACGTGGCGGTGCCTGCCGGGGCCGGGATTTCGGCACGATGGAGTCCTCACCTGGAAGACGGAGGCCGTTGATGAGTTATCCGTTCGATCCCGAAATCGCCGCCGCGATCCCGATGCTGCCCGAGACCGACTTCCGCGACGTGGCCGCTTCGCGAGCGGGCATGGCCGAGCTGATCGCCTCGATGCGAGGCGAGTTCGACGACACCGGCGTGACCGCGCGCGACGAAGCCGTGCCCGGTCCGGAGGGTGCGCCGGACGTCCCGGTCCGCGTTTACACGCCGGACCGCGTCGCGACGAAGGCGCTGCTGTTCGACATCCACGGCGGCGGTTTCGCGCTCGGCGACCTGGAAGTCGATCACGCGACCAATGTCGAACTGGCGCGGGAACTCGGCGTCGTGGTCGTGTCGGTCGAGTACCGGCTCGCGCCGGAAAACCCGTACCCGGCCGGGCTGGAGGACTGCTACGCGGCGCTCGAGTGGTCGGTCAAGCACGCTGACGAACTGGGCATCGACCCGGAAAAGGTGGTCCTCCACGGCGTGAGCGCGGGCGGCGGACTGGCCGCGGCACTGGCGCTGCTGGCCCGCGACCGGGGCGGTCCGGCGATCGCGTTCCAGTTCCTCTCCGTGCCGGAACTGGACGACCGCCTCGAGACCGGCAGCATGCGCCGGTTCGCGGACACCCCGATCTGGCACCGGGGCGCCGCCGAGGCGAGCTGGGACTACTACCTGGGCGGCCCGGGCAAACGCGGCGGCCCGGACGTCCCGGTTTACGCGGCGCCGGCCCGGGCGGCCGATCTCTCGGGCTTGCCGCCCGCGTACGTGTCGGTGATGGAGTTCGACCCGCTGCGGGACGAGGGAATCGCTTACGCCCAGTCCCTTTTGGCGGCTGGGGTGCCTACGGAACTGCATTTGTTCCCGGGCACCTTCCACGGCTCGGCGGTGCTCCGGCACGCGACGGTGAGCCGCCGGGAGACCGCGGAGCGACTGGCGGTGCTGGCCCGGGTGCTGGGGGTCGAGGCGGGCTGAGTCCGGGCGTTCGGGAGTGTCGGCCGGAATCGCCTGTCTCCGGCCGATTCCGGCCAGGCTTCTAGGGGCCTGGCCGCGCTTCTTGGGTCTGGCCGTGTTTCCGGGAGTCCGGCCGCGCTTCTTGGCGAGCGGAACCGCTGCCCCTCAAGCGGATTCCGCCAACCTCCGCGCCGCCAACGCCAGCCGGGCCCGGAATCGTCCCGCCGGATCGTCCAGGGTCCACCCCAGCGCGTCCTCCACCTGCGCCAGCCGCGCCGCCACCGAGCTGTGGTGCCGGTGCAACGCGATCGCGGCCTGGCGCAGGGAACCGGTGCGGCAGAAGGCCTCCAGCGTTTCCAGATCACCGCTCCCGGTGAGCGCGTTCAGCGCCAGCACGTCCGGCTGCGCGCGCAACCGCTCCGCCGGGATCTCTGCCAGCAGCGTCACCGCGCCGAGGTCCTCGTGCACGATCAGCGGTCGCGACTTCGCCGCGAATCGTTTGGCCAGGCGGGCTTGCAGCCACGAACTCCGGGCCGCCAAACCGTCGACCGCGTCGCCGACTCCGACCCGGACGGTGTCTGGAAGCGTGCGGTCCTTGGCCCGCAACGCCAGCGTCTCGCGCAAAGTCGGAACCACCGAATCCGGGCCTTCGCGCGGCTGCAGCACCACTGCGGCCACCCCGCCGACGACGGCCACCCGCGCGCCGAGCGGGCCGCCGCGGGCGACGAGGGCGACGGCGTCCGCGCCGGCATCGCGGCCGGGGCCTGAAGCGACTGCCACCACTCGCAGCGGGCGTGTGGTGTCCAGGCCGAGCAGGGTCAGCGCCCGTGCCCGGTCCTCGTCCGCCGCTTGCTCGCCCAGCACTAGTTCGACCAGCGCCGGGTCCGCGAGATGCGGTGCGGCGGGCTGCGGTTCGGCGGGATTGAGCACCTTCGCCGAGATCGCGAGCCGTTCGAGCACCAGGACGTCGAGCGGGCCGGGCTCGCCCGCGCGTTCCAGCCACACGCGCCCGGCACCGTCGAGATCTACCACGACGGCGTCGGGCGGCACTGGGCCGTCGCCGCCGGGTTCGCCGGTCGAACGGAACCGCAGTACGGTTCCGTCGACACAGCGAATCCCGGCTACGCATTCGGCAAGAAAAGCCGTGGCGCGCAGCAAATCCGGCAGCGTCGCACGGCGGGCGATCAACTCGTCGAAATACGCGATGACGCGCACCGCCGTTTCCGCGCCGGAATCGACCGCGGACAACCGCAGCAGCAAGCCCTTCACGGGGTCCAGCTTAGCGCGAGTCTCAAGTGGACAGTCCGGCCAGCGGATGCAGCTCCTCCCACCGCGGGACGCGCGGCGGGAACCGGAGCGTCAGCCCGGCCTCCGCGAGCGTGCGGTCAGCCTTGCGCGCGTTGCAGCTGCGCGCCGACCCGCCGCACGCGGCGACGGTGTTGAGCCAGCTCGTGCGCGGGCCGCCGCGCGACACCGGCGTGATGTGGTCGACCGTGGTGGCCCGGCGCCCGCAGTAGGCGCACGTGTGCCGGTCGCGCCGCAGCACGCCGGAACGCGACCAGCGCGGCGGCCCGGAATACCGCCATTTCATCACGACGTAGCGCAGCAGCCGCACCACCTTCGGCCGCGGGAAGACTCCGAGGTCCGGCCCGTCGCTTTCGTGGACGACCGCGACCTGGCGGACCAGCATCCGGATGGCATGGGGGAGCGAGACGGTGTGCAGGGGCTCGTAGCCGGCGTTGAGAACCAGGACTCCCATGGCGACGGGCACCTCCTTTCCACAGGCGAAACGGGCCGTGAACGCAAAAGCCGCCCGGCCGGTGGTCCGGCGGGCGGCTCCTCGCTCACGGCGTGGCAGGCCACGTCATGGCGCGGAGCCGGGAATGCCCGACAGGTGCATGCATTCGTCGCGGTGCGGCATTCCGTGGTTCCTTTCGTGGCTGGACGGCTTCATCATTGTCGCCCCGCGCGCCCGCGTCAACGGAAAATGATCGTCCCGGCTTTCAAGATCCACAGTGGACTCAACGCGGGCGCGCGGAAGCGCTTTCCCGTTTCGGCGGCGTCCGGTACAGCTCGCCGAGCAGGGCCACCGCGGCATGCGTGGCCGGATGCGGATCGTGCGCGCGCCAGGCGAGCTGGACCGGCACCGGCGGGGCGTCGCGGACCCGGCGGTACACGATGCCGTCGCGGCGATACTGCGTCACCGTCGAATGCGGGGTGACGCCGACGCAGCGGCCGGTGGTGATGGTGGCGAGCCAGTCGTCGACGTCGTGCGTCGGCTCGATCCGCGGGCGCGCCTCCGGCGGCCACAGGTCGGCGGAAGTGGTGCCAGTGCGCGGATCGACCACTAGCAACCGCGACGCGAGATCGGCGAGCGCGACGGTGCGGCGGCGCACGAGCGGATCGTCGACGGCCATGGCGCAGTAGCGGTCCTCGTGGCCGACCGTCGCGTGCGCGAACTTGCCCGAGGGCACCTGATGGCGCACCACCGCGAGATCGACCAGCCCTTCCGCCAGTCCGGCGGTCGCGGTGTTGGCGCGCACGAGCAGCAGTTCGACGTCCGGGTACCGCGCGGCCCAGCGGCGCTGGAATTCCGCGGTGTGCTTGCCCATCGCCGACCACGCGTGGCCGAGGCGCAGCCGCGTGTGCCCGGTGGTCGCTTCGCGGACGAGATCGTCGGCCTCGGCGAGCAGATGCCGGGCGCGGGCGAGCACTTGAACGCCAGCTGTCGTCGGCTCGAGGCTCCGGCTGGTGCGGTGCAGCAGCTGCACGCCGAGAACCCGTTCCAGCGAAGCCAAATTCCGCGACACGGCCGCCTGCGAGACGCCGAGTTCGAGCGCGGCGTCGGTGAACGTCCCGGCGTCGACGATCGTCACGAGACAGCGCAGCTGACGCAGTTCCAGATCCATGCGTCTAGCGTATCGCTGATGCGGTCAATGCATTTTGCGCATGGATCAGCCGGACCCATGCTCGACCGCATGGCGACTACGGAACTGGCTCCGCGAACGCGCGGCAACACCCGGGCGGCCGGTGCCGCGATGCTGCTCGGCAGCGCGCTGTCCAACCAGGTCGGCGCGGCGACGGCGGCGCTCGCGTTCCCGGTGCTCGGCCCGCCGGGCGTGGTGGCGGTCCGCCAGTGGGTGGCGGCGGTGGTGCTCCTGGCGGTCGGACGGCCGCGGTTGCGGACGTTCACCGCGCGGCAGTGGTGGCCGGTGCTCGGTCTGGCCGCGGTGTTCGCGACGATGAACCTGTCGCTGTACACGGCGATCGACCGGATCGGCCTCGGACTGGCCGTGACGCTCGAATTCCTCGGCCCGCTGGCGATCGCGCTGGCCGGCTCCCGGCGCCGGACGGACCTGGCGTGCGCGGTGGCCGCCGCGGTCGCGGTCGGGGCGCTGATGCGGCCGCAGCCGAGCACCGACTACCTCGGGATCGGGCTCGCGCTGGTCGCCGCGTTGTGCTGGGCCTGCTACATCATGTTGAACCGGACCGTCGGCCGTCGCCTGCCCGGTGCGGCGGGTTCGGCCGCCGCGGCCGGGGTGTCCGGTCTGCTTTACGTGCCGATCGGGGTGTTCGCGATGCTGCACCACCCGCCGACTCCGGGCGCGCTAGCGGCGGCGCTCACCGCCGGGCTGCTGTCGTCGGCGCTGCCGTTCCTCGTCGATCTGATGGCGCTGCGGCGGGTCCCGGCGCAGTTCTTCGGAGCGTTCATGAGCGTCCACCCGGTAATGGCCGCGCTCGTCGGGCTCGTGATGCTGGACCAGCGGCTGGACGCCGTCGCGTGGGCCTCGATCGGGGTGATCGTGGCGGTGAACACGGTGACGGTGCTGCGGCGGGCCGGGTAATTGTCGGTGGGGCGGGCTAACGTAGGCGTCGCTGGCTAGGGAGGTGTGGCGTGGTGCGGATCGCGGATCAGGAGTGGCCGGCGACGGTCGTGCCCGCCGACGCGCGCGAACGTTCGCAGGCGACGGGCGTGCTCGTCCGCCGCATGGGCTGGGTGTCCGAGCGGCTGACGCGGGAGGAACGCGACGACGTCGAGCGGCAGCTGGAATTCTGGTACTCCAACGGATACTGCCCGGACGCGCTGCTGATCGCGATGAGCGCGCTGCCGGACGGGACGCGCCAGCGGCCGCGCCGGGCCAGCGAAAAGCCGGGGGACTTCCTGCGCTCGCGGATGAAGGGCTGGTTCGTCGACGAGTCCGCCGCCGCGGACCTGACCGAGGTGCGCGAACCGCCTCGGCGTGGGCAGACCTTCGAGGCCTGGCTGGCGAACCGGCGCAAGCAGGCGGCTGACGAGGGCACGTATCAACGGCGTTCGCGGTTGACCGACGCGGGGGAGCGGGCCCGGGGCGAGGCTCGCACGATCGCGTCGTCCCGGCGGAAGGATCCGCTCGCGCGCGTGCGCGAGAGTGAACGTCGGCGTGCCGCGGCGTTGGAGAGTTTGCGAGTGGTGGGCGAGGCGGTCGAGGTGCCACCGCCGCCTGCCGAGACGCGCGCGACGCCGCGGATGGTGGCGTCGTTCGCTGGGCGGCAGTCGCTGGCCGCGCATTCGCCGCAGGTGCTTCGGATTGTGGAGCGGTTGCGGGCGGAGAAGCGGGGGCCGTCGGCCGCGGAGCTGGCGGTGCTGCGGAACGCGGTTCGGGACGCGCACCACAATGCCGGGCTCGGGACGTTGGAGGCGGCCAGTGCGGAGGTCAACGACGTCGATTCGTTGACGCCGGACGGGCAGCGGATCAAGGACTTTCTCGCGCGCGCCGCGGACGACCGGCTGCCGCTTGACGCGACGGTGCGGTTGCTTCACTCGATGCGGTGAGCCTTGCGTGTCGGGTCACCCGTCGCGGGGATGGTGCTTCCAGACTCGCCCGGTGATGAACACGTCGATGGACGATGCCGGGCGCTGTTTGCTTTCGGTGGCGTGGAATATCCGGACTGGCGGGCCGAGGGCGGATCCGCGGGCGGATGAGGTGCGGGAGCGGCTGCGGACGGTGTGCCGGGGGTTGGGGCATGCGGCTTGCCGGTTCGCCGCCGGGGGTGTGGGCGGGGACCCGGTGCCGTTGTTGCGGTTGGCTGATCGGGCTTTTGAGATCGACACGTTGCTGTTGCTGGTGGGGACTTCGCTGATTCCGGATGCTGGGCGGGATTTGCGGTGGTGGGGGGAGATTGAGGCGCTCGTGGCTGAGGTGGACGGGATGGTGGGGGAGGCTTCGGCTGTGGTGGGCGGGGTTTTTGTGTGACGGTTCGGGTTCGGCTCGTCGCCTGGCGGCGACATTGCGCCCGTGGTGGGGCCACCACCCCGAAGCTTGATTGTGACTACGGCGCGGGGGTGCTTGTCAAGGCGGGAAAGATGCCTTGACAAGCACCCCCGCGCCGCGTTTTTGGCTTCGTATCGGGG
>NZ_JBEXMH010000030.1:0-110197 GCF_040610415.1 Amycolatopsis sp. NPDC004079 | reverse complement strand
GACCCGACGTCGCGCATCACCGCGCTGTGCCGGACGAAAGGCATCTCCATCGCGCTGATGACGGACGCACGGTTCTCCGGCGGATCGGCCGACTCGACCGCGGCGTGCTAGCCCGGGAACCGGAGGACGTCTTGGCACCGCACGACGACCCGTACTACGAGCCGCTCGACCCGCGCGTGCTCGCCGATCCGCACCCGTATTACCGCAGGCTGCGCGAGGCGCACCCGGTGTACTGGCACGGAATGCTGGACTCCTGGGTCGTCACCGGACACGCGGCCGGACGCCAGGTGCTCGCCGACACCGCCCGCTACGCCTCGGACTTCCGCCGCGTCGGGACCGACGTTCCCGCGGCGTCGGTGAACCTGCAGCAGCTCGACCCGCCGGAGCACACCGGGATCCGCCGCCTGCTGGTCTGTGCGCTGCACCAGGTGCCGCAACGTGCGATGGCCGACCGCCTGCGCGCGACCATGACCTCCCGGCTGCTCGCGCTCGCCGACGACTGCCCGGCCGACCTGGTGTGGGGCTTCGCCCGCCCCGTCGCGCTCGACACGATCAGCCGCTATCTCGGCGTGCAACGGCCGGACGGCGAGGAGTTCGAGCGTTACTCCAACGCCATCGTGCGCAGCATGGATTCCGGTCTCGACCCGTCCCGGGCGGAGGCCGGGGACCAGGCTCGGGCGCGGCTGAGCGAGCTCGTCGCGGGCTGGCTGGCCGACGACAACCAGACCGGTTTCGTCGCCGCCGCCCGCCGTGCGCGGTACGTCCGTCCCGGCATCTCCGCGGACCTGCTGGCGAACTCGCTCCGAGCGGTCCTGCACGCGGGTTACGAATCGTCCAGCCGCCTGCTCGGCGCGGCTTTGCTGCGCCTGGCGCGCCGGCCGGGCCTGCTGGACCAGTTGTCCGCGTTGGACGGCGCCGACGATCTCGCCGACGAACTGGTCCGGCTCGACGGCTCCGTGCAAGCCGACGGCCGGATCTGCGTCGCCGACGGCGAACTGGGCGGCCAGCGCATCCGGCGCGGCGACGTCGTGATCGTGCTGCTGGCCGCCGCCAACCGGGATCCCGCCGTGTTTCCTTGCCCGGACGAGGTGAATCCGCGGCCCCGGCGCGGCCTGCACCTCGGATTCGGCCGCGGCGCGCACTCCTGTCTCGGGGCCGCGCTGGTCGGCCTGCAGCTGCGGACGCTCTTCGACTGCCTGCGGGACAACGGGATCACGCTGACCTTGGCCGGCTGTCCGGCCTGGGAGGACACCGCGACCCTGCGCGGGCTGACGGCGCTGCCGGTCCACGTGTCCATTCGGCGGAAAACCTCGGCGCAGTGGCGGTAGGTTGCCGGGAGGGGCGGGTTTCCGAGCAGGGGGCGACAGTGCTGGACGTGCGGGCGTTCGACGTCGACCGGGCAAGCGACGCGGAGTGGGACGAGCTGCACGAGCTGCAGTTTTCCGCCTATCAGCTCGAATTCCCGGAACGTCCGGCCTTGACGCGGCAGGAGACGATCTCCGCGTTGCGCGCGCCGCAGGTCCAAGCGGGCGAGCAGCTGGTGTGGACCGCGTACCGGGACGGCCGCCTCGTCGCCAGGGCGATCGTGAACCTGCCCGCCGACGGGAACCGGCATCTCGCCGTCGTGCGGATCCAGGTGCGTCCGGAAGTGCGTCGCCAGGGCATCGGGACGGAGTTTCTGCGGACGGCGGAGGCGATGCTGCGGGACCGCGGCCGGACCCAGGTGGAGGGATGGAACCTCACCGTGGGCGGTCCCGGCGAAAGCTGGGCTCAGCGGCTCGGGTTCCGGTTCGTGCACACCACTGTCCTGCAGATCCTGGAACTGGGCGACGTCGACCGCGGGCGGTGGGAGGTGGCCGTGCCCTCGGGATACCGGCTGGCGCGGTGGATCGGCGCCGCGCCGGAGGACCTTGTCGAGGCGTTCGCGAAGGCTCGTGCCGCGATCGGCGACGCGCCGCTCGGCGAGTCCGAGCTGGGCGCGGTCGAGTGGACGGCAGACCGGGTCCGCCGGGTGGAAACGTCGTATCGCGAGCGGGACATCGAGCACCGGACGGTCGTGGCGGTCGGTCCTGGTGGCGAGGTCGTGGGCCTGACGGAGATGGAGGTGCGTCCGCTGATGCCGGAGCGGCTGCGGCAGGGCGACACCGCGGTGCTCGCCGCCCATCGCGGACACCGGCTGGGGCTGGCGATGAAGGCCGCGATGCTGCGCTGGTTCACGGCGGACCGGGTCGACGCGGCACAGGTCTGGACCGCCACTGGGGCGGGCAACACGCACATGATCGAGGTCAACCACCGGCTGGGATTCGCGACGGAGCGGGCGTTCAGTGTGGTGAGCCGGTCGCTTTAGGGCGGCTCGCGGCGAGGGAGCGGCTGCCAGCGGTGAGGCCGCTGTCCGTCGCGCCTCAACCCACGCCTCGGGTTCGGGCTCCCCGCTTCTGCATCGGCGTCCATCTCGTCCGCCTGAGGTCTCCGCCCTGTCCGCCGAACTTCCGCACAGGCGCGCCTGTGATCGATGTGTATCGACGGCAGCCCATCCTGGCCGACTCGGGCTCAGCCGCTCGCCAAGACACAAAATTTCGCTCCGGCACCCACCCCCGAGGGCCTTCGCTGACTCTCCGAGCCGCCTGCGCCACAACCATATTAATAATCTCAGTTATCCATATAGCCAGTCTCTCCTGATCGCTGTCGGGTGTTTCACTTCTGAAAGTGATACCTGGTGTTCGAGTATCACTACTGAAACTGTAGGATAGGTTCCACCTGCGGAAAGGGGCATCGATGGAGACGGGTGGGCCGCCGATCCGGCGTGGGAGCCGGGAGGAACGTCGGGAGGCGACCGTGCGCGCGTTGGCCGCCGGGGACGAGGCGGGGTGCGCCTACTGCGGCCAGCCGCTGCCGCCCATCCCCCGCCAGGGCGGGCGGCCGACGCCGTACTGCCCGGCCGACCCCGAGCGGTACGGCAGATGGGGCGCGAAGGTCGTCACGTGCGCGATGCTCGACGAGCAGCGCGAGATCTGGGTGACCGTCTACGGCCCCGACCAGCCGATGACCCTGCTTGACACCCAGGCGCTCGACGAGCAGCTCGGCTCGGCGCTGTCGGCGCTGGACCCGTTGCACGCGGAGCTGTCCGCGCTGCGCACGCACGTCACCGACCAGACCGCAGCGGCCCTCAAAGCGCGGGAAGAGGCTGAGGCGGCTCGCGACGAGGCGCTGGAGCAGGCCCGGGTGGCGAACGCGGAGCGAGCGCACGCGGTGGCTGCTGCGGAGGAGGCGCGCGCGGCTGAGGCGGAGGCCAAAAAGCAGTCCGAAGTGGACCGTGCCGAGCGCGACAGTGCGCTCTCGAATGCTTCTGCGGCAAGGAAAGCGCAGGAAGCGGCGTTGGCCGTTCGTGATGAGGCGGAGAACAACCGTCAGCGCGCGCTCGAACAGGCGGCAGCGGCGCACGACCGGGTCACGGGGTTGCAGCGCGAGATCTCGGCGTTGCGCGCGACGGCGGTCGAGGATCTCGAACAGGCCCGTCGCGACGCCGCGGAGGCACAGCAGGAACTGCGGACGTCGCTGGCCGCCGAGCACGAAAGCCGGTTGCGCGACCAGGAACTGCGGATGCGCGAGCACGCGGCGGAGGCGGACGAGCGGGTGCGCGGGGTCCAGCTCGCGGCGGATCAGCGGGTCGCCGAGTCAGCGGCGCAGTTGAGCCAGGCGACCAAGGGGTACGCCGAAACGCTGGCGCCGCTGCACGCTGAGCTGGGGGAACTGCGCGCTCGCGTCAGTGCGCAGCAGGCTGAGCTGGACGAGCTGAAACGCCTGCGGGAAGCAGAAAAGGCCGAGGAGGCGGAAGAGGAGGCTGGGCACTGAGGCGGCCGCGTGCCCGGCTGGGTTGTGGTTGAATGATCTCAGTCGCCGGTTCTTCCCGGCGGACTGTTCTTGCCTGCGGTGCTTTTCCTGGCCCGCATCGGCGCACTTCATCGATCCCGGCCTCGTCAGGTCGTCCCCAGCCATGCCCGAGAAACGGAGCAGAACCATGCCCACCGAACGCCTCACCGACGGCACCGAACGAGCTCTCCTCGAGAACACGCTCGACCGCAACCGCGAAGCGCTCGTCGAAACCCTGCGCGGCCTGTCCGAAGCCGACGCCCGACGGCGGCTCGTCGCGTCGTTGTCGACGCCGATTTCCGTGGTCAAGCACGCCGCCGCCGCGGAACGGATTTGGTTCCAGCGGTTCTGGGCCGGGCTCGAGGAGTCCGAATGCGACGGTTACTCGAAGCGCGACGTCGGCACCTTCACCGTCACCGACGACGAGACCGTGGCCGATGTGATCGCCGAGTACGAGCGCGCCAGCCAGCGGTCGCGGGAGATCGCCGCGCGCTTCGAACTCGACGACACCAAGGAATTCCCCGGTGAGGGAACCGTCAGCATGCGCTGGACGCTGCTCGCGATGATCCAGGAATTCGCCCGGCACGCGGGACACGGCGACATCCTGCGCGAGCAGATCGACCAGCCACTCCCCTGACTCCCCTGGCTCCCCGGTGGTGCCACGCCGAGACGCGGCGCCACCGGGCCCCTGGTGTTTGGCCAGGAACGCCAGGACCGGGATGTCCAGTTTCCCGACTCGGTCGGCTACGGCCTCGCCACGCCCGAGCCGCTACAGCCATCCGCTCGTTTCGGCCACCCGGACCGCTTCCGCGCGGGTGCGGGCTTGGGTCTTCCCGATCGCCGACGACAGATGGTTGCGCACGGTCCCCGCCGACAGGCCCAGTGCGGTCGCCATGTCCGCGACGGTTCCGCCTTCCGCCGCGGCGCGCAGGACGTCCGCCTCGCGGTCGGTGAGCGGGCTCGCGCCGCTGGCCAGCGACTCGGCCGCGAGGGCCGGGTCCACGAACCGCAGTCCGGCGTGCACCCGGCGGATCGCGTTGATCAGCTGTTCCGGGCGCGAATCCTTCACCACGAACCCGGCCGCGCCCGCGGACATCGCGCGCGACAGGTACCCGGGGCGGCTGAAGGTGGTGCAGATCAGCACGCGGCAGTCCGGCAGTTCTCGGCGCAGGTCGGCGGTCACGGCGAGTCCGTCGCGGCCGGGCATCTGGACGTCGACGAGCGCGATGTCGGGCGTGGTCCGCTGCGCGGCGGGCACGACCTCGAGGCCGGAGCCGACCTCGGCGACCACCTCGAGGTCCGATTCCATCCGCAGCAGGGAAGCCATCGCGCCGCGCACGAGCGCCTGGTCGTCGGCCAGCAGGACCCGGATCACGCAGCACCAGCCGGTCCGCGGGCCAGCACCCGGAATCCGCCGTGCGGGCCGCGGCCGTGTTCGAGCGAGCCGGACACCGCGGCCATCCGCTCGGCGAGGCCGGTGAGACCGTGCCCGGGGACGACGCCGTCCGGGACGGTGCCGTCGTCGGCGACTTCCAGCCAGTCGCGGCCGACACGGATCGTGCAGCGCTGGGCGTCGGAATGGCGGAGCACGTTCGTCACGGCTTCCCTTACTACGTAACCGAAAACGCCCTGCAGTTCAGGGGCCGCGGCATCGGGCGCGGGCAGATCGGCGTGGACTCCGGCGGCGCGCAGTGCCATCCGGGCACCGGCGACTTCGGTCGCGAGCGACACGGCGCGGTAGTCGGACACGGTGGCGCGGACATCGGAGAGGGCTTCCCGGCACAGGTCGTCCAGGTCCCGGATCTCTCCGAGCGCCGCCGCGGTGTCGCCGGAAGTTTCCAGGATGCGCCGCGTCAGGCCGAGTTTCAGCGTCATCGTGGAGAGGCTGTGGCCGAGGACGTCGTGCAGGTCGCGGGCGACGCGCTGCCGTTCCTGGTCGACGGCCATCCGCCGGATCTGTTCGCGGGCCAGTTTGAGGTGGCCGATGGTGAACGTCAGCGCGTAGACGACGCCGAGGATCGCGGTGACGGCCACGAGCGTCAGGACCTCGCCCCAGCTGACCCGGCCCTCCCCGACGGCCATCCACGCGATCTGCGCGACGGCCGTCCCGAAACCGAGCGGCAGGGAAAACCGCAGCGGCAACAGCATGAGGCCGGTCGCGATCGCGTAGGTGAGCCCGGTGAGGTACTCCGGGGAGCCCAGGATCAGCGCGGGCGTGGCGCCGAGCGCGAACATCGCCGCCACCATCGCGATCCGCTGCCGCCGCAGCGCGAGCGGGCCGAACCACAGGACCAGCAGGTACGCGAGGGCGTAGCAGCCGAGAAAGCCGAAAACGAGCCCGGTGCGCACCGGCCCGTACCGCCCGTCCGAGAGCGCGATGACCCAGGCGGCCAGGAAGCCCATCATGAGGCCGTTGACGACCACGGACCGGACGCGGCCGCGGTGCCGAGCGGACGCCCCGGTGCGCGCGTCCGTCCAGAAACTCCAGTCCGGCCACTGACGGGCCGAGAACCGGTCCGGATCGGGTTCGCGCACGTCGATCATGGTACGGGTGACTCGCTGATGATCACCCATGACAAACGGCACGGGCCGTCCCCGCGGGTCGATGGTGGAGTGGCTCCATGTTGCACATAGACAAATCGGGCCTGACGAAATACGAGATCACCAGCGACAACCGCCCGCTCACCGTGGTCGAAGGCCGGTCCGGAGGACAGTTTCGGCTGGACGGCACCGGCTACCGGATCCGCCGTCGGCTCGGCACCTACCAGTTGCTGGCGGCCGACGGGTCGGTGCTCGCCAGCACTCGCCGACCGGGCGCGCGAAACTGGAGCGTCGAGAGCGGCGACGAGGTGCTGCGCTTCCGGCGGACCGGCCGCCGCGACCACGCTCGGGTCGACGAGGCCGGGACCGTCTCCGCCAGCTCGGCCGACCTGCCCGGCGTAGAACCGGAGCTTCAGGTGTTCGTGCTCGCAGCCCTGGCGATGCGCACGCGCCGCCGACGCGTCGTGGTCGTCGCCGGGAGTTGAGCGGCGACTACGCTGGACAGGTTCGCCCGCCTTCGCTGGAGAGACCTTGTCCGACCGCCGTACCCTGACCGCCGACTGCGCGAGCTGTTTCGCGCTCTGCTGCGTCGCGCTCACCTTCACCAAATCCGCCGATTTCGCCATCGACAAGCGCGCCGGCGACCCGTGCCCGAACCTGCGGCACGACTTCCGGTGCGGCATCCACGATCAATTGCGCCCCAAGGGTTTCGCGGGCTGCACCGGGTACGACTGCTTCGGCGCCGGACAGCAGGTGTCGCAGGTGACCTTCAGCGGCCGCAGCTGGCGCGAAGCTCCCGAAACCCGGAAGCAGATGTTTGCCGCGCTGCCCGTAATGCGGCACCTGCACGAGCTGCTCTGGTATCTCACCGAGGCGCGCTCGCTGGCCGCCACCCGCGAGATCCACGCCGAATTGGACGCGGCGATCGCCGAGATCGAGCAGGCGACCGCCGGAGACGCCGACGCAGTGCTGGCGATCGACATCGACGCACGCCGGGCCGAGGTGAACCCGCTGCTGGCGCGCACCAGCGAACTGGTCCGCGCCGGAGCCGGACGCAAGAAGGACCGTCGCGGGGCCGACCTGATCGGCGCGAAACTGGCCGGAGCGGACCTTCGCAGCACGAACCTGCGCGGCGCGTACCTGATCGCGGCCAATCTCCGGGGCGCGGACCTGCGCCGCGCCGACCTCATCGGTGCGGACCTGCGCGACGCCGACATCCGCGGCGCCGACTTCACCGACAGCCTTTTCCTTACCCAGTCCCAAGTCAACGCCGCCCGCAGCGACGCTGCGACCAAGCTGCCTTCACGGCTGGCCCGCCCCGAACACTGGTAGTCAGCGCGGCCGGGTAGATCCCACGACGACCCCGCCGAGCCGGGCGATCCAGCTGCCGCACACACAACGCACGTACTCGGTCCGGCTGGCCGCCGACGCGGGAACGACAGCGGAGGCGGGCAGCTCGGCCAGGGGCCAGCCGCAACGGGGGCAACGGTTTTCTTGCATGCCGCCATGGTGCGGTAATGGTTCAGTGCAGTTCAACCCTTACGGATTGCCGCAGGGCGGCGCGGGGCGTCCGCAGGTTGAACCGGGTCGGCGTCGCGCGCCGTGGCGCCGAACCGCGTGCGGGGACCGTCCGATGAGGACGGAGATCAGGCGACGATGAGTGCGGCGACGGCGTCCCCCGCGGAGACTGTGCGTCCTGTCGTGCGCTGGTAGCGCCGCACGAGGTCGCGATGGCGGAAGCGGCACCCGAGCCGTCGTTCGGCTCGCAGCACCGGATTGCGCTGCGGGATGGGGAAGGCCGCGGCGAGGCCGGCGAGCAAGGCTCGTTGATCGATGCCTGCGACGTCGAAGACCCACGACGTGCCGGGATCAAGCGCGACCAGCACGAAGGCCAGGTGTTCGGTCCGGTGCTCCCGTTCCCGGCGGGCGAGGGCGAGCCGCAACGACGCCTCGTACGCCGCTTGCGCGTCCAACCCGAGCGGAGGTTGTTGCCGGGCGCATCGTCGGCGTGCTTCCGTCGTTCCAAGAGGCAGCAACGGTTCGCGGACAGGCGGGCGGTCGAGTGCTGCCCCGGCCAGGCCCTGGAGATCGATCCCGAGCGGCGCCAGGACAGTTCGGTCCGCGGCCGCGCCAGCGCCCGCCGGAGCAGCCAGAAGAACGGCCCGGCGGATCGCCTCCCCGGTCGCTCCGTGGCTGGCCAGTACTGCGGCGACGGAACTGCCCGCGGCGAGGGCCAGCAGAAGATGTTCACTGCCTGTGCGCGGATGTCCGAAGCCGCGCGCCAGCGTGATCGCCTGGCGCACCACCTGGCTCAGCTCAGGGTGATCTCCTCGGAACATCAGGCCCCCTCGGCTCGGTGGTGCTTGCGGTGCACGGTCTGCTTGGTGACGCCGAGTCGGACGGCGATGTCCCGCCACGACCACCCGTTCCGCCGCGCCGCCGCTACCTGCTCGGCCTCCAACTGCTCGACCAGCGTGCGAAGCCGGGCCACAGCCCGCAATCCCGCATCGGGGTCGGCTCCGCGCACGGCCTGGTCGAGATCGGCAATCATCGACATGGCCGTCAGCATATGCTGACGATCGTCCGGGTGGCAATCGCGCTCCGGCAGGAATCGAAGCTGCGTTCCCGGACGTCGGAGCCGGGTCAACTGGACTACGAGTCATTGCCGCGGATCAGCAGCGCCCTCATTGCGACGGTGCATCGCGCGATAACGACCAGGAGCATGCCCCACGACCCGTTTGAAAGCGCGCGCGAACGCGAATTCCGAGTCGTACCCCACCTTCCGCGCGATCTGCCGCAGAGGGGCTTGGCCCTCGCGCAGCAGGCGCGCGGCCACGGTCATCCGCCAGATTCCGAGGTACTCCATGGGGGCGTGACCGGTCGTCGAGGCGAATCGGCGGCTGAACCGGGCTCGCGGGACGCCGACGGCGTGTGCGAGTGCCTCCACGGTCCAGGGTTTACCGGGGTCGTCGTGCAGGAGCGCGAGCGCGGGGCCGACCGCGGGGTCGTGGAGCGCGTGCGCCCATCCGACCAGCTGGTCGGGCTGGCCGAGAAACCAGGACCTCAAGGTGTAGGTGAACAGCAGGTCGAGCAGCGAGGCCACCACGGCGGGCGTGCCGCGGCCGGCCTGGTCGACTTCGGTGGTGAGCAAGTGGACGGCGGCGGCGAGGCAGGTGCCGCGCATTTGGCTCGCCGTGACGTGCACGACGTCGGGCAGCGAGGCGATGAACGGGTGCTGCGGCGCCGGTTCGAGCAGGTACGCGCCGCAGACCAGAACGGTCTCGGGGCCGTCTCCCTTGATGACGAGGTCGGTGGCTGACAGCTCCTCCAGGTCGGCGCCGAACAGTTCTCGTACGGTGCGTGCGGGTCGGCCTGGGGTGTCGGCGGCGACATGCCCGGCGCCGGACGGCAGCAACGCGACGTCTCCCTGCGCGAGATGCAGCGGTTGTCCGCCATCGGGGACGAGCACGCAGGAACCGGCGATCACGACGTAGATGGTGGCGATCGAGCGCGACTCGAACGCGATGCCCCAGGGAGCGTGCAGCAGCGCCCTGCCGTAGACGACGCCGCCGCGCCGGAGTGCGGCGACGATGTCGCCCACGACCTCGGCCACATGGTCGCGCTCACGGCCGACCGCCTTCACCGTCATACCCGATTCGCTCCGGCACGGCGCCGATCGGATATGAATCTGTCGAGAACTGTCATGGCGCGCGTCGATGACCCATTCATACGGTGATGTCGTTACCGTTTCGACCCTACCTTGCGAGGAACGCGTGCCCGCCACAGTTCTTGTCCTCGGCGCGACCGGACGCACCGGACGCCGCGTGGTGTCCTTGCTGGCCGAGCAGGGGCACACGATCCGGGCGGCGAGCCAGGCCCCGGGGAGCGCGGAGGGTTCGGTGACGCCGGTTCGCCTCGACTGGGACGACCCGGCGACCTACCCGCCCGCGCTGGACGGCGTGGACGCGATCTACCAGTGGTTCCCGATCAGCCCCGACCCCACGGCAGAGGTGGCGGCGCTGCTTGACCACGCCAAGGCTGCCGGGGTTCGCCGGGTGGTCCACCTGTCGAACATGACCGCGCATCTGTCCGGTGGCGGATTCGCGGCGCACGGGGTCGAGCGATTCCTCGAAACGGGGCCGGTGCCCGCGACGATCCTGCGTCCCAACGTCTTCGCCGAGAATTTCTCCGAACACCCCGCGATCCTGCAGGGCATCCGTACCGGTGTGGTCTCGGTTCCCGCGGGCGACGGCCGGGTGGCGCCGATCTCCGTCGAGGACATCGCCGCCGTCGCCGCGGCCGCGCTGACCCAGGGCGGGCATCGGCACCAGACCTGCTCCCTGACCGGACCCCATTCACTGTCCTTTTCGGACATGGCCGCGATCGTGGGCGACGCGGCGGGAAGACCGGTGCGGTACCAGGCGATGGACCCGGCCGAGTTCCGCGAAGCCCTGCTCGGCGGGGGCACTCCCGGTCAGGTCGCCGACTTCTACGCCGCCATGTACGAAGGCATCCGCAACGACTGTGCCGCCGACGTGACCGACGACGTCCAGCGGATCACCGGCCGGCCGCCGGTCTCCTTCGCCGACTACGCCCGCGCCGCGGCAGGCCTGTGGCGGTGATCAGCCCGGCGGCGTCAGAGACGTCCGAACGCGGGCGGGCGTTTCTGGATGAACGCGTCGATGCCCTCCTTCGCATCCGGCGTGTCGAACAACCTGCCCAGCGCCGCTTGATCGTCGGTGAGCGCGGTCTCCAGATCTTGCTCCGCTCCCTCGTCGATGCGTCGCTTCGCCGCGCGGGCGGCCTCGGCGGGCAGGAGAGCGAGCGTCGTGGCCAGTTCCAGCGCCTCGGCGGGCAACCGGTCCGGGGCGACGACCTTCGCGACAACGCCGCGCGCGAGCGCCTCGTCGGGGTAAGCGGTGCGTCCGGTCAGGACCAGCTCCTTCGTCCACCTCGGGCCGACCTGGCGGGCCAGTCGCTGCGGACCGCCTCCGCCGGGGATGAGGCCGAGCTTGATTTCCGGCAGGCCGAAGCGGGCGGTTTCCGCGCAGAGGATGACGTCGCAGCAGAGGGCGATTTCGAAGCCGCCGCCGAATGCGTAGCCGTTGACTGCCGCGACGGTCGGTTGCGGCAGTGCGCTGAGCGCGTCGAAGACCACCCGCGAACGTCTTTGGTACGCCTCGAATTCGGCTCGCGAGGAAGTGCCATACTCGCCGATGTCCGCACCGGCCACGAAGCCCCGGCCCGTGCCGGTGAGGATGACTGCGCGCACGGCATCATTCTTGTGCAGGGCCGCGATCTCGTTCCCCAGAGCGGTGATCAGCGAACCGGAGAAGGCGCCGAGCTTGTCCTCGCGCTCGATCCGCAGGATCCGGACCGCGCCCTCGTCGCGCACGACCAGGTTGGGGTGGACGTCAGTCATGGGCGGCATTCCTCAGAGCGGGGGTCGTGAAGCGGGCAATCTCCTCGTCGGTGAGCACCTCGCGCAGTACCTCCGTGGTGTGCTCACCTGCCCGCGGCGGGGCCGAGCGGAGCTGCCACGGCGTCTCGCTGAGGGTGACGGGGCATCCGATCAGCGAGATCGGGGATCCATCGGGGCCTTCGGTGGTGATCAGGAGGTCTGAATCCTGCTCCCGCAGCTCAGCGACGGCCTCCTCGGTGGTCCGCACGCGCGCTGCCCAAAGTCCTGCGGCGCCCAGAGTCTGGACCCAATGTGCCGCTGGCTCCTGGCGCACGAGCGACTCCAGGCGACGCTTGACCTCGTCCCGGTCCGCCCAGGGATCGAGATCGGCGAGCGACGGGTCGCCGACTACGTCCGCGACGACGTCCAGCGGGGCCATCGCCAGTGCGATCCAGCCGTCCTTTGCCTCGTAGACGCCGAACGGAGCCGACAGCCACGCCTGGCCGATGCCTTCCTCGGACCGCTCGTAGCTGCCGTCTTGGTTGAGGAAAGCGGAGATCTCCTGGCACTGCATGGCGATGGCGGTCGAGTAGAGGTCCACTTCGACGAGCTGCCCGATCCCGTGCCGTTCCCGCGCGACGAGAGCCGCGAGGATCCCGTTCGCGAGAGTCAGCGCGGTGGCGTGGTCGACGATCGCCGTCCCCGCGGGTGTCGGCGGGTCGCCGCGTCGACCGGTCGCTGCGGCCAGTCCCGACATCGCCTGGATGAGGAGGTCCTGTCCGGGACGGCGCTCGCGGGCGAACGGCGTGTCCTGCCCCCAGCCCGACCCGGAGCAGTAGACGACGTCGGGCCGCACCGCGCGGATGTCGTCGTAGCCCAGTCCCAGTTTCTCCATGACTCCCGGGCGGAAGTTCTCGACCACGACATCGCACGTCGCCGCGAGGCGCAGCAGCGCGTCCCGCGCGGCCGGGTCCTTGAGATCCAACGCGAGCGACCGCTTGTTGCGGTTCATCGCGAGATACGCGGCCGATTCCCCGGCGACCAGGCCGCCCATCATCTCCAGCGAGCGTTCCCACTCCCCCTCGGGGCGCTCCACCTTGATGACGTCCGCGCCGAGGTCCGCGAGCATCTGCGTCCCATACGGGCCGAGCATCATCTGCGTGAAGTCGAGGATGCGGATCCCTTCGAGCGCCTGGGTCATGCGACTGTCTCCTTCATCGGCGGCTCGGGCGCGACGGAATCCCGCAGGGCCCGTCGGTCGACTTTGCCGTAGTGGTTGCGCGGCAAGCTGTTTCGCACGTGGACGTGCCGCGGCTTCTTGTACGAGGCGATGGCGCCCGCGCATGCGTCGCGCAGCGTCGTCGCCAGGGTTTCGGGATCGCACAGGGCATCGTCGTCGACGACCACGAACGCGTGCACCGCCTCGCCCCACTGGGGATCCGGCACGCCTGCCACGGCGACATCGGCCACCCCGGGGACCCGTTCGATGACCTGTTCCACTTCCCTCGGCTGGATGTTGTACCCGCCGGAGTCGATGACGTCCGAACTGCGCCCGGTCAGGTGCAGATAGCCGTCGTCGTCGACACGAGCCAGGTCGCCGGTGGCGAACCAGCCGTCGGACAGCACCTTCGCGTCGAGGTCTGGCCGACGCCAGTAGCCCGGCATGACGACGCTGCCCCGCACCGCGAGGACGCCGTCGTCCACGCGGTGCTCGACGCCTTCGACGAACCTGCCTGCTGACGTGAGGCGGCTCGAGTCCGAGCCGACGGCGGCGGATTCGTCGTGGTCGGCCGGTGTCAGCACGGAAAGCGGTGCGAGGGCTTCGGCGAGCCCGTAGAACTGGGTGAGCACGCCCGGGAATCGACGGGACGCGCGGACCAGCACGTCGGTGCTCACGGACGAGCCGCCGTACGGGAGGCAGCGGAGGTTCCGTCCGCTTGCGGGCCGTTCCGCCGCTGCTTCGACGAGGCGTGCCAGCAGAACCGGCACCAGCGGCACGATCGTTCCGTCGTACCGGTCGACCAAGTCGAGGACGGCTCCGGCGTCGAATCGCCGCTCGATCACCGTCCGGGCGCCTTGGATGAAGCAGTCGAGCGCGACCGACCCGGCGAAATGGGCCGCCGGGGCCGCGAGGACCACCGTGTCGGCCTCCGTCACGGGAGGCAGACACGCGAGCGAGTGCCGGGTTCGCGCAACCCAGGCACCTTGCGTGACCACAGCCGCCTTCGGCGCGCCGGTCGTGCCAGAGCTGTACATCAGCATTGCCACGTCGTCGTCGCGCGGCCGCACCAATGCTGTCGTCTGCCCGTCGTCAAGGGAGGGCAGGCAGTCGGCATTCAGGCCGACGACGACGGTGCGGGCACCAGCGTCGTGCAGTGCGGCTCGCAGCAGGTCGGCTTGTCCGGGGTCGGCGCACACGACCGCCGCCTCTGCGTCGAGGCAGATAGCCGCGACCTCCCGGACGTGGAGCCTCGCGGAGACGGCGACCCGGACGAGGCCGAAACCGAGCAAGGCCTGATCGAGCAGCCGGGTCGTCACGCCGTTTTCGAGGTGCACGACGACGCGGTCGCCTTCGGCGGCACCGTGCTCGACGAGCAGGGCGTGAATGCCTCGCGCGAGCCTGGCCGTTTCGGCGAACGTGAGCCAGCGTCCGTCGTGAAGCAGCGCGGGGGCGGCCCCGTGTGCCTCGTAGGTGCGCTCGAGAATCTCCGGCAGCGTGCGGCTAACCCACATGTGCACCGGCCCACAAGTTGTTGAGGCGCACCACGATCCGCGCGTCGTCGGCTCCGCTGCGGATCATGTCGTGCAGCGCGGATGCCGCCACGCGCTGGTACCGCGGGTAGGACGGCACCCGGGGGCGCAGGAACGACTGCTGCATGGTCGAAAGCGTTCCGCTGAAGAACTCTCCGGCGAGCGGGTCGCTCCAGGCGCGAGCCGCCGCGGGCTGACCTCCCGCCGCCAGGTAAACCCCGGCCTGCACCTCCGGGGACGTGGCGAAAACGACGAAGTCCGCGGCCTCCTGCGGCTGGGCCGACCGCGCTGACACGGCGAGGCCGACCCCGCCGGTGAGCGACCCCGTTGCCGTCCGCCCACCCGCGACCGGAGCGTCCGAGAAGACGACGCGCCGGTCGCGGGCGTAAGTGCAATAGCCGAAGACCAGCGGCGTGTACAGCGCGGGCCCGGCGCCTGCGAGTTCGTCGAGCACCTGGATCGGGTTCGCCTCGAACGACCTCTCGGGCAGCAGTGCCAGCACCTCGCGCAGCAATGCCAATGCCTCCGACACGGTGTCGGCATCCAGCCCGTCGTCGCCCCACCAACCGGGCAGGTCGCCCGGACGGACGGCTTCGCACATCGACAGCAGAGTGCCCCACAGATGCGTGGGATTCGCGGCGAGCAGAGCGCGGGCAGGCCCGAGCGCGGCCAACTGCGCGAGGACGTCCGGCCACGTGCGCGGGAGGTCGGTCCCAGCCTTGGCCGCGCTCACCATGCAGGCCGCGTCGACCGGCAGGGCCATCAGCCGGTTCTCCCACACATAGCTCCGCAGGCTCGGCCCGACGTAGGCCGTCGCCCGGTTCTCGAGCACCTCCAACGGCAACGGCGCGAGAGCACCGGCGCGCGCGGCGTCTCCGACGTGCGGATGGTCGATCGCCAGAAGGTCGAACTCGTCCGCCAATTCGTCGAGCGGGACGTCCTCGAATTCCTCGAGCGACCGCGCCGTCCACTCGACGGATATGCCCGTGCGGGCTTCGTATTCCGCGGACGTGCGGACGATGGGGTCGATGGCGCGGGGGTGATCCCACGTAAGCCCCCGTAGGCGCGTCATGGCCTGGGTTCTCCTGTCAGTCGTGATGGACGGGGCTGGCCGGGCGCGCTGCCCGCGGCTCCGGATTGCGCGCCCGGTTGCGCTGATGGATGCCGACGGCGACCAGGCCGGCGATCGCCACGACCTGCAGCACGACGAGGTAGTACGCGGGAGCGAGGAGCGACCCGGTGGACGACACGAGCGCCACCACGATGTACGGGGCGACGCCGCCGAACGCCGCGTTCGCCACCGCGTAGACGATGCTGAGGAACGAGGTCCGCACGCTGCCCGGCGCGAGTTCCGCCAGGAGCGCGGGCGTCGGGCCGGCGACCAGGCCGAGCGACGCGGCGAACAACAGCACCGCGGCGCCGATCGCGACGGTCGATCCCGCGATGAGCAGCTGGTAGCCGGGGACCGCCACGACGGCGAGCAGGACCGCGCCCGCCAGCATGACCTTCCAGCGCGCGAACTTGTCGGACAGCCAGCCGCCGAGGACGACGAACAGCGCGTACGCGCTGAGGCCGACCAGCGACGCGGTCAGGCCCTGGCTGATCGGCCGCTTCAGGACGCCTTCGAAGAACGTCGGCAGGAACTGGAGCGTGACGTAACCGCCCGCCGTCCACGACACGATCGCCGCGGTGCCCGCGATGATCATGCGCCAGCTCGAGCGGAAGACCTCCTTGATCGGAGCCTCCTCCAGCGTGCCGGTCGCCTGCAGCTCGGTGAAGGCGGGCGACTCGTCGATCCGGCGCCGGATGTACCACCCCGCGAGGCCGAGCGGCAGCGAGAGCAAGAACGGGATGCGCCATCCGAAGCCGTGCAGGAACTCTTCGCTCATCGCCGAGGTCAGCGCGGTGCCCAGACCGGCGGAAACCGCCAGCGCGGCCACGATGCTCGCGGGTTGCGCCGAGCCCATCAACCCTCTGCGGCGGCGGTCGGCGGACTCGAACAGCAGGGACGCCGCTCCCCCGAATTCGCCGCCCGCGGAGAACCCCTGCACGAGCCGGAGGACGGTGAGCGCGATCGGCGCCAGCGCCCCGATCTGGTCGTAGGTGGGCAGGACGCCGATCAACGCGGTGGCGACCGCCATCATGAGAATCACGACGGACAGGACCCAGCGCCTGCCGTGCCGGTCCCCGAGGTGCCCGAACACCAGCGCGCCCACCGGCCGCAGGACGAAGGCGGCCGCGAAGATCGCCAAGGTCGCGAGCAGGCCCACGAACCCTTCGCTCTCCGGGAAGAAGACCTTCGCCAGAACGGCGGAGAAGTAGCCGTAAATCGCGAAGTCGTACCACTCGACGAAGTTTCCGGCGACGGCGGCCGCGACGATGCGCGGTCTGCTGCTGGGTGAGGTCGGCATGAGGCGTCTTCCTTGACGTGGGGGGAACGGTCCGGCGAGCGCACCGGGAAGCACGAACGAGGCGACGGTAACACGTGTTACCAACTTGGCAAAGAGACATCCTCGGACCCTCGTGACGCATGACGGGGCTTCGCGGCCGCCGTCAACGAGCGGGAGAACCGCCTCTTGGACTGGACGCGCGCGGCGGTGCCGTGGAGTCGCGCACGACGATCCGCGGCTCCGGCTCCGTGACCTTGACCTGCTTGTCCACGGTCTGGCCGTCGAGCAGCCGCATCGCCGTCTCGACCGCGGCCGCGCCCATCTCGCGCAACCCCATCCGGACGACAGTCAGGGCCGGTTCGAGGTATGCGGCGTAAGGCATGTCGTGGAACCCGACGATCGACAACTCCCCCGGCACGTCGATGCCGAGTTCCCTCGCCGCGATCAGCGCCCCCACCGCGGCCTGCACGCTGTGCACGACAATGCTCGACGGCAGCGGCCCGTTTTCCGCGAGCCGGAGCAGTGCGCGCCGTCCGGACTCGGGCTCGTGGCCGCCGTCCCCGACCCAGCGGTCGTCCAGTTCGAGGCCCAGCTCCCGCAGCCCCGCGACATGCCCGTCGACCCGGTCCGCGCCGCGCTGCGTCGCCCCGTCCAAGTGCAGCAGGCCGATCTCCCGGTGTCCCAGGTCTGCCAGGTGCCGCACCGCGAGCATTCCGGCCGTGTGCTCGTCGGCGCTGACGCTTTGATACTCGGCGGATCGCTCGTTGACCAGAACCGTCGGGATGCGAGCGGAGGCGGAGTGCGCGATCGCGGCGTCGGAATCGTCGCCCGCGGGCAGCAGCAGGAGGGCGTCGATCGCATCGCTCGCGACAAACCGGCGGAACGTCGCCGCGTCCCGGTGAAGCTCGGCGGCGTCGGCCAGCATGAGCACCGAGCGATGCCGGTTGATGGCCTCCTGCGCGCCCTTGATGACCTCGCTGTACACCGGATTGCTCAAGTCGTGCACCGCCAGCCCGATCGCACCGGCTCGAGACGCGCGCAGCGCCTTCGCCGCGTGATGCGGGATGTACTCCAACTCAGCGGCGGCCGCCAGCACGCGCTCGCGGGTCTCGGACCGGACCCGCAACGCCTTGTCGCCGTTGAGGATGCGCGAAACCACAGCGTGGGTCACGCCTGCCAGGCGCGCTACATCCTTGATTGTGGGCACTTGTGGATCGTAACTGCCTTGTAGCGGAGCGCGGCTGCTATGCCGAGGGCCAGGCAGTGTCAGCAGCGGATCGCGGGCCTCGACCTCCTCGAAGCCTGTTCTCCGGCCATTGCGGCCGACACGTTTTCGTTCCCCCGCGCCGGGATGACGCGGGCGCGGTCACGGCTGGCTGGCAGCCACCTTGACGCCGAATCCGATGAGGACGACCCCGGTGATGCGGTGCATGGCTCGGCGCACGGCCGGTTTTTCGAAGAACGCGCGGGCTTTCGCCAGCAGCAGCACGTAGCTGCCGAGCCAGATGAGGGTGAGGACGGCGTGGATCAAGACCAGCAGCGCCATCCCGGCTTGCGGAGCGAGCCCCGCAGGCGCGAGCGTCGGAAGCAGGCCGGTGTAGAAGACGGCGATCTTCGGGTTGAAGAGGTTGCTGATCAGGCCGGTCCGCCACGGGTTTCCGCCCGGGGGCGACGTTGCCGGGCCGGACTGTGCAGGGCGCTTTCGGCTCTGGAGCAGTGCCTGAATGCCGAGCACGAGCAGAAAGGCCGCTCCGGCGAGCTTGACGACGGTGTAGGCCGTGGCGGACGCGGCCAGCAAAGCAGCCAGGCCGACCACGGTGAGGAGGCCCCACACCAGCAACCCAGCGGTGATGCCGCCGACCGTCCGCAGACCGTCCTGCCACCCGCCGGCGATGGCCCGCTTGGTCACTACCGCCATGTCGGGACCGGGAACCACAGTCAGCACCGCGAGAATCCCCGCCGCCGCGAGAAACTGGAAGAACATGAGCCCCACTCTCGCAGCATCGAACGGCGGCGCCTACTTTGTTCGCGCTGCAGGCGGTGCCCTGGTCCGGTAGGCGACATCGCCGTCCGGGCGGCTCTCGGCCACCCCGACCCGGCCGCGTCGGACTGATCCGCCCGCGTTAAATCCGGTCGCGGGCCGAGCACTTCGTCGGGCACCCTGCTCCGCGTGCCTCCAGCGCATATCTCCGGCGTGGAACTGTCGGACCGCCTCTATCGCGAGGCAGTGCATCCCCTGCTGTCCCGCCACTTTCCCGGCCTGACCCACACCGCGGCGTTGATCGGTGCCGGCTCCGAAGTGCTCGGGTTCGACACCGTCCGCTCCACCGACCACGACTGGGGACCGCGCCTGCAACTTTTCCTGCGCCCTGACGATCTCGCTGAATACGGCACCAGGATTTCCGAAGTATTCGCCGAGCGACTGCCCGCCACGATCGCTGGCTACCCGACCAACTTGGTCCCGACCGGGGACCACGGGACGCGGCACATGCGGCCCGCGCTCGGACGCGTCCAGCACGGGGTCGTGATTGCCGAACCCGGCGCCTGGCTGACGGGCTACCTCGGCTTTGATCCCCGAGCCGAGATCACCACGCTCGACTGGCTGGCCACTCCCACCCAAATTCTGGCCGGGGCCACCGCCGGCGCCGTTTTCCACGATGGCCTGGCCCAGCTTCACCCTGTCCGACGGCAGCTGGCCTGGTATCCCGACGACGTGTGGCGCTACCTGCTGGCCTGCCAATGGCAACGCCTCAGCCAGGAAGAACCCTTCGTCGGACGCTGCGGCGACGTCGGCGACGAACTCGGATCGGCGATCATCGCGGCGCGCCTCGCCCGCGACCTGATGCGCCTGTGCCTGCTCCTCAACCAGGTCTACCCGCCCTACAGCAAGTGGCTCGGCAGCGCGTTCGCCCGCTCGCCCCGCGCGACGCGGCTCGCGCCGATACTCGCTGCTGCCGTGGCGGCGACCGACTGGCGCGAGCGTGAGCACCGCTTGGCCGCCGCCTGCGAAGCCGTCGCCGCCCTCCACAACGAGACCGGGCTCACCGAACCGGTCGACCCCCGCACGCGCTCGTTCCACGACCGGCCCTACCGGGTGCTGCACGCCGAGCGCTTCACCGCGGCCCTGATCGCGACCATCCACGACCCCGCGCTGCGCGACTTGCCGCTGACCGGTGCCATCGACCAATTCGCCGACAGCACCGATGCCCTCGGCTCCCGCACGCTTACTCGACGCCTTGCCCAAGCAGTCTTTGCCAACCGAGCCGAAGCGCTCGGCGGACCCCGCCTGAGGTGAGACAGCCGTGCAGCGGTGACGCTGGCATCCCGCTCCCGATCAATCAAGCGGCTTGGCCACAGTGTTCGACAGCGTCCCCGCCATTCCTTCGGCAAGGCGCAGTGCCCGCCGGTCGTCGAACCGTGCTCCTTGGATGGTCAGCCCGACCGGAAGGCCTGCCTCGGGGGTGGCCAGCGGAAACGTGACCATGGGCGCGCCGAGCATCGCGCCTGGCGTCGTGTTCCGCGTGTAGACCTCGAAAGCGTCGACGCGGCTTTCCAGATGCTCCACAGTCCCGTCGCAGTCGGCCGGCGGAGCCGGTGCGGGCGTGGTGGGAAACGCGAGCGCGTCCAGTGCGTGTTTGCGCAGCAGTTCCGCGTAGCTCGCTCTCGCTTGGTCGGTTTGCCGCTGGGCGATCGCGTACGCGCCGGGCGACACCGGTGACTCTAACTCCGTTTCCAGGATCTGCCGGACATCAGGGCTGCGCACGTCAGCGACCAGCCGGGCGAACGCTTGCTCGGGGTCCACGCCCAGGGCGCGGGCGGCGACGTCGCCGAGCAGGCGGCGGGCTTCCCAGCAGACGATCGGCATCGCCGCCGCACGGGTCAGCTCCCAGATGTCCGCGAGCTTCACCGGCACCAGCTCGACGGTGTCCGCGAGCGCGTCCAAGGCTGGCTCGATCGCCGCTCGCGTAGCGGGGTGCAGGTCGCGGAACAGCCCCGCGGGCACACCGATCCGAGGACGCGGAAAGTCCTGGTCCGGATCCATTGTTCCGCCGAGCATCGTCAGGTCGATCTCGGCGAGGCGTCGCACCGATCGCGCGAAGAGGCCGGGGGTGTCCCGCGTCCACGACAAGCCGACGATGCCCGCGCTCGGCCAGCGTCCGGTGCTGGGGCGGAATCCCGCGACCCCGCACAGGCTGGCGGGGATCGAGATCGAGCCCCCGGTGTCCGTGCCCAGCGCGACCTCGGCATGGCCGCGCGCGACGACGGCGGCGCTGCCGCCCGAGGATCCCCCCGCGAGATAGCCAGGGCGGCCGGGCAGGCGCACCGCGCCGTAGGAGGCGTTCTGCGAGGTGATCCCGAAGGCGAGTTCGTGCATGTTCGCCATGCCGACGACCACCGCGCCGGAGCGGCGAAGCAGCGCGACAACCGGGGCGTCGGCCTCCTCCGGCCTGACGTCCAAGAGCTCGCATCCCGCGGATCGGCGCAGTCCGCGCACCGCGATGTTCGCTTTCACCGCGAGCGGATACGGCTTCCCGCCCGCTAACGGCACTTGGTCCGCGATCTCGTCGGCAGTACAGGTTTGCGTCCAGTCTCCAGGTTCCGGTCGTTCGACCGTGTCGAGGACAGCGGTGTGGGCGGTGACGCCCGCCGGGGTAAGCGGCATCCGGGGCTCCTTTGCAGCGAATGAGGCTTACCCGGGAGTCTCGGCACGCCGGGCGGTCTCTGCCATCGTCATTTCTGACGATGGCGGAGGTGGTGCGCCGCCAGGGCCGCGCGGTTGGCGGCGCCGGTCTTGGCGAACGCGTTGCTCAGGTGGGTCCGCAACGTCGGCGGCGCGATGCCGAGGACCGCGGCGATCTGCTTGTCGCTGTACCCGTCCGCGACCAGCTCAGCCACCTGGGCTTCGCGGCTGGACAGCGGCTTCTGACCGGACGGGGCTTGCCGAGGCCAGGTCCGGGCGACCAAGTCCCCGAAAGACCGGAAAACCCGCGCGTCCGCCTCGGTGAACGCGCGGCCGCCGCGGCCCCGCCACAGCCGCAGGTCCACGGAACCGGGACCGGCGTTTGCCGGGAAGTAGTTCATGCCGTGATACATGCCGCCGCGGTGCAGGAAGTCCTGGACGAACTCGGCGGAGACACCGACAGCCGGAGAGACCCGCGAAGCGCTCCCCCGCGCGAAAAGTTTCGGGGTCAGGTCGTCGACGTGCCGGAAATGCCGGTGGTAGGCGCGAAGCGCGTCGTCGCCGAGGTCGAGCTGAACCGGATCGGCGTAGGGCCCGGACGAATCGCAGACGAAAGACGCGAAGACGTCCGCCCCGAGCATGCGACGCAGAACATCGCCCAGCAGCAGGCGCTTCGTCGTCGGCGGCGAGTCCGAGAGGACAATGTCGATCGCTTCGCACGTCAGTGCGTACTCCTGGCCCATACCGCCTCGCTTCGGTGCGAAGTAGCGAGCGCGACGACGGCTCAGCTCCGTCGGCTCCCTGCTCGCACGAAAGTGTACGGGGCCGCTGTTCCGCAGGAGGCCGACCTCAGGCAGCGGCGAACACCGCGACGGCGTGGCTTCGGCGGGCGGTTAGGAGGGCGGGGTTTCCAGGCGTTCGGCGGTGTCGACGAGCAGGCGGACGATCCAGCGCCAGTCGTCCGGATCGGTGGTGACAAACGGTTTCCGGGCGAAGAGGTACAGCCGGTTCTGGACGATTTCGATGTGGACCGGACGGGCGGTGTACCGGTCCAGGAGGTCCGGGGAGAAGAGGGTGCGGTCCAGAATGGTCTGGATCTGCCGGGCCCGGCCGAACGGACCGGAGACGGAGAAGACTGTCGTGCCGGGGCCGGCGAGGTCGGGATGGCCGAGTGCGTCGTTCGCGCCGCCGGTCAGGACGCCGGTGTGCTTCGCCCGCGAGTTCAGGAGAAGATGAGGGAGCTTGGCGTCGAGCGGAGTGGTCGCGTAGTGCCAGCGTTCGGCCGCCACCTCGCGGGTCCCGGTGACATGCTGGTACCACCCGAACTCCATCGGACGCGGCTGGTCGAACACGACGACATCGCCCGCCGCCCGGTGGGTGCCGACGGCGAAGATCCCGGCCGCCTGCTCCGGATTCTCGACGGCCCAGCGATAACTCAGCCCGTTGCGCGCCGCGAACTGCATGATGCGGTAGCGGCTGATCCGCTCCCGAGCGCCGTCCTTGCGCAGCAGCCGGACCACCGGAACGACCAGCGCCAGCCCGACGAGCAACGGCGACAGCCCGAGGATCCGGATGCCGAACCCGCCGCTCGGATAAGCGTGCGTGAGGTACATGCTCAGCGGCACGCTGATCAACCCGAAGAAGACGACGGCAAGAAAAACCAGCCAGAGCGCACAACAGGCCACGTCACGACCCGGGCGATCGCCGTTCCGCTCCGCGTGGGCCAGCACCGCCGCCGGATCGACCGGGGCGGAAAAGGGGGAAAAGTCCAGATCCTCGGGCACGGCTTACGCTACCCCGGCGAGCAGGCAGGCGTTGGCGGGGCGGGACCGCTGGAGTGGACATGAAGGTGATCCAGCACATCCTCCGCCAGTCGTCGATGAAGGTCACCACGGACATCTACGCAAACGTCACCCAGGAAGTCGCCGCCCGGAAACTCGCGTCAGCGATCCCCCGGCAGGCCGCTTTGCACCGTGCCCGCGCCCTGAGGCTCACAGGAGACCACAATGGACAGTGCAGTGTCAGGTGAAACGCGTCCGAACAGCACAAAACCCCAGTTCGCCGGCACCGGTGACCTGGGGCCAGAAAGTGGGCCGCCAGGGACTCGAACCCTGAACCCGCCGGGTAAAAGTCGTTTTGCCCAGGTTTCGGATGGTGTCGAATGATGTCTGTCGGTGTCGTTTTCTTCGAGTTTGGTGTGCGCCGGGTGTCGTGGCATGCCATCGCTTGTTGTCGCGTTTCGGTGCTCTCGGGCTCGCATCTGTCGGGCCATGCCGCCTGATCCGGGCAGCCTTGGGCGACTGTTCTTGCCCATGTTCGGTCGCGCCGTGAGGACGGTGTGGCGATGAGAGAATCGGGCGGCAGATTGCTCCGAAGCTGGCTCTGTGGGTGCAGTGCGGCTGCACTGCCTTGGTCGCGGTTGGTGCCGAGTATGCGTCGTATCGCCATGGCCGCGAGTTCGCGCTTCGGTTCGGTGCTGATCCTTCGACCGCGTCGATCTGGCCGTTGCTGGTGGACGGGCTACTGACGATCGCCACGGTCGAGCTCTGGAAGCGACGCCGGGCCGGGCGAGAGCGTGGCCGGTGGGTCGCGTGGTCGGCGTTCGTGTTCGGGATCGGGATGTCGCTGCTGGCGAACGTCGGGGCTGTCCCGGTGCGAGCACCGCTGCAGGTGGCGGTCGCGGCGTGTCCGCCGGTGGCGTTGTTGTTCGCGGTGGAGTTGCTGAACCGGGCGTTGAAACAGCAGTCTGCCGAGACAGCGGTTGAGCCCGACGAGACCGAGGCACCCTTCGACGGTTGCGAGACCGGGACTGCCTCAGGCGGTCTCGGCGGTGAACGCGCGTTGACCGCGGAACAACGAATGTGGACCTACTACGTCGAGCAGGTCGCCGTGGGTCGTTCTCCGAGCGGGGCTGAATTGGACAGGGTCGCCGGCACGCACAACTGCGGACGTCGCGTCCTTCGCGAATGGAAGCGATCCGGGCGCATGGAAAGGACCGAATCCCTTCCCGACGAGCAGAAGGGCGTGCTGTTGACAGCTAGTTGATCGGCGGACTGCGTCTCGCCCTCAGGGCAACAGGCTATCGAACTCGGAAATCAGCGCACCTCGCGACCTCCGGATGCGGCATGCGGTCAGACGACGTCCTCACCGCTGTGCACTCGACTGGCCACGGCAGTTTGGCGAGGCTCATCTGCGCCCTGCCTGGACTCGAACCAAGAACCCTCCTGTTAATTGCTGCAAACAGTTCCGATTCAATGCTATTCGATCCAGCTGGAAAGTTTGCAAAATTTTAATAGGCATTTCCGGGCGTTCCGGGCGCCGTCGCGATGCGGGCGCGGAGATTCGAACGGCTTTCCGGACGCATGCCGCGATAGTGGCGTCATCGATCGTTCTCGTCGGCGCCTTTCCATCGCCTCGTTCCGATCAGGAATACCGCACTCGCGACAATCAGAACTCCGTCCAGGATCGCCGATATCCATTGGAATCTTCCCAGCCAAATGCTGGCCACGACAACGAGTGGTGCCCCGACGAAGACACACAGGAGAAGGTAGACCTTTACTTCTTTTCGAGTCTTCCGCATATCGCGAGCCATTACCTTCCCCTTCGATACCAGGGGCGAATGCTGAAGAATCTTTTCAGCGGCCCGCGACTGAACAATTTCTTCCACCATTTACTGCGGACAGCACTGTGCTTGACCGGCATCAACCAGTTCTTGAACGCCGTGAACAATTTTCCGGCGACTCCGGCGAAAGCGAAGTTCAGCGAATGAGAAAACATTTGGCCCGGACTCCGGTAGCAGGATCCGGCGCTCCAGCGGAACCCTGCTTGAATGAAGCACGAACCGATATGGTTGCCCGCCAGTCCGCCGATAATGGACGCCGGGCAGGTGTACATCCCGCGGCATCCCATGATGGACAGTTTCGCTACGCCGACCGAGAAGAGCGTGTTGGAGGAGTCCTTGAACCAGCCCTGGTCCCGTATGCCGTTCCACCAGTCGGAAATGGCGCTGGTACCGCCGACGTCCGTCTTGTTCACGGGGTCTGCCATCACGTAGTCGTAGTCGTTCGCGGATCCGCCTTCGACGGGATCGATTTGAAGGAACCGGCCCAGGACAGGGCTGTAGGCGCGAGCGCCCATTTCCACGATGGAGAGGGATCCGGCGTGCTCGTAGGGACGTTGGTACTGCCCGAGCCAGCCGTAGGTCATCTTTCCGGGCTGGTTCGCGGGCACGGCCTGCGAATCGCGGCTTCCGTCGGCGGCCAGCGGTTGGCCGAACGGATCGTAGGAGTAGAGGCCTCCGGCCTGTTTTCCGGCGCTGTCGGTGGACAGAACGATGTCGCCGCGGACGGTGGGATGGTCGAACTCAGGAGTCTCCACGCCGTTGGGGTAGGTGATGGTGAGCAGCACTCCTCCGGGAAGGGAAAGGCTGCGCGAGAGCAGTCGTTTGTCCGTGGCGACAGCGAGGTCGGCGGAGTCCCCTGTGCTGGTGTAGCCGTAAAGCACTCCTGTTTGAGGATCGCCTGCGGTTGCGTCGCGACGCACGATGCGGTTCGTCGCGTCTCGGGTGTATCCGATGGCAGCCGCTTGTGCCGGGTCGCTGCTGGTTGTCGACGAGGCGAGGTGCCGGTCGGCGGAGTCGTAGCCGAACCGTGTCGTGGTGGCTCCCTGGCTGTACTGGGTGGTGTTGCCGTGGGAGTCGTAGGCGATGCCGGTGATCGGGTCGGGCCCGGTCGTGGCGGTGAGCCGGTCGGCTGCGTCGTAGCAGTAGGAGGTGGTGGTCGTGTTGGACCCGGTCTGGTCGAGCAATCGGACGCGGTTGGAGTTCAGGCCTGCGTTCGACTGCGTGCCGGCCGGGCATGCAGGGTCGGGGCCTGAGGCGAAGTCGTAGGTGAAATGGTGCCCGGATGCGTAGGCCTCGGTCAGCCGCCCGTTCGCGTCGTAGCGATAGCCGGGGCCGCCGGGGTTCGGATCGGCGCCGTTGAGGGTTTCCTTGTAGATCGTTCCGGCTCGGGTCCGGGAGACGGCGGACACGACCTGTCGTCCGTCGCTGGTCTTCCATGTCATCGACGTCGGCCTGCCGGCGGAGTCCTTTTCTGCTGCGGCCAGCGATGATCCATTGGAATAGGTCGCCGAAGCCAGTTGCCCAGCGGCGTCGTACGCGGCGGTCGCGAGGACGGTCGTGCCGAGTTTCGTGGTGAGCACGCGGCCGGCGTCGTCGTAGCCGAAGGTCCTGGTTTGCGCCAGGTCCGCGGCGTTAGGCAGCGTGAGCACCTCTTGGGCGGCACGCCCTGCCTGGTCGTAGGTGCTGTCGGTCCGGATGCCGTGGACGTCGGTGTACGACACGGTGCGGCCCAGCAAGTCCGTCTTGGTGACGACAGTGCCCGCACCATCGGACACCGAAGCGGTCAGGGGATCACCGTCCACTGCGTAATCGTAGGTCACCGTCCGCAGCCCGGCGGTGGCGTTGGCGGGATAGGTGATCCGCGAGGGCCTGTTTCGCACGTCGTAGACGGTGCAGATCCAGTCTCCGCTGGTCGCCTTCGCGACCACCCTCCCGGAGTTGTCGTAGACCTGTTCGTCGGTGCGCGCGCTCCCGGACGCGGGAGAGGGCGAGGTGGTGACCTTCGGCATCCCGGCTTGGTTGATCGCCGGACTGCCGGCCGCGCACGGGTTGGCGCGGACCTCGGTGTCGCCGTAGTACGCGTAGCTGTACTTCGCCCCAGTCGGCATGGTCTTGCTCGCCTTGCGCAGATACCCGGTGCCCGGCGGCTCGTACCCGATGGCACCGGCGATCTTCAGCCCGCCCGGGTCGCTCAGGCCAGACGAGGCAAGACCGTAGACGGGGTCGAGGCCGTTTTCGTCATACCTGGTGGTGGCGAACTTGTCCGGCACGCCGTCGGATTCCGAGGAGGTCGTGGACGTCTGGAGGCCGTAGCGCGGGCGCAGCGCAGTGCCTGGGACGAGCGCTTCGGCTTTGCCGGAGGCGATCCAGTTGAGGTCGAGCTTGGCGTAGCCGCCGTTGTCGTAGTAGTCGATGCGGATCTTCTTGGCCTGGCCCGCGGCGTCGCTGTGGACGGTCGCTTCGCGCCAGGCTGGGCTGCTGATCTGCCAGTAGTCCATGACGAGCTGGTCGTCGATCCACATACGGATGCCGTCGTCGACGTTCGCCCGCAGCTTGTAGTCGCCCGCGGCGGGGAAAACGATGTCACCGGTCAGCCGCAGCGAGAACGAGTCCGCGCTCAGGCCGGGCACGACGTCGTTGCTGTACTCCCACGAGCTCTTGATGCTGCCGTCCGCCGGGCCGATCCCAGTGCGCCAAACCTTCGGCACGCCCGACAGGGTCGGGTTGTCGTAGAAGGCCGCCGCCAGGCCGTTGATGTTTTCGTCATATCCGGTGCGCTGGTGCGGGACAGTCGCCGCGCAGGCAGCGACCGGACTCTGCCCGCTGAAGCACGCGGCTGGCGCTGGGCCGTACTTGTCGGTCGCGCGGTCCGCGTAGTCGTAGAGGGTGGTCGACACCCGCCCGGCCGGGTCAGTGGAACTCAGCTGCTGATCCTTGACACTCCACGTCTGGCTGGAGACCTTGCCGGTCGCGTCCGTTGTGGACAGTGTCCGGTCGGCATCGTCGTAGGTGACCTTGCTGGCGAACCCGACCGCCGGGGTCAGCCCGGCGGTGTCGGTGTAGCTGGTGCGGTTGGCCGGGTCGTAGCGGTAGGTCGTCTTAGGTCGCGGCTGCCCCGGTGCAGGCGCGGATTCGGTGACGTTGGTGACCTGGGTTTTGCCGTTCTGCCCGGCGTAGCCGATGGTCGTGTAGTAGTCGATCAGATTCCGCGAAGCCGGATCGGCAGCCACCCAATCCGCGGCGAGCGGGCTGCGCACCGCGGTGACGCGGCCGCCTTCGTCATAGAGATAGTCGTTGCTCTCCGAGCCCGGGTCTTCGATCCGCGCGAGCCTGCCTTGGACGTACCACAGCGCGGTCTCGGTGCCGTCCCAGTAGCTGACGCGGCACAGCATCTGCGACGGCGGTAGCGCGTCCGCCCCTGCCGGGACCTTGATGCTGCCGTAACAGTCGTCGCCGGCACGGTTGTAGTGCAGCGTGTGCGCACGGCCGGACACCGGGTCCTTGATCTGGACCAGCCGCGACGGGGCACCGTTGTAGATGTTCTGCAGCGCGGCGGGTTTGCGTGAGTCGGCCGACGACGCTTGGGTGTCGAGTTTGCCGTCGGCGCGGAAGGTAAACACCTCGCCGCCCTCGTGCAGGGTGACGAGGCCGCTGGTGTCGAGGGCGAGGACGCCGTCTTCGCCCTCGGGCGGGGTGTAGCCGCCGGTGCTCTTCTTGGTCCAGGTGTGCTTGGCGCCGGTGGCGTCAGTGAGCACGATGTTCTGGTCGGTGATCTTGGCTTCGGTGTAGCTCGAGCCGTCCCCGTCCAGGTCGGCCGACAGCGTCCAGCCCTGCGGGAGCGCGGGCAGGTCGTTGGTGAACAGCCAGTCCGCCGAGACGATCTGCGGCGCGACGGTGGTGTTGTCGGTCGTGCGGACGAACAGCCGCATCTTCGCCGCGCCGGTAGCTTCGGCGTTCTCGACCTTGATCGGCACCCGCTGACCCGCGGTCAACGTCACGTTGGTCGACTGGGTCCAGTTGACGTCGCTGGGGACGCCGACGTCGTAGACCTTCGCGCCGTTGACCCACACGACCGCGCCGTCGTCGTGCACGCCGGCGAACTGGTAAGTCCCGGCGACCGGTGCTTGGAAGAAGCCTTCCCAGCGGGTGACGAACCAGTCCGCGGGCAGCGCGGGCGGGAACGGCGAGTCGGTGCCCCAGTCGACGTTGACCTGCGGTTCGGTGCGCACCAGCACGGGCTGCTGGGCGTCGCTGATCAGGCCGTTGTGCGAGAGGTCGACGAAGTAGGAAGCCTTGAGCCCCTTGGTTTCCCGCTGCTGGGAGTTGAACGTGAAACTCAGCCCCGCATTGCCGCCCACGGTGGTGAACGACGGGGACTGCTGCGACAGCGACGCGTTGCCGTTGGCCAGGTTCACCGTCACCGGACCGGCCTCGTCGGTCGGGGACGGGCCCCGGTCGCCGATCCGCTGATCGGCCTTCAGATGCCCGACCCAGGCCGGGGTGATCGTGGTGGACCCGCTGAACGTCATCGCCTGCCACGTGTAGGCGACACCGTCCTGCAACACCCCGGGCGGGACCGTCCAGGTCGGAGTCGGCAGGCAGCCAGACTCGACAACCACGCCGGACCTCGCATCGGATCCGGTCGCGACGCGGAAGCAGTACTTGACCGCGTCGCCATCCGGGTCGGTGACCGGCTTGACCGACAGACTCGGAGTCAGCGTGGTGACCACCGAGTTGTCCGCCGGAGCGACCAACGTCGTCGCGGGAGCAGGACTGCCGGTGTCAACGGTGAGAGTGGCGTTGAGGTTCTTGTACGTCCAGACCCCGGGGTTTTCCGCGCCGGTCAGCATGAACGAGACGTTGCTGTCACGGGCGTTGACCCGCTCGCGCAGGAACGTGGTCAGAGCCTGGCTGGAAAACGAGCCGACATCCCCCACCAGCCCGCTGGCCAGGAACGGGCCGACACCGTTGAAATTGTTGTCCGACGCGTGGAACAGGTTCGCGTTCCACGTCTTGACCGACCCGACCACGCTCGTGTTGCGGGTGACGTCAACTGTCGCGCCGACGACCGTCTTGCCCCACAACGGCGCATAGTCGAAATGCGCCACCGTACGGTTATAGGTGTCACCGCTGGCCTGGCTGTTGCCGATCCGCAAACCGCAATTGGTGCAGGCACTGCCGTCAGACCGGAAAGAGTAGGAGTACTGCACGCCGAACGTCACCGTCGGATCGACTGAAACCGGATACACCCGTTTGGGATCGTTCAGCCAATTGGCGTCGACAGCGACGGTCAACCACCAGTCATTCCCTGCCTGTTCCAAGGCATAGGTTCCACCAGTCATCGCGGGCGCGGTGTCGCCGTTGCCCGCCGAGTCCCAGGTCTCCACCGGCGGCAACACGATCTTCGCCTTGCCGTCCTTGTCCAGCAGCGAAACCGAGCCGGCCTTGGCGTCCAGTTTTGGCGTCAGGCCGCCGGTGTTGAGCTTGAACCGCCAACTCGACCGGCCGTCCGCGGGCGGGCGCTTCAGCTTGATGGTCTCCTTCACCGCGCCCGGCGTGACCTCGTACTCCAGGTCCGTGCCCGCGGCCACCTCGGGATAAGTCACCGAGTCGCCCTTCACCGCGGCCTGCGCGGGAGCGGCCTGATCCAGCGCGAGACTCGCGGTGTGCCCGGCCGACTCGACCTGCAGCACCGCCGGATCGTCCGCCTTGCCCGCCAGCGACGGGCTCAGCGGATGCCGGTCCGCGTCCGATCGTTTGGTCGCCGGATCGGCCTTCAGCGTGGTGTCGACCGGCTGCCACGCACCCTTGTCGTCCTGCACGTTCTGCGGCTGATTGGACTGGCGCACCGAACGGGTCCCGTCCGGGTTCTCGTACTCGGTCGCGAACATCGACCGCGACACCGGCTTCGACTTCTGCGGGTCGAAATGCGTGCCAGCGCCGCCGTCCAACCGCGACAGCCCGGAAAAGTCCGCGCTCGACGGCTTCGCCAACTCCGGAGCACGCGGCGGCGGCGAGGACAGGAACGGGACATCGTGCGGATCGACCCTCGCCGGAGCCTCCGCTCGTTTGGCCGGAGCGGCGACCGCTTCCGTGATGCTGGCCAACAGCACCGCGATCAGCAGGACCAACACGGCTCTGAGCACCTGGCTCTTTTCGGCAGCACGCGACAACCGGCGCACGACGAATGTCCCTCCCCGCGGCGCGAAACCCAGCTCGCGCCAACCCGAAAGCACGGCACCGGCAGCACCGCACAACACCGGCCGGAAGCACTCGTCGGCCGGGACACCCGGAAGAGCTAGCTCCTTCGGCATGCGAACCCATAATCGTTTCGTCCGTATTGCGGCGTTACATCCCAAATCGAGAGCAAGGACACTCTTGTCCGGACCACCTCGGACGCGGTAAAAGCAGCAGGTCACACCGCAGAAGTGCCACTGCATGCGGCGGACGGGTTCGGCAAGCGGCCGACCGGGTGACACCCGCGTCGCGAGGACCCCGGGCTGGACGCGGTCCACCGGCGGCGCGGGAATCGTGTACAGCAGCGGATTTCGAGTGAACTGCAGTTAGGTCCTCCCCGTGCGGGCGGGGATGGTCACAGCAAACCGCAAGGGGGCGCGCAGTTGCGGCCGTCTCTCCCACGGTGGCGGAGATGGTCCCGCTCCTCGGCAAGCGCGCCCGTCTCGACGGCCCGTTCGCGCTTCCCGTTCGCGCCCGACCGGGTGCCCGCGGCGCGATCGGACGTGCGCAGCAACTGACAGAAGGCAGCAACCGTCTTCCGCTGCGCGACGCCGACTCCACAACCCGTCAGGCCGATAACATCCCCGCCACTACACCGTCCAAAGAGGATATTTGTGTCCGATCGCGCCGTTTGCGGATGCCCCAATCGAGCAGAGGGTTAATTTTTCACGGATTCCTTCGAAGGTCGGTAGCGTTCGGCCGGTGTCTGCCGCAGCCTGGCGGCATTGGCTCTGGGGAAGGGAGATTCCGATGTCTCGATTCACACGTTTCACAATCCCTCTGGCGGCGGCAGGGGCACTGTGCCTGTCCGTGCCCGCCGCGCATGCCGCCCTCACGGCGCACTCGCCGACGCCGCGGGCGGCGCGCAGTCGCACCTGCCTCTGCCCGACCCCGCCTGCACGCCGGGCGCGACGAACCCCGACGTCACGCAGTCCACGATCGGGTCGACGATCTGCGTGTCGGGCTGGACCGCGACGATCCGCCCGCCGGTGAGCTATACCAACGGCTTGAAGAAGCAGGGCATCGCCGACTACGAATACTCCGACACGAACACGAGCGACTACGAGGAAGACCACTTCCTCCCCCTCGAACTCGGCGGCGCACCCAAAGACCCGAAAAACCTCTGGCTCGAACCTCACTCCGGCAACGAGAACTCCGCCAGCAAAGACTCCGTCGAGAACGCCGTGAAAAAGCCGTCTGCGCGAAGAAGGCCACCCTCGCCGCCCAGAAGGCCATGCTCATGCTCACCGACTGGACCACCGCCGAATCCAACTCGGCATCGGCTGGCCCAGGCGCGGGCGAGGCCAGCCCCGGCTCCGCCCGCACTCGCCGTGCCGGACGATCGGCACCCGGTCCTCCTCGCGCCGCGCGGCCTTCGTCGGCCCGGCCCGGAAATCGGGTCTGCAGCCGAAAGAAGCCGGTGTGGAAGGAACCTGGGGCTGCGAGGAGGGGCAGGACGTCCTCGGCGGCGATCCGGTGCTCTCGCAGCAGTGTCGAACCGATCTCGATCACACCACCACCATGGAAGCTCGCGTGCGATTTCAGGCGCCGCGACGCAAGTGCTCTGAGTTCTTCAGCTCGCGCCGCTTTGAAGCATCGTGATCATCGCTTCCGGCGTGATCGCGTGTGGCCGGTCGCTGACCTGGCCGTCGCCGATCTCCACCACTCGCCATCTGTCGTCCGCTCGCAGGAAGAGGTCGACAGTCACAAACGGCAGCCCCAATTCCGCGACCAGCGGTCGGACCAGGGAGAGGTCGGGGTCGGCGACCGCGGCGTCGTCTGGGTTGTCCGGGTGCGGTCCGATGAGCTGGCACCTGCCATCGACCCACCAGGTCCGCACCTCGTACGAGGTGAAGTTCTCGAATCCGCGAAGGACGAATCCGCCGACCATGTCCTCCGCGCGCAGCTCCCGGAATCTGTTTGCCACAGCCCAAGCTTTCTCCGCGTCGCTCAGCTCAGGGATGAACGCCGCCTCGGTCCAGTAGTGCTTCATGGACTTGACGTAGTCGCGCAACACGGCAGGGCCAGGCCCCAGGTCGCTTCGAGCACGGTCGAACGCGGCCCGGTCGTCGCCGACCGTCCACACTGATCGTGGTGTTACCGCTGCCAGGCTGGAGTACCAGCCTGGCAGCTCGTGTGCGCGTCGATAGTGTCCGGCGGTGGTGCGCAGGGTGACGTCGCGCTGCGCGAGTGCGTTGGCGAAGGCCGCGTACTGCTCGCTGCGCAGCATCCAGCCGCGGTAGACCGCGTCGTCGCCTGCGGGGACTCGGCACACCGCTTGACGGGCGCCTGCCGAGGTGGCCAGTGCGTCATGATCGACCAGCGCGACCTCGATTCCCGACGCGCGCGCAGCACTTGCCTCCGCGGCGAAGTGCGCATCGGGATGGCGGGGACGAAGCACATCCGAGGGCACGAGCAGCATCATGACCTCATAGTGCGCGGCCCAGTCCGACGATCGCCACAGATTTCCCGCCGTGCGGCCGCATCGGAGGGTCGATCAGCGGTCCGAGCCCGGTCGGTCAGACGGCGACCTGACTCGTCGGCATCGGCGGCCCAGGACGTGACGTCACAGTTCTCCGGAGAACGTCTGCGGGGATTTATTGTGAGGTGCAGCGGGGAGAATCAGCGGCACTGGGCGGCACGAGCGGAGAGCCGGTTGACGAAACGCGGTTCCCGTCCGGATTTCAGGCAGCAGTCGGCAATGGGCGAAGGTTCCGCCGTCCCGCTGTCGACGAGCGACTCCACCGGCATGCGGTGGTCGTGCTGCGCACGATCGGTGCCGCAGTTTCGGTGATCGGCTCTGCCCTGCGGTGCGTCCGTGCGGCGGGCTGACGACCCTGAGTGTTGGTGGCGGGCAGTCCCGGCTCAGATGCCGCCCGCCGGTCGGGTAGTGGCGCGGAACGCGGTGGGCGACTGTCCGGTGTGGACGATGAAGAAGGTGGAGAAGTTGGACGGGTCGCGGAAGCCGAGCCGGCGGGCGAGACGGGCGACCGGCTGGTCGGTGTGCGCGAGCAGCCGGCGGGCTTCGAGCACGAGGCGGCGGTTGACGGCCTGCTTCGGCGACTCCCCGGCGGCGGCCTGGGTGGCCCGGTTGAGCGTGCGGGCGGAGTAGCCCAGCCGCTGGGCGTAGTGCTCGACATCGTGGGCGGCGGCGAAGTCGCGCTCCAACAGGTCCCGGAACCGCGCGTCGAGGCCGGTGGGATCGGGCCGTCCAGGATCCGGGGCGTGCCGGGCCATCTCCAGGATGAGCAGGGACAGCAGGTGGCGCAGCGTCTCGGCCTGCCCGACGGTGGGCTGGCCGAAGCCGGCCGCCCGGGTGTACTCGCGCCGGAGCGCGCGGCGGGTCGCCTCGAACGGGACGGTGGCTTCGACCGGGCCGGCGCGGTCGTCGGCGAGGGTGGCGGCGTGCGTACCGGGGATCAGGAAGCCAGGCTGGAACAACACCAGGTCACCGGTGGCCTGCTCGCCGAAGACCTGGACCTGGCCGGGCCGCACCCACAGCATCGCCCCCTTGGCCAGGTGGTGTTCCGCGAAGTCGAGGGTGTGCGTCGTGCTGCCACTGGTCACCAGCACCAGGAGGTGGAAGGTGGGCCGCTGCGGCGAGCTGAGGTAGCCCGGCGGTGCCATCGCCCACAGTTGCGCGATGGTCATCACCTCGATATCCAACGGCACCGCTGCCTTGAACGGCACCCGGCGGATCGCCTGTCTTGTTTTCACCGGTCGACGTCCCTTCTCCACCAGTGTCGATCCCTAACGTGAACAACGTAATCAGTGATCGTACGAGCGGGGGCCACAGGTATGACCAGGCTACAGATGACCGATTCTCGCATCACCACCGGCGCGGCGACCCTGCATGTCGAGCAGACCGGCGAGGGCACGCCGGCGCTGGTGTTCCTGCACTACTGGGGCGGTTCGACCCGGACCTGGCACCCGGTGCTCGAGCGCCTGGCCGGCGAGGTGCGCTGTCTGGCGATCGACCACCGCGGCTGGGGCCGGTCGACCGCGCCCGCGACCGGCTACGCGACGGGCGATCTCGCCGATGACGCGCTGGCCGTGGTCACCGCGTTGGGCTTGGCGGACTACGTGCTGGTCGGGCACAGCATGGGCGGCAAGGTCGCGCAGCTGCTCGCCTCCCGTCGCCCGGCCGGGCTGCGCGGTGTGGTCCTGGTCGCCCCGGCACCGGCCAGGCCCGCACCCGTCCCCAGCGAGGTCCGGGCCGGAATGGCCGCCGCCTATGACAGTCGCGAGTCCGTACTCGCGACCGTCGACGCCGTTCTCGCGCATGCGCCGCTCGGGGAGCGGATCCGCGAGCAGATCGTCCAGGACAGCCTTGCGGGCGCCGCGCCGGCCAAGCACGAGTGGCCGGCGAGCACGATCATCGAGGACGTCTCGGCGGAGCTGGGCCGGATCGAGGCGCCGGTCCTCGTCGTCGTTGGCGAGCACGATCAGGTCGAGCCGGTCGACCTGATGCGCAGCCACGTCCTCGCCGCCATTCCCGGCGCGCGGCTGGAGGTCATCCCCGGCGCCGGCCACCTGCTGCCGCTGGAGCGGCCCGATCAGCTCGGCGACCGCATCGCCGCGTTCCGGAAGCGGGTCAGCTGACATGGCACTGGTCAAGATCACCACCAGCGAGGCCGCTTTCCGCGGACACGACCCGGCACTGATCGCCGCCGCGCTCGGCGAACTGACCTACGCCGCGGAGGGGTTCGCCGACAGCGCCATCGCGCCCGACCTGACCTGGGTGCTGTTCGAGCAGTTGCCCGCGACCGCTTTCCTCACGGCGACCGGCCGCCCGCCGAAGCCGCACTATTACGTCGAGGTCAGCACGCTGCGCGGTGTCCTGACCGAGGACGCGAAGCTGGACCTGGGCGCGCGGATCACCCGGGAACTCATGGCCGTCGAGGGCTGCGAACCGACAGACGAGAACACCCAGCGGATCTGGGTCCGCTTCCTCGAAATCGCCGACGGTGACCTCGTCGTCGGCGGACAGGCCACATTCGCGGCCACGCTGCGGGCGCTGATCGCAGCGGCGGGCCAGGGAAAGGAGACACCGGTGGACCACCCGATCATCACCGACCCGGCGACCTTCGCCACCGCGTTCGACCAGGCGCTCAACGCAGGCGACCTGGACCGGCTGCTCAGCCTCTACGACCCGGACGCCGCCATGCGAATCTCCGACGGTTCCGTGGTGCACGGGCACGAGCGGGTCGGTCAGGAGCTGACCGGGCTCATCGCGGCCGAGGCCCAGCTGGAGAACCGGACCCGGCACGTGTTTCGGCACAACGATGTGGCTCTGATCGTGGTCGACTACACGCTGCGCATCACCACCCCGGACGGGCAGCGGGCAGACACCCAGGGCACCGCCACCAACGTCCTCCGGCACACCCCGGGCCGCGGCTGGCGCATGATCATCGCCAACCCGCCCGGCATCGCCTGACCGCCGACAACCGGCCCGGCCGCTGGCGGCGCTTCCTGGTGGCAGGCCCCTGCTCCGCAAAGCGTGGGATGACCTGCCGCAACTCAGCGAGCAGCCGCCCACGTCATGACATCAGAACGATCGCGCGACATCGAAGGGGTTGGGCATGAAAGCGGTCTCGACGAAGCATGCGCTGACAGCACTCTGCGTGGCGGCGACCATTCTGGTGCCGGGTTGCGCTTCGGTTCAGGCGAGCGGGCCCGGCGCGGAACCGACTCCCCCAACCACGTCAGGCGGGAGCCCGGCCTCGGTGCGGACCTCCGCGAACCCATCCGGCGGAGGTCAGGTCACGGTGCAGGGGAAGGGGTTGCTCCGCGACGGGCATCCATGGATTCCGCACGGCTTCTACCAGATCGCTTTCGAAGTGGCGCCCGGCGACTTCAGCAAGGCTGACCACAGTTTCTGGGCGACCGCCTACCATCATTACACGCCTGACGAATACCGGTCGATGCGCGAGGCGGGCGCCGATTCGGTGCGCCTGCAGATCGCTCAGGTCGGGGCCGATCCCCACAGCGCACTGTTCGACAAGGCTTTCCTGGACAAGGCGCGCGGCGCGGTCCGGGCGGCGCGGCAGGCTGGCCTCACGGTGATCGTGTCCATCCAGGACGAGATCCATGTGCCCAACGACAAGCCGATCGACCTGCCGGACGACGGAACGCAGCGGGCGTGGCAGGAAATCGCGCCACAGTTCGCCAACGACCAGGGCGTGCTCTACGAATTGCTCAACGAGCCGCGCCCGCAACCGAATGCCCGGAACTGGCGGGCCTGGGCACAGGCCATGAACGCGACGATCCACACCGTGCGCCAGGCAGGAGCACACAACGTGGCGATCGCCGACGGACTGGACGTGGGACAGGTGATCGACGGTGCGCCGCTATTGGCAGATCCGCAGGTTGCCTACGCCTCGCACCCGTACGCACTCAAAGCGAACGGCCAGACATCCCAGGCATGGGAAGCGAAATTCGGCGCCTTTTCCCAGCACGCTCCGGTGATCATCACCGAATGGCTGTCCGGCGGTTACTACTGCGACGCCAACACCCCGGAGTCGACCGTGCGGTTCGTCCAGTATCTCCAGCAGCACCGGATCGGACTCGAGGTAGGCGCCTGGGACTGGCCCCCGGGCGGATTCGGCAGCGCACGCTGGAAATTCCCCGAAGCCAGGGTGTCGCACTTCGGCGGCCTCGCCTGCCATCAGAACGGCTACGGTCTCGGCGCGGTCGTGCAAACCTGGTACGACACCGGCGTGCCCGCGACGTCACCCAGTTGAACCGGACAGTGCTTCCAATACCTGTCCGGACCGAACACCAACTGCCAACAGCCAAGCACCGACAGGGACCGTCGACGACGACAGAAATCGCCGGGACGACCCGCGAGACCCAACGCCCCTGCCGCCACCAGAGGGACCGTGAAACGTGCGAACCGAGCCATCGGAATCCCCATCCCCAGCACCAACGCCGACAGACTCCGGCAAGGTCGAGCCGAAGACTGCCGACCTTCGCAGGAATCCCTGAAAAATTCACCGCCTGCTCAACTGCGACGTTCGCAAACAGCTCGATTGCTCACAAATGCCCCCGTGCAGTGTGTGACAGGACGTTGCCCGCGTCGGTTCGGTAGTAGAGGACCGAGCGCCCGCAACGGCGGCGGTCCACGAGACCAGCGTCGCGCAGCACCTTGAGATGGTTGCCGACGGAGCCGAGCCCGTGCTCTGTCAGCGCCACCAACTGGGTGGTGCTCTTGGCCGTGTCGAGCGATGTCAAGACGGCTGCCCGGCCCGGGCCCAGCAGCCGTGCCAGCGCCTCGGGCACCGGCGCGCGGCCGGACTCGGCCAGCACGCCGGAACATGGGTAGATCACGGCGAACCGCTGCTCCGCGTCCCAGGTCACCCAACCCCGGTCTTGGGTGACCGGAACGAAAAGCAACCGCACACCGGTGATTTCGCGCGGCGGGTAGTCGTAGCTGTTGACCTGCAGCCGCCCGTCGCCAAGCCAGCGCATGCCTTGGCGCATCCCGTCCAGCGCCGCCGCCCAGCCACCCCCGCTCAACTGCCCGGCGCGGGCGACCACATCGGCTTCCAGAAGCCTCCGGCGCCGTGGCCAATAGGGCAACACCGTCTCCGTCCACACCCATTCCAGCACGTCGGCCATGCGACCGGCCAGATCAGTGCGGTCCAGCTCGGCCGGCAGCGGGCCGTTCACCGAGACCGTCAGATCCGCACGGACCCTCTCAGTCGGCGTCGCCCGGATCCGAGCCAGCTCGTCGGCGCAGTCCGGCTCGCCCTCGCGAGGCGGAGGGATGAGGAAGTCCGCAGCCCAGCGGCCTCCCCGGGCAGCCTCGACGAGTCTCGCCGTAACCGGGTCCCCGGCCAGACGCCGACGGTAAGCCGGCAGGTGAGCATCCAGCCAAGCGAGCTCGCCCAGATGCGCGGCCGCCGCCCGGTGAAGGGCGAACAGGCTCGCCGTCGTCTCGGCCAGACTCGAGATCGCGAACCGGCTGCCGGCCAGGACGTCCGCGCTGACCTTCCACCACCCCATGGTTTCGCCTCCCCGCGAAACTCTAGCGGGCCGTGCGGGAGCGGCCCGAAACTTCGACCGGGAACGGCTCAGCCGCCCCGGCGCATCCCGAACCACGACCGGCCCGAGCGGCAGCACCCGCCGGGCCCGCCCGGGACCGCGTCCCGATGCCCATCCCGTCCGGAAAGGATCTCTCGATGACCACACGAACACTGGTTATCAGCGCTGCTGTCGCGATGTCCACCCTGGCCTGCACAGGAGTCGCCGGTGCCGCGCCCGCGGACGGCACCGGCGACTCCCCGGCCGGCAGCACGAAGCCCATCAGCGGTCCCGTCGCGAAGTCCGGAGGAGGACCGGACGCCTGGGCTTGCGAGGACCTTCATCGCATCAAAGAAGAACTTGGCGACATCACCATCCAGGTCACGAACTACTCGCCCTACCAGCCCAGAGGGCAGAAGATGCGGGTCGCGCTCGCCGACAACAAGCGCTTCCGCAACATTTTCGCCTGGTCCAACTGGTTCGGCGTGCCCACCACCCGCGACCACAACGTCGCCTTCAACGTCCTTCCCGCCACCAATTTCAGCGTGTGCGCCCAATTCGGCGGCGGCGGCGGACAGGGCAACGGAACCTTCTCCGGCTACATCTGGTATTGACGCGGCTTGACAACCTGTGCGACTGCGCGAGTGGCCTGGTGGTCGCTGTCAGGATGGCCCGGCGGTGCGGGATGACTCGTTGGCAACTGGCCGTTATACCCGTCAGGGTGGTGTCGGCCGCCCGCCCTACCGGTGCCTGCGTCGCACGGTCGCTCCGAGCAGAACCAGAAGCACGACAGCGACCGCCCCGCCGACGACGTACCACCACCAGGACGTCGCACCGGTCGATTCAGGTTCTCCCGATGGCAGCCCCGAGTCGGTGGTGACGGCGTCGTCAACGCGCGCAACGGATCGACGATGCCGAAACCGACCTGGTCGTCATGCCGGCCCGTGTTCGGGTAGTCGGCCGTGTCGGCCAGTTGGCGAATGACTCGTCCAGCCGGCAGCTCTGGATATTAAGACCACACAAGCGCCGCAGCGGCCGCGACGTACGGGACGGCGAGACTCGTGCCGTCGCTGCGGAGGTAGCCGCCGTGATCGTTCGCCGATCGGATGCCCACACCCGGTGCGGCCAAGGCCACGCGCGGCCCCGATGCGCTTCCCCGCCAGAAGCGTTTGTCGACGTCGACTGCGCTCACCGCCACCACTCCGGGGAACGACGCCGGGTAGCCGACCGCGGTTCCCGTCTGGGATGTGTTGCCTGCCGCCGCCACGACGACCGCTCCCTTCTGCACGGCGTGGTCCACAGCCGCTCGGAGGTTCGGGTCCGGTTCGGGGGTGACTACCGAGATGTTGATGACCCGCGCTCCGTGGTCGGCCGCGTAGATGATCCCTTTCGCGAGCGCGACCGGCTCGATCCGGTCGCCGGTCGAGATCCGGACGGGCTGGACCTTTGCTTTCGGTGCCAGCCCCACGACGCCGTCGGCTGCGGGGTTCCGCCCCGTACCTGCGATGACCGCCGCGATCGACGTCCCGTGGGAATCGCCGGAGACGTCGGCGCCGCCGTTGTCCCCGGGCACACCGATGAACCCGGCGCCAGGCACGAGCTGGCCGGCCAGGTCCGGGTGCTTGCCGTCGCAGCCGCTGTCGACCACAGCGATCGTCACACCCGAGCCCTGCGATTCCTTCCACACTTGCTCTGCACGCAAATGCTCTGCATCAAGTGGCCACTCGCCCACCATGGGAGCTGCCTGCACCGACGGCGCGACCGAGACCACCAGCATCGCCCCTGAAATCCTGCGCACGGCACTCTTCCCGCCAGGACAACGGTCAGCCCGCCCGAGGAATCGCACAGCATGCCTCAAGCCTGCCCATCTACCTTTCGGCGATTCCGAGATCCACCAGCAGCTGAAGTTCGGCAAGCGCCTCGTCGAAATCTTCCCGATCGCGCCCGACAACGAACGCCGTAGAATCATAGGGATTCTTTTCAACCCTCCTGAGCAGCCGGACCATCAGCCTCGGCAGTCGAGAAACATCTGCCGTCGCGAGTCTGCTCTTCCTGATGAGTACTTGGGTCTCCGGATCGCGCACGACCAGATCACCCGGAAGGTAAAACATGTCCGCAGTCTCGAAGATCCCTTCGGAGACGTCGAGCGCGAAGTCGACGTTCTTGTAGAATTCACGCTCAGCTTCGAGGAACTCTGCCCGGGTTTCTTCCGGAATTGACGAGTGCATGTCCGTGAAAATCCAGGAACCCATGGACCCACGCAGCTTTACCTCGCTGAAGACGCAGCCCTGCGGAGCAATCGGGTCGCCGGGAGTCTGGCAGCTGGAGAGCGAAACTCTCTCGAAGCTGGTTCCGACCGCACTGCTGTTCGTCAGACTTCCGCCGGAAACCGACACATCCTTTACTTCGATCGGGTAGGACGGGTCGCTGTCCTGCAGTAGCACGCAATTGTCAAAATGGCAGTTTTCAAACGACATCTCGCAAAAATTGCAAGCCGCATCCAAGTGCCGAAGTCGGCGGAATTCTTGATTAACATACGTTTCGATCTTGCCCACTGCCAAGAGGAGAACTGCGGACTCATTTCTGCCCGCAGCTTACACCACCCCTGTCACGCCTGCTCGAACAGCTGGAACATCTCTCCAATCGACAACTTTCGATAGGTCACAAGGTTCTCTCTTCCGTCGATGCAGGAGCGTCTCAAGTGCCTGGTGACCGACCACTTCGAATCCGAGGTCACGTCGATGCCTACCTCGCCCATCCGGAAATCCGCCTCCCTCTTTCCCGGTTTGCCCAATCGTTCGATGTTCGGGTCCCGCTGAACCGTGGTTTCTCTTGCGACCGCCTTCTCTATGTACTTCCTGAACATTTGCCACACGCGGTAGAACCGCTTCTCGTCGAACGCCTTATTCATTTCACGGAACTCTCGCGGACTCAAAACTTTTTCTACGTCGTCCAAGTTTCCTTTCCGGACTCTCTCCACGGAGGTGCGAATATTCTCGTAGCTCGCTCGGCCGGCCTCGTCCAGCTCGGCGAGCGGTGCGTTGCCTTCTTCTTGCGGCTCGACCGAACTGGGGCCGGTTGGTTCGCTCTGCGGCTCGTAGGGGGCTGGGTCGGCAGCGGGGTTGGGTTCGGCGACGGTCTGGTCGTTGACCGGTTCGTCCGCTGCGCCGGTGCTCGCGTTCTTGGTGCCCTGTTCGGTCGCCGGGGCGCTCTGTCCGGAAGGCCGGGCACCGGGGTCCTTGTAGACGTTGTCGGCGGCGCTCGGATTGGGCGGCTCGGGCTTGCTCGACGGCGGCCCAGTGGGTTCGTCGCACTCGTGGACCGCGGCGAAGGCCAATTCCGGAGAGAATTCTGCGTCGTCGACTTTTCCGCCGCCGATCATTCCCCACAACTCGGCCCAGATTTCGCCTGTGCTGTCGTCCGTGGTCGGGATTCCGTGGTAGCAGTAGTTTCCTTCGGTGTCGTAGCCGTTGTACGGGGGTGGCGGGTTCTTCAGCTAGCAGTTCGTCGAGCGTCCTCGCTCTGACGGCGTCGTTGGCGTGGTCGTATGCCCAGCGCTCGCTGCCCGGGTAGTAGGCGCGGGACGGGCTGGCTCCGGGCCCCCGCCCGGGCCCCCGCGCGGGCCGTGGGGGCCCGGGCGGGGCTTGCGGTGGCAGGAGCTGTTGCCGGTGGGGTCAAGGTTGTCGAGGGGGTCGTCGTCGCCGTAGGCGTACTGGTTGGCGGTGACGGCGTTGCCGCCGAGGGTGAGCTGGCTGTCCTGGCTGGTGAAGCTGCCTGTTGTCGGGTCGTACCAGCGGGACGCGGTCGCGACGTCTCCGGTTGTGGGGCTGGTCCAGCCGCCTTGGTAGCCGAGGCCGTAGGTGTTGCCGGTTTGGGCGGTGACCTGGCCGTAGGCGGTGGATCCGTCGAGAGCTGCTGCGCCGGCGGTGTAGGTGGCGCTGAAGTCTCCGTGTGCGTCGGTGAAGGCGAGCGCGGCCTGGTTCGCGCTGCCGACGGCGAGGAGTCCTCCGCTCGGTCCCCGGCTGTAGGTGTGGGCGCCGTCGCCGGTGAGGGTGCTGCTGGTGCCGTCGTAGGTGAAGCTGTTGGCGCCGCTGGCGAGCATGCGGCCGAGGCCGTCGTCGCTGTAGTTGTTGGTACCGTCGGAGGACAGTTGGCCATAGGCGTCTTAGCTTGTTGTCGCGTTGATTTGCTCTCTCATATCCGTTGCCGGCGGCACACGAACACGCCCAGAGATCCGAGTAGCCCGGCGGTGACGCCGCCGACCAGGTACCACCACCAGCCGACCCGTGTCGGCGGGGTCGCGATCGCGGGTACGCCCGATTCGGTCGCGGCCGGGGCGCTCAGCGCTTGCAGCGGATCGACGATGCCGAATCCGAACTGGTCGTCGCGCCGGCCGTCACCATGACGATCAGCGGTGTCGATGATCTGTCGGACGACCTGCCCTGCGGATAGCTGCGGGTACTTCGACCACACGAGCGCAGCCGTGGCTGAGACGTAAGGGGCGGCGTAACTGGTGCCGTCGCCGCGCAGGTATCCGCCGTGGCTGCTCGCGGACCGGATGTCGACTGCGGGTGCGGCCAGGGTGGTCATCGGCCCGGACGTGCTGCCTGGCCAGAACCGGTTTCCTGAGTCGACGCCGCTTACTGCGACTACTCCGGGGAACGAAGCCGGGTAGTTGGGCGCGTTGCCCGTCTGCCCGTTGTTCCCGACTGCCGCGACCACGATCGTTCCGCGGCTGAGGGCATGGTCGACGGCGGCGCGCAGGTTGGGATCGGCTGCCGTGGTCCCCCGGGAAACGTCGATGACGCGGGCTCCGTGGTCAACGGCGTAGATGATTCCTCGCGCCAACGCCACGGGTTCGGTTCGGTCTCCGGCAGAAACGCGGACGGGCAGGATTTTCGACTGCGGCGCGAGGCCTTCGATTCCCCTCCCTGCCGTGCTGTTTCCGGTTCCCGCGATAAGCGCCGCTATTGAGGTTCCGTGCGAATCAGGCGAAACATCGACCCGCCCGTCGTCACCGGATATTCCGACGAAGCCGGCGCCGGGAAGCACTTGTCCGGAGAGGTCCGGCTGGTCGCCTTCGCAGCCCGTGTCGACGACGGCGACCGTTACTCCGCGTCCTCTCGAGTACGACCACGCTTGCTCCGCGCGCAGGTGCTGGCCGTCCAAGGGCCAGTCGCCAGGATTCGCGACGGCAGCAGCCGGTTCGGCACCCGCCAGGGAGAATCCTGCTGCGAGCAACCAGGCAACGCCTTTGAACATCCGCCTGCCCCTGCGATAGCAATGCACAATATGACACTGAGACGATAGGCGCACCTTTTCCGCGTGCTCCATTAAATGAAAGTCAACGGCCGGAAATCGGTCGACACTCATCTCGTGGAGCAGCAGGACATGCTTACGTTCCTTTTCCCGAACGAGGAAACTTCCCTCGATAATCGGGAGGTTCGATTCCGAAGCAGGCGACTATCGCATCCGATTCGCTGTTCAAGAAGATCTGGAACATCAAACCGCTTCGCGGTTCGTCCTCGATTCTGCCGAGCACGAGCCTGTGCCCGCCCCATGCGTTCAGCGTATGCACTGCGGACTCAAAGCCTACCGAGTACTGTCCCGCATTCTCCGCCACGCGGCGCCGTCGGCGAAATATCGAACTCAGACTGGCGGTGACATTGCTGCCGTACTCTTCCCACACTGCACCGTGAGCGAGCGCATCGGCGGCAAGCCTCCATGCCTCCTCATGCCCTGACCGAAGCAAGGCCATCAGTGTTTCGCGTTCCATGAAGCTATTCTCCCACATGCGGACCGAACTCGCTCTCCCACATGTTCCTTGCTTTTTCCTGAACCCAGGTCGGACGCGGGTCGGCGAGACCTTCTTGCAATTCACCGGGATTTATCCAGGGACCCCTGTTGATGCTTATTTCTGCGCCGTCGACCGGCCCCTGCAGTGCGTGCTCGAATTCTTCGTATTTCTGGTAGGGCGTGTCGTGAATCTGTACGGTCGGTCCGAAGCACCGGGGAACTTCGGGAATTGCTCGGCGAAACGCTCCGGTCCGCCGAATGACAACGACGACCTGCGACCAGGCTCGTTGTCAATGGTCGGTTCGTTCTGGCTCTGGCTCAAAGCCAGCGACCGCGCAGAGGGCGAACAACAGATTCTTGCGGCCTTTGCGGTGCGTCCGAAAGAAACTCAGAATCTGAGTTGCGGTCACCGGTCCGGCGGTGCCGATAGCGTGGCTGCTTTTGCCCGCAGGGTGCTGCCCGGGCCACCGCAGCTGCTGCACGACCGGTGCCCCGTTGCGGCACCGGGGCGCTCGACGCCCGCTCCGGCGCTCCAGTGATCCCTGAGCAAAAGCAGAACCCTTCACCCGGCCGCGTGCCGCGCCGCCGAACTGACGCCCGGTCGACGGAAACGCGCAACATGCGGTCACCGGCTCGGCACGGCAAGGGCAACCGGGCACATCCGAAAACACCGGGCAGCGAATGGTCCCCGGATGCCAGTTGCGGTGCTGCTGCGCGCGGCCGGGCGGTGGCGGCGACCCCTCAGCCGCTGTGGTTCGCTCCGGGGCCGTCCAGCAGGCCGGCGAGGGACGTGGTGTCGCTGAGATCGGCGTTCTCGAGCGAGCCGAGATGCGCCATCGAGGCGAGATCCTTGCTGTTTTCCAGGGAGCCGAGATGGGCCATGGAGGCGAAGTCTTTGCTGTCGCGGAGGCTGAGGGCGTCGTCGGCGGCGGTGAACAGCGGCGTGATCGTCTGCGCCGGCGGGGAGAGCGGGTCGGCGTGACGGGGAAGCTCGGCGGCGGAAGCCGCGGCAGCGGTGCCGATCAGCAGGCCGGCGACGGCGGCGGTGAGAGCGGTCATGCGCGAGATGGCGGGCAACATCGGCTCGATTCGTTGCGAGCGGTCAGGACGCGCAGACGGTAGCGCCCTCCGGGCCGGGCTCCGGCGATCCGCACGCGGCCGGAGCCCGATCGGGTGCGCTCCCGTGCTGATGTTCACCCGGTTCCGCGACTCCCCCGCGACCGCCGCCGTCCGGGTATCGGCCCCGTTGTCTTGCGGCCGTGCGGGTTTCTTCCGGCGACGATCGGTGGCGGGTCAGGCGAGGGTTTCGGCGAGGCGGCGCGGGGCGATCGCGCCACCGCCGCGGTGCGTTCCCGCGCCCATTTCAACCTGTCGACGTACTCGCTGGAGTTCTTGTGCCGGACGGCCGGTCGCCGAGAGCGGGACAGACCCGTCCCGGCCTCGCCCCGGAGCCCGGCCGATCCCGGGGGCGCTCGACGCGACTGCCGGTCAGATGCCGTCGATTTCCGGCACCTGAGCCTCGAACTTGACGTTGAGCAAAGTCAGATCGACTTTGCAGTGGTGCGACGCGGCCCGCGGTTGCGCGGGAGCCGCGGTGCCGGCTGCGGGAGCGGCGACGAGCACGGCCGCTGCCGCGACCGCACCAGCGGAGAACATCTTGAGAAGGCGCATCCGCCCATAGTCACGGCAGGACCACGGCACTGTCGAGACACCGGAAGCCTGAAACCGATCATCTCTCCGTGTCGACCGCGGCCGGGTTCGAGCGGGACTCTTCGGCAAGACGTGGATCACGGCGGGTGCCGGACCCGCCTCCGGCGCTCGCCGAGGGACAACCAGAGAAGCTACTGATCAATTATTCCGAGAATGATTTCGCAGAATCCCCACTTTCGGCGGAACCGGCACCGTCCCTGTCGCGGCCCGCCGCGTTCCCCGATAGAAGTTGGTCAACGATTCCGGGCGGTCCGCACCGGCGCGGCCCGCAGTTCCCGCCCTCATTTTTCTCCGATCGGGAGGCCAGTTCCGCATGCCCGCACGCAACGCCCGCCTGTCCGCCGCGCACCGCGGCCCGACGTGGGTCGGACGGCTGTTGTTCTTCAGCCGCTGGCTGCAGGTCCCGCTCTACCTCGGACTGATCGTGGCTCAACTGGTGTACGTCTGGCGCTTCCTCGTCGAGACCTGGCACCTGGCGGTACAGGCGTTCACCGGAGTCGCCGACGGCGCCGAGCACTCCGGGGACGCGGCGGGAATGCCGTTCTCCGAGGGAGACGTCATGCTCGCGGTGCTGCAACTGGTGGACATCGTGATGATCTCCAACCTGCTGATCATGGTGATCGTCGGCGGCTACGAAACATTCGTCTCCCGCATCCGGCTGCGCGGACACCCCGACGAGCCGGAATGGCTCTCGCACGTCAACGCCAACGTGCTCAAGACCAAACTGGCCACGGCCATTATCGGCATCTCGTCGGTGCACCTGCTGCGCACCTTCATCCAGCCCACCCGCGTCCCGGCCACCGGCCAGATCGACTGGCAAACCGTGCTGTGGCAAGCGGTCCTGCACTCGCTCTTCGTGCTCTCGGCGATCGGCCTCGCCGCCATCGACCGGATCATGACCAAAACCGAAGCCAGCAAACACATCCGGCACGACCCCGAACCCGCCCCGGAGATACCGGTGCCGCGCGTCCCCGAGAACCCAGGCCTCGGCAACCACGTTCCCGCCGGTCACCGCTGACCCCGACGACGCCCGGCAACCGTCGCCGCACCGCGGCGGCCGGCCCCGCCGGCGCGGCGATCCGAGCCCACCACGGAGATGCGCATGCCCGTTCCCGACAGCCGAACCCTCCGGCGATCCACCCCTTCCGACCCGCCCTTCCCCGACGGTTCCGCCCGTCGCCGGGGCCGGCGATGACCGGGCTCGTGCCACGCCCCCGGCCGCGGAAACCGGCGGGACTGACCGATCCGACCGCCGTCGACGCCGCGGTGTCAGCCCTCGCGTCCGGCGGCGTGGTCGCGCACGGGTTCGCCAACTTCTACGCCCTGGCCACCGCTCCCGACCTCGCCGCGGTACAGCGGATGAACCTGCTCAAAGGCCGACCGGCAGGCCAAACCGGCAGCATCACCCTCCCGCCCGCCCGGCTGCCGGGCGTTTTCGACTGGACCCGCATGCCCGACGGCGCACACCGCGACCGCGTTCTCGCGGTGGCCGACCTCCTGTTCGCCCTCGGCCCGATCGGGCTGCGCGGGCCCGCGGCCGCCCACGTGCCCGAGCACCTGACCGCCGCCGAGAACGGCGTGCGCACCGTCCAGGTCATCGGGCCCGGCTACGCCTGCCCCTCCCACCGCTTCCTCGCCCACGCCCTCGCCCGCACCGGCCACGCCTTCCTCGCCATCACCTCCGCCAACCGCTCCCGACGGCAGACCGGTGCCGCCGAAGAACCCGCCCACTGGCAAGCCAGCCACCTGCGCGCCGAGTTCGACGGCGAGCCCGCGCTGACCTTCCTGGAACACCACGACGAACCCGCCGCGCGCCGCAGGTTTCCCCATCATCAGCCGATGTCCACTACCGTCGTCGCCTTCCGCAACACCACCGCGCACCAAGGACGACTGATCGTCGAGCGTCAAGGCTCCCTTCCGCTCGACCTCGTTGAGCGCACTGCCGCACAAGCCGGATTCGCCGTGGTCCTCGCCGACCGCGCCGCGACGCCCCTGCGCCAACGCAGCTACCACACACGCCAGCCCCACCCACCGGACACCGCCATGCGAGGCAACGTTCACGATCGCGACACCAGCCGCCAGACGAGGTCTGCGTCAGAATCTTCCGACGAGCGAAGGTAAGCGGCGTGCGGGAACCGGAGGCCGTGCGGTTCCCGCACCGACACTGGAAGACGGTCCAGCGCGCAGCAGCCCGACACCTCTGCAGAGGGCCACAGAGCCCACATTTCCATGAACCCCTCGTCTGCGAACCTGCGCGTGAACCACACGCCGCGCAAGCCCGGCCACAGCCCGCCTGATCCCAGGTTCAGAGTGGAGGCAAACCGGACCGCATCGGGGCCGACTCCCCTGCAGTGACAACCGCCTTCCGCATGTGACGCGACGTGCGACCTGGGAGTCAGGGCCGACGGCGCGGGATCGTTGTCACCCGTCGCGCGCCGTATCTGTCACCACGTCGAAGTGGTGCGGTGACGAGGGAAGGCAGCATCATGCCAAACGGCTAGCATTCGCGGACGGCACCTATACATGCGCGATCCTGTGGAAATACGGATTTCCGGTCGGCCAGTTGACGGGACTGCGGCGTTCGAGGAAGACGGTGTCGCACCCGGTACCGTCGCGTTGGACGATGCGTTCGCGGACGCCGATGGTGCGCTACCCGGAGGAGTGGCGCAGGGCGAGGCTGGCGACCGCTGCGCGACCTCGTCCCCGACGCCGCGATCAGCGACCGGATCCTGCACCGCTTCGCGATATTCAGCTGCCTGCGCGCCGGGCTCGGCCTCACCGTCTCCGACTCAGCAGCCGAACTCGATCTCCCCAGCGGCTGGGGACATCGAGCGCTCAGCAACGTCCGCATCTGGGCCCGCGAACACGCCACACCAGCCGACCTCGACACTGCCGTCGACGCCACGATCGACGGACTCAACACCGACCCGCCGACGATCGACCGCCAACACCGGCGCCGCCAGCTCGCCAACTGGATCATCCCCGCACAGGACTGGGACGCCATCACCGAAACGCTCTGCCGTCGCCACAGCGCCGCCTTCCCTCCGCGCATCGACTGGGGCCCGCGCAAACGACACTGCGCATCCTTGATCTTCGCTACAACCCTCACCCGCAGCGACTACACGGCCCTGGCGCTCTATCTGGCCGGAGCCCCCGGGCACCCCGCCGACGACGAGTTCCGTCGCCTCACCCACAAATTGATGATGCACCTGCGCCGCGGCATCTTCGACGGCTGCGGAGGACACACCCACGACCTCGTCAGCACCAGCGACAGCTTCCTCCGCCAGCTCGCGATCGACCTCGACGCCACGAAACCGGCGAGGCTCACGCGGACCTGGTGACAACTACCTCGCACAAGTGACAGATAAAACGCACAGTCACAAAAAGCCCTCGGCGAACGACGCGCACACCCGTCCGAGCGATTCATCGAACACGTGTTCGACATCATGGGTCTTCGTGACGTAGGTTTCCGTCATACGTGACGCCAGGGCCTGTCCGCGACGGAAAGAGGATCGGCAGAGCCGTTCGACTGCGGCAACCGGAGCTGGTTGCGGTGTTGCCGCAGCGGTGCTGCAGCGGGTGTCGCGCGACGAGTACAGGTGGTCTGCCGTGTCTTCCCCGCACGACAGGCCGCCGGCGGGCCGGGTGAATCGGGGAGGCGTTCTGTGACTGCAGCCGGAGCGGACGCGCTCGCTCGTCTCGCCGCACTTCCCGGCGTCAGCACCGCGGCCGCCCTCGCCGGCACGCGCGCCTCGGCGGCCTCGGACGGCAGCACGTTGCCGGTGGCGGAACCGCTCGCCGTGCTCGGCGGGCTCCGGCGCGGCACGACCGTGTCGGTGACCGGCTCGACCTCGCTGCTGCTCGCCTTGCTGGCGGAAGCGACCGCGACCGCGACCGCGACCGGGTCCTGGGCCGCGGTCGTGGGGATGCCGTCGCTCGGGATCGTGGCAGCGGCGGAACTCGGGGTGACGCTCGAGCGCGTGGTGCTGCTCCCCCGGCCTGGTGCCGACACGGCGGCCGCGATGGGTGCGCTGATCGACGGTCTCGACATCGTCGTGCTCGGGCCCGCGCTGTGCCGCACGATCTCGCCCGCGGGCGCGGCGCGCTTCTCCCGCCGCGCCCGCAACCGGCGTTCCGTCCTGATCGCGGCCGAGCCGTGGCCGGGCACGGACGTCGACCTGCGGGCCGAGCCCGGACGATGGCACGGCGCGGCCGTGGACGGGCACGGCCGGCTGGAACGACGCGACGCGGTGATCCAGCGGTACGGCCGACGCGCAACCGCAGCCTCGGCAGCTGTCCAGCTTCCCGGACCGGACGGCACGATCACCGCCAAACCCGCCGTGGCAGGCAAGGGCGTACGCCCGACGATGACGGTGGTCGCGCTGTGAACGCGAGCCCGCCGAGCACGAAACCCCGGACATTCCCGGACACCGCAAGCAATGCCGGTCGGGGTTCGGATTCTGCCGCCGCGCGCCCGCCGGGGCGTCACGACCGCGTGGACGAATTGCGCGCAGCACGGCCTGTCCCGGTTTCGGCCTCGATCTCGATCCGCAGCCACGCAGCCGCGCGCACCCGGACCCGGACGGCGACCTGCCGCTCCCGCGAAACCGACATCTTCGCCAGCACCGCGACCGCGACACCGCCGGCCAGCGCGAGCACCACCACGACACCGACCGCGACCAGGACCACCAGCCACACCCCGTCTGAAGACAGCGCAGCCACGACATCCGCTCCTCGGCCGCCCGAGCATCAGAGTCCCCGCCCCCAGCGCGGCAGCCCTGCGCCGTGCCCGAGCCTACCGGCCCGACAAGCCCGCGTCGTCGGCTTCCCGGGTGAGCGGCACCGCGCACGCAGGCCGCTTCCGCGATGCCGCGTCACCGGGAGAAAGTGTTGCCTCCGATAAATAATGCGCAGTCGACCGGCGGAGCGGTCTTATTCGATGTGGCTGCTATTGGTGTTCGTTCCGGGGTCTGGCGCCCCACAGCAGCACCGCGGCCACCGAACCAGCCGCCGAACTGGTTGAGAGGTCCGTCCGCGCCGGGCTGAGGCGGCGAGGAGACTGCGCGACACGAGGACGCTGCGGTCGTCTGCCGCCGGTGGATGCGCTGCCAGTTCATCTGGGCGGCAGGGTCCACAGTCGGACGGAGTGGTCGAGGCTGCCGGTGGCCAAGCGTCCGTCGGAGCTGAAGGCGACGGCGGCGGCGCCCTACTGGAGTTTCAACCAGCACACTGGCATTCGCCGCAGCGCGCACGGCGTCGCTCGATTTCATCTGCAGGCAGTCGCGCCCCGGGTCCTGTACAACAGCTGCAGTCCAAGGTCGCCTCATCAGCGTCACCGCAAAGACTCCGCCCGGCGCGCCACGCGACGAACCGAAGGCCCGCCCCGCCGTCACCGACCATCTTGATCGAGTGCCGGCATTCTCGCATCGCCTGTACCTGCGTTCGCCAGTCACCTCTGGGGTGTGACCAGAGACCTCAGCCCGTCGTCAGCGCCGCGGTACGCGGCACAGCCGGCACCGCAGCCAGCGCACGCGACTTGTCCTCGCGCCGCACGCAGCCGTCTGCAATGCACGTCACCAGCGCCGACAACACCGGCAGCGCATACGCCCGGAAGTGCGCCGTAACTATCAGAAATCCCGTGAGCATCGCGGACAGCAGCACGCACAGACGAGCCGTCCTCACGAAGGTCGCCCAGCCGTGCCCGCTCGAACAAGCATCGCCGACTTGCTCCCGATCTCCAGCGCAGAGCGACGGCCGAGACCCCAGCGCGGTCGGCCAGGCAGGTCTCGCTGGGTCAGCGTGCGCGGCGGGACGTCACTGCTCTGTTGCCTGGGCTCGGGCTTCGTGCCCGAACCTGTCGGTCTGTTTGTGGACGGTCGCTGGTTTTTCCGGTGCCGGCCGCACGGAGATCAGGTAGTGCTCGTCGGGGGCCTCGGCGTGGGGGTGGGGAGCGATATCGCGGCCGCGGGCATGCACGCGCACCCGGTAGGCGCCAGGCCCCACGTACGCCAGGGCGTCGAGTTCCTGGGGCGGGCCAACCATCACGTTCTGAACGAGGAGGTACCCCTCTTCGCTGTCTACCGACACCTCGGAGACCTCGTCCCAGCCGTCGAGTTCGACCGAGCCAGGTTCGGCGTCGAGCACGTGCAAGGTCACAGTGACCTTGCACGTGGTGGTGCCGGTGAGGACGGCCGCCCCGCCGGAGTCCACTCCCACGAGACCGTTGGCGTAGGCAGGGCCCAGTCTGGGGACATCCGCACCGTAGTCCGTGACGCAGGAGCGTCCGTAGCCCACGTACAGGTCAGCGGTCGCTGTCCTCACCGGCATGGTCACGCGTTCCTCCTGGTCTCGGCTAGACGATCGTCACCCAGAACTTGTTTTACTCGATCACCCGGTTCTGGTTGTAGAACTTCGGCGGGACCTGCGCGGTTCTCGGTTGCGCAAATACGGTTGCCTCGGCTGTGTTGCGACGGCCTGCTGTTCTCACCTCGCCGGGTGCAGGGCGATGCACCGGCTCCGGGCCGGCTCGACGTTTCGACCCGCGGTCGCGACCTCGCGTTTGTGGCCTGACTTCGACGAGGCTGTTCTCAGCCCGGGCCCTCGTCGGCGATGCGGCACCTGGCACCGGGCCACCTTCCGACGGTCCGACACGGATTCGAGTCGCTTCCTGCCGAAATCACGACTGGATGAGGATTGTCGGGGTGTCGATCTGCCAGGAGGTGTTCTGGTCGTACTGGTCGGGGGTGTCGTAGCGTTGTGTGCTGCCGCCGCGTTGCGCGGCCCACACCTCGGTGCCGAGGTGTCGGAGTGCCCGTCCTCTTGCAGAGAAAGAGACGAGCGAGGCGCCGGTCCCGTCTGCGCTGGGGGTCGAGCACCAGGTCGCGTCCGTGTAGAAGGCGTCGGTGCCGTCGGTCGGTGCGAGGGTCACCACGTCGGATTGCTGTCGCAGGTAGTGGTTCGGCTGGGCGACCGATTCGAGCGAGTGGCAGGAGGGGTCCGCCAGCCCGGGCAGGATGCGCCAGTTCGCGTCGGCACCGCCACCGGCGACGCTGATCGTGACGTCTCGGGTCCCGCGCAGGTAGTACCCGCGTACAGCGGGCGTGAGGGCTCGCACGGTTTGGACCAGGGCGCGGTCCTCGGTTTGGCCGACGCGGAGGAAGACGTCGACGTCGTGGTCGGTGCCGGCGAGCGCGGCGTCGGCGGCTGCGACCAGCGCGGGGTGCACTTTGCTGTTGGAGGCGCGGGTGCGCAGTTCGAAGGCGCGGAGCCGGTCGGCGGCGGCCTTCTTCTTGAGCCTGTTGTCGCGGTCGCGGCGGTTGGCCTCGAAGATGCCGGTGTCGATGAACCGTCGCAACGCGCCGGGGTCGCTGCTGCGCAACGAGTCCTCCGCGGCCGCGGCGATCTCCGAGCCGGGAACGGCCCGGACCCACAGTTCAAGCACGAAGTTGTCGTCCGGTTCCACCAGCATCGCCTCGGTCGCGATGACGCCGAACACTGCCACAGCCCGGGTGCGGGCGTCTTTCGCCGCGAGCGCCGCTTTCTGCTCTTTGCTGGTCCGGTCGTCCGAGACGACCTTATCCTGCTGGTCCTGGGCGCGGGCCTGGAAGATCCCGGTCTCGATGAACTCCTTGAGCGCAGTCGCACTCCCCTCGTACGCGGCCCGCGCGGCTGCCTTCACCCGCGGGCCGGAGGCTCGCTCCCACATCGCGTACACGAAGTCGCGGTCGCCCTGAATCAGCAGTTCCGGTCCGGCGACGACGAGGTTGACGGCGGCGGCGCGCTTTTTGCCCTCGCGGGCGGCACGGGCGGTCTCGTCGTCGCGGAGTTTGTTGGTCTGGTCCCGGACTCGGGCTTCGTGGATTCCTGTTTTGATCCACTGGGTGCACTCGAGGTCGCCTCCCGCGAACGCCAGCTCTGCCGACGCCCGCACTTCGGTGCCGGACGCCTGTTCCCACAAGGCGAACACGAAGTTCCGGTCGTTGAGGACGAGCAGCGAAGGACCCGCGACGATCCCGAGCGCGGCAGCGGCCTTGACCTTCTCGTCCTGCGTCGCCGTGCGCGGCGCGACCTCAGGAGCGGACAGCGTCTCGACGGGCGTGGCAATGGCCGGCGCGGTCATTCCCGCGAGCAGGGTGAGAGTCGCGACAGCGACGAGTCCGTGTCTTCTGACTGCGGTTCTTCCCATGAGTGTGCGCTCCTTGGCGTTGCCGGTGTGGTTCAGGCGGGATAGGCGGTGACGACGCCGGTGGTCGCGTCGAAGTCGATGCGGCCGTGTTCGAAGGTGCTGCGGCGGCCGCCGGGGATCGCGAACTCGTCGCTGGTCGGGAAGCCCAAGGAGGACTTCTCCGCGCCCAGCGAAATCCATTTCGCTTTGATGGCGCCGTAGATGATGTGGGCGCCGCTGCGGGTGCTGGAGTACATCGATCCGCCCGCGGCGAAGTCCTTGAAAACCCCGGTGTTTCCCGCTGTGCACTGCGACTCGCTGCTCGGCGGCCCCAGCGGCCCGGCTCGGTGCCCGCCGAGCGCCAGGTAGGCGTCGAGGAGATCCGGTGCCGGACAAGGAGACGCGAATGTGCCTGCCACGGAAAATTGGTGCGCCCCGGTCGCCGCGGACCAGTACACCCGGACCACCCGTCTCGGCTTGCCAGTCGTGCCCTTGTCGTAAAAATCGCGGAAGCGCACCGGCCCGTCGACCTGTTCCGGCTCCAATGGGAAATACACAAGGTCTTGGTACGGGTCGTAACGCGGCAATGTGGGGGCGAGCCACCGTTCGATCCACCTCGCGGTGATCGCGGTCGAGTCCGGATTCGGGTCCATCACCCACCAGTCGAAAGAGCTCGCCGGATTGCCGGTCACCGCGGTTCCGTCCGCGCGGACGCCGAGCACGCCGGCGATCATCGGCTCCTCGAGCCTCACGGTGCCCTCAGCGCCGCTGCGGTCGGGGCACCAGGTGGCCGCCTCCGCGAACCCCGCGGTGCCGTCTATGGGAGCGATCCGCACCGGTGCGGCGGCGTCGCCGACATGCGCGAGGTAATGGTTCGGTTTGGTGACCGATTCCAGCGACACGCACTCCTCGGGGCGGATCAGGCCTGGTCCTACCCTCCAGGTGGCGGGCAGGCCGTCGGCGGGGCCTGGTTCGAGGCTTCCGGCCTTGGCTATCGCGACGCCATCGACGTCGCGGAGGAACTTCGCGCCGTGGGCGGGATCCGGACCTTGGCCGGGAGGATTCGCCAGAGGGCTGGGCAGCAGCGACTGCGTCAGTGCGTCGACCCGGTCCTTCCGAAGGAAGTCTCTCACTTCGGTGACGCCGCCCGTGAGCGCCGCGGCGGCCGCTTTGGCCAGCCTGGGCTGGACGCCGGTCTGGACAGCGTGGTCTTTGATCTGCTGCACGAGGGCACGGTCGGCGTCGGCTTTCCGTTGGAGGACGGCGTCGAGGTCGCGGCGGTTGGCCGCGAAGACACCGGTCACGACGAAATTGGTCCAGTCCGCGCGGTCGAGGCTGCGCAGCGCGATGACCGCGGCCTTCTCGACTTCGCTGCCCGGCTTCGCGTGGTTGGCGATGATGCGCAAGATGTCATCGTCCGGACGGCTCACAACGTCCGGCGTCGCAGGCACGCCGACCACGGAGACGGCGCGTCCCCGGGCCGCCTCGGCCGCCAGGCGTGCCTTCATCGCCGCGTCCGCGTGCTGGTCCGCGTCTATCCCGTCCTGCTGGTCCTGGGCATGGGCCGTGCGGATCCCGGTCGCGATGAACTCCTGTTGCGCCGCCTCCGGCGCACCGAAGGCGGCCAGCGCGGCGGCATGGACGCGCGGCCCGGTCTGGCGCTGGACGATCGCGTAGACGAAGTCGCGCGTCCCGAGCATCGTCACCGACGTGTCCGGAACAATGCCCAGCACGACCAACGCCCGTTCCTTGGATTCCCGCGCCGCGTCGGCGGCTTCTGCGTCGCGGATCTTGTTGGCCTGGTCCCGTGCACGGGCTTCGTGGATCCCGTGTTTGATCCATTCCGTGCATTCCAGATCGCTGCCGGTGAAGGCGAGTTCGGCCGACGCTCTCACCTCACGCCCGGTCGCGACCCGCCACAGCGCGATGACGAACTCTTTGTCCCGCAGCTTCAGTTGTTCGTCGGTGGGGACGATGCCCAGCGCCGCGGCGGCTTTCGCCTTCTCGACCTCCGCTGCCACCGGATCCGGAGCTGCGGCTGTCCCCCAGGACGGTACCGAACGCGGGCGAGCAATCGGTTCGGCAGCGCGCACGGGCGCCGCCCCGGTGACCGCCGTGGCGACGGCGACCGCGGCCACGAACACGGCGAACCGCAGCATGGCCCGACGTCGCTGGCCCGGCGTGATCTGCCGGGCATAGTGGTGGCTTACATTTCGCATTGGCTGGGTCCCTCCCCTTCCCTTCAGCGAACAGTCAGGACGATTCCCGCTCCTTGTGCTGCACCGTTTCCTCCTCGTGCGACGAAGCGCACTCGGCCGGTTCATCGGGATAGAGCGATTCCCGCGGCGGCAGGATCGCGGGACTCGCCGTGAAATCGGGAGTCACGGTCACCGCGAGCACGGCCTCCTCTCGATAGCCCTCCAGGTCGTCGAGAGCCCAGAGCCCGTGCTCGCCGTCATGGTGTTCGTGGATGCCCAGCGAACCGTCGGGCGCGCCGTCCGGCCTGCGGTGCACCCCGACGAAGCCGGTCACGACACCGGGATTCAGCCCCTTGTCGATCCGGGCGAGCAGGTCCCACACCAGGGAGTCGCCGCGAACAGCCAGGACTGTCATCGCATCATCGGCGGAAAGATCGAGGCCGCTGCGCGGGAGGTAGGACCGGTTGGCCAGGTCTTCCCTTCCGGTCAGGTCCACGGGTTTGACGTCGTCGACCACCCGCCCGTGCGCGAGAACGAGCGCACCGGAGGAATGCCTAATCCATCCGCCGGTCAGCAAGTACCACAGATCGCCTGCCCACTCCGTCTCCCGCAGGTCAGCCAGCCACCCCAAGTCCCGCGCCGACACCAGATCAACTCCCTCGACAAGCGCAGCCATCGCCTCGTTCATCCGGATCTCCGCCGCGTCGCCCCTGACAACTCTCATCCCCGCTGTTCAGCCTTTCCCTCGCCGAGTACACAGCGCGCGACGAACTCGGTCGACCCGCTGCGGGAGCTTGTGCAGTTACCTGGTGTCGCCGACGCCTGGCCGCGTCACGAGGTCTCCGCGGCTGCGTGCGAGCCGCCGTTTTCCCTGTGCCGGACACCGTTCCGCTCGGGGTCGCGGACCTCGATCTCCAGCGGTCGGCCTTCCCGCCCGACGACGGCGACCAAGCCGAAGGCATCGAGGATCGAGGCGATCGCGCGGCTCATCGCCGCCTCGACGTGCCAAGCCCGCTCGACATCAGGGTGAAAGAGATCTCCGGAGAGCCCGTCGAGCCAGGATTCCCATTCCCGCGAGGCCTTCCATGTCACATACACCCCTGGGGCGGGATCATCGCTACTCCGGACCTCGACTTCGGCACCGCCTTGGTCTCCGGCCGGAGCATCGGCCGCGACGGGCACACCGGCACGCTGCAGGCTCACAGCGGCTCTGCGGGCAAGGTCCAGCAACCGTCGCTGTTCGTTCTCCTCGACCGCTGCGAGGCGCTGCACGGGCGACGTTCCGTCACGCAGCGGAGGCAAGTCCACCCACGCACCGTCGAAGCCGGTGCCGGGAACCAGCGCCATCACGGCCTCGGACTGGTATCTGTCCACGCTGTCCGTTCCCAGGGCCGGTTCGCTTTCGCGGTTTTCGTGAAAATTGACGGTTCCTACGGCGTTGCCGTCCATGTCCCGCGAAACACTGACCATGCCCACCACCTCGCCGGGACAAAGGGCGCGGTCGATCCGCGCCAAGAAGTTCCACGCCATCGCGTAGCCTCTCGCCGACAGCACCGCGAGAGCCTGCTCGGACAAGAGGTCCACCCCATCGCCGGGAATGTGCGTGCGGTTCGCGTTCCTCTCGTAATCGATGAGGCTCCAGCCATCGCGCTCCTCGCCGACGCTTTCGACCTTCCACTTCAGCACCAGAGCGCCCGCGGGCAGCCGAACCCAGCCTTCCCGCGTGATCAACCGGAGGTCGCCGGCCCACCCGGCCCGATCAACGTCCGCGACCCAGCGCATGTCACGGTACGAATCAAGGTCAACGCCCGCCACCAGCGCTGCCATCTCCTCGTTCATGAGGAGCCGCATCGGGTTGGACTCCACCGCATCCATCACTTCACCGGCCTCTGACCCAATGCCTGCAGGGCATTATTAAGGGCATTCTTCCAGTCCTGCCAATTCGCACGGATCTCTTTCCATACATCTTTGGGGATGTCGTCAAACCTTCGCTTCTCAAAATCCCAGTAATACTTGCTGTTCTTTCCGTTTCCGTGTTCCACCTGAAGGTGGATCTGGCCGTCCCGGCCGGGCGGGTTCTCCGAATCAAGATGGATGTTCCTTATTGTCCGGTGCGTTTTGGAAGTGTACTCCGCCTGACCCGCGCCCCAGCACTTCTTCTTGCCCGCAGCCGCGGTCGCCCCGATGGCCGGATCGCCGACGGGTTCACCGCCGGCTGCCAGGCTCGCCGGCTCCATCACCGGACACGCCGGGTTGCCCCGCAATCGGCCGAGGAGCTCGGTCACTTTGTTCTTGATCTTTTGGATGCGCTCTGATTTGGCGAAGTATTTGCCGATGTTGCTGATCACGGCGACGATCGCTTCCCCGATGGGAACTGCCTTCGTGACGAGGAGTACGAACGAGGCGGCGTCGACCAGCGTCCACAGGCAGGCTCCGATGTCGCCTTCGCCGAAGCACCGGATCGCGTCGTTGACGCCGAGCACCTCCAGCAGCACGCCGGCGCCGATCTCGGCGATGAACGCGAGGAAGTCGCCGCCGTTGGAGCACTGGGCCTTGATCTGGTCGTGCTCCGTCTGAGCGGCGACGCCTTCCTCCTCCCACAGCAGGGTCGCCAGGTCTTCCTCTGGGATGTCGGCCAGGCAGGCGGCGGTCTGCTGTGCCTCGTATCGCCGGTGTTCGGCAGCTTCGCGACGTTGCTGCTGCTCGGCGCGGTCCGCGGCGGTCTGGATGTCGATCGCCATGTCCCGGGCGTGCGCCGCGGCCGCGGCGGCGCGATCGGCGTTCGCCTTCGCCCGGTCGGCGGCGGCCACGGCGTCGGCGGCTGATCGTTCCGCGTCCTCGGCAGACTGCCGTGCCGCGGCGGCGGCGCGTTCTGCCGATGCGGCTGATTGCCGTGCGGCTGCAGCGTCCTGCTCGGCCGCGTCGGCGGCCCGCCCGGCGATGGCCGCGTCGTCGGCGGCGACGTTGGCGGCGTGCCGCGCTGCCGCAGCGTCCACATGGGACTGAGCGTCAGCCTGAGCCGCGCGGGCGGCGGCGGCGCGGGCGGCCGCACCGTCGGTAGCCGCGTCCGCCGCCGACTGCTGTGCCTCCGCCGCGGATTGGGCAGCCGCGTAGGTCGAGTACGACGCGGCGGACGCGGCGCGGTAGGCCGCTGCGGCGTCGCCGTGCGCCCGGTCGGCGGCCTCTCGTGCCAAGTCGGCGGCCGCTTTCGCCTCCGCGGCCCGGCCGAAGGCGGCGCGTGCCTGCTCCGCACCGGCTTTTCTGGCTTCGTCGGCGACCTTGACGACGTAATCGGCGTCGATGTCGGTCCCGGTGAACGGGGCGACCACGGTGATCGCGGTGTTCGCACGGTCGGCGATCGCAGCCGACGCGGTCCGCGCCGCCAACGCCGCCTGTACCGCGAATCCGGCCTGCGTCGCGGCGGACACCGCCTCGGCGAACGCCGCATTCGATTCCGCTCCGGTGCGATCGGCCCCGCGCGCGGACCGGACGGCCTCGTCCGCGGATCGCTCCGCCAGCTCGACTGCCGCGCGAGCGTGCACCCCTGCCTGCACCTCCGCGGCGGTCGCCTCGGCCGCTTTGACGTCGGCGGTGGCCGCTGACACGCGGGTATCGGCGGCGGCTGACTCGGCGCGTCCCGCGGCCGCGTTTGCTTGTGCCGCGTGGGCTTTCGCATCCTCGGCTGCTGCGCGGGCCCGCGCAGCAGCACGGGTGGCTTCCGTGGCCGCCTGCCGCGCTCGCGCCGCCGCTCCGGTCGCGAGATTGGCCGCGTCGCGGGCGTTGACCGCAGCGGCAGCCGCAGCGTTCGCATCCAGCCGTGCTTGCCGGGCGGCCTGGTCTGCCCTCGCCGCGTGCTCGGTGCCACGCGCCGCGGCAGCCGCCTGCTCAAAGGCCTGGGCCCGGGCCTCGGTCGTGTCCTTGCGCTGTTCGGCGGCGATCGCGGCGTCGCGCGCCGTCGCCGAGTTCCGTTCCTCGTTCTGCGCGGCGGTGGCGGCGTCCGCTGAGATCCGTTCCTGCTCGTGCGCCCGCCGGTCCGCTTCCGCGGCGTACCGTGCTTGCGTGTCGGCCTGGCCTCTCGCTGCGCAGGCGGTCGCCGTGTCGCTGTCGGCTTGCTGCCGCCACGCCGCGGCGTTCGCGCGCTCTGTTTCGGCGATCCGACGGCTGTTGGCGGCACCGCGTTGTTCGGCCTCGGCGGTCAGCCGTGCGTCGTGCGTCCGCTGGGCGCCTGCCTGCGCCTGCTGGTCGGCCTGTTCGGCTCCTGCCCTGGCCTCGTGAGCGCGCGCTGCGGCGTCCTTGGCCGCCGCCGACTGCAACCGGGCGGACTCGGCGATGACCGCTGTCGCCCGTGCGTGTTCCTCGGCGTGAACCCGCCAGACCTGGGCTTCGGCAGCGTGTTTCTCGGCCTTGTCCTGATCGTTGCGCGCGGCGTCGGTCGCCATCGTCGCGTCGATCGCTTGCCGGGCCGTCTGGGCGGCACCGGCCGCGGCGCGGGCTGCCTCCGCCGCCCCACGGGCCAGCTGCGCCCACTGAGTGCCGTAAGTCAACCCGGTGTCGACCAGGATGCCGGCCTCGGCTTCGGCGGCGGCAGCCGCGTTCTGCGCGTCGGTCACGGCTTGATTCGCGTAGCCCAGCTGCCGATCGGCCTCCCGCACGACCAGGCTGAACGACGACGGGGAATGCTGCCCGCTCGCGGCGTTGGCGGCGAGGATCTGCGCGGCCTGCCGGGCGGCATTGCCCGCGGACACCATCGCATTCGACGCCTGCTCCAGAGTCCGCACGCCCTGGCCGTTCGCGATCAGCAGATTCCGGCGCGCCGCGTTCGCCCGCGCCGTCTTCTTCGCCAGCTCGCTGAGCTGATCGGCAGCCTTCTCCCGAGCCTCGAGATCCTTCAGATACGCCTCGCGAGCCTCCGCGTCGCGTTTGGCCGCCGCCAGATACCCGCCGTCGAGAAACGCCACGATCGCGGCGTCCCCGGCCGCGAGCGCTGCCTGCGCCGCCTGCCGCACCTCGGGACCACCGGCCCCGGTCAGCGCCTGGACCCGGGTTCTCAGCTCCGCCGCCCGAGCCTGGGCCGAAGCCGCGGCGCGCCGGTCCCGGTCCTGCGCGATGCCCCTGCCGTAGTCCAGAAATGCCGCGCGATCAGCATCCGAGCCCGCCAGCACACGCTCGACCTCGGCGTTGAATACCGGACCGCCGGTGCCCTTCAAAGCCAGAACAGCCGCCCGGTCGCGGCGCGCGGTGTCCTCCCGGCGGGCTTTCGCCCGCGCTTGTGCTTCCGACTCGCCGACGTCGAGAAAAGTACGGATCGCTTCGTCGGTGTTGGCCGCCAATGCGACCGCAGCTGCTTCGCGAACCTCCGGTTCCTCCGACAGCTCCGCGATGTCGGCCACCAAGCCCCGATACCGCGGGTCGATCTCCTTGCCCACGCCGGTTTTGCCGTCCCAGCCCGGGTAGTCCGTCTTTGGAATCGGCCGGGCCGGACTTCGCACGGCGACCGTTTTCGTCGCGCCCTGAGCGGCCGCCGCCGGTTCGACCGTGCCGAGAAACACGGCGAACACCAGCAACAGCGACATCGCTCTCCGCGCAGCTCCGCGCACCATGACAAAGCCCTCCCCCGTTGTGACATCAGGCCGCACACGTGAAAACCGGATCGGGCGCAAGCGCGCACGACCGCTCGGAGTCCTAAACAGACATGCGGGATTCGCCTTCAAGCGCCTGCCGCAACAAGCTGTCCCAGAATTGCAACTGTTCGGACGCCTGCTGACGGTCCGCTGCCCACTCCGCTTCGGTCCGGGCAGCGGGCCCGGCCATCGCCTGCCAGTTCGGGCCGCTCGCACTCGCGGCCGCCGCGGCGATCGCGTGCCAGTTTTCGGCCTCCCACTGCGCGACCTGCTGTGCCTCGACCAACGACGCTTTCGGCGCTGCTGTGCCGTCCGCAGCGGCGCGCCACGCCTTCACCGCCGCAGCGCGCGCCTCCCGCGCCGCCTCGCCCGACGTCGCCAGCGCCGCTCGCTCCGCCGCATCCGCGTCGGCCGCCAGCCGCCGCGCCGCCACCCTCCACCGCGCCTGCTCCTCGACACCCCGCAACCGCGAGACCTCCAGATCCAGCAGCGCCGCGTGCGCCCAGCCGTAACTGAAGAACTCGACCAGATCCTCATCACCGGAACCCGGCCGCAACGCCCACGCCGCCGCAGCACGCACCTGCGCGCCCGGATCGGCCAGCGACAGATTCCGCACGAACTTCCGATCGGCTTCGACCAGTGCGCGTGCCTGGCTTCCGTCCGCCTCACGCGCGCGGCGGTCCCGCTGCTCGGCCGCTGCGAAACCCTCCCGCACGAACAAATCCCGTTCGGAATCAGTACCGGCCAGCGCCCGCTCCGCAGCAGCGTGCACCTCCGGCGCGAACTTCGCCGGATAGGCATCCAGCACACGAACAACGAAATCCCGGTTCATCGCCCCGGTTTCCGACGCCCGCGCGATGGCATCCGCCAACCCTGAAGCCAGGAAAGCAGCGATCGCTTCGTTCCCGGCATCGCTCATCAACGCCACCCAGGCATCCGTGCGCACCGTCCACAACGGATGCTTCCCCGCCAGATGGCGAACCCACGCACGGTCGCTCGCAGCCTGATCGACGACCGCCGCTGCGGCAGCCGTCTTCCCTGCGGGAACAGCAACAGCGGCCGCGGGAACAGCACTCCCGAAAACCACGACCGCCAGCAAACCAGCGACGCACACCCCACCACGGTTCTTCCGCACCGAGAGCCTCCCCGCCCCTTCGGCTGATCACCACAGCGAGGCAACCACCCGGACAAACGTCCGGCAACCACCGAACAGACCCAAAAAAGGGAAACTCCACAACAGGACCCGACGAACAGCAGGTGAACCGCCCGCGGCCGAAAGCCGAAAGCCGGTGCAACATCCACCAGCGGCCGCCTTCCGGACAGCCGGAAGCGAACTTGTCGGCACCGTCAAGTCACGAAAAGGATTTCCACAGATCGATAATTCAGCTAGCTCACCAACTGGACGACCCTGTAGCGTCTCATTTGGTCGCACGAAATGACGACCACGAATCCAGCAGGCCGAAAGAGAGCGCGGCCAGGGAAATCCCGCGCGCTTCCCTTGACTGCACCTTTTCTTCCTCGGCGATCTTCCCGCCATACGTTTCGCCCGAATGAAATTCTTTGGCACGTGCCTGCGACAGGCCCGCGAGTGGCCCGTACGAGAACCTGTAGCGCATCAATCCGAGGGGAGGCTGATCGTGGCTCCGCGTTCGTCGAACCGCATCAACCCGCCCCGCCACGACCCCTCCAGTACGGACGCGTCCAGCGCGACGCCGGCGAGATCGTCCTCGTCGTCGGTGCGGAACCCGAGTTCGCGCATCCGGTCCGGGTCCGTGCCCGAGCGGCGGTAGGTGTGCAGCGGCTCGGGCACCGTGACCACCTGTCCGCCCTCGGCGGCACAGACTTCCTGCACATTCGGCAGGTACAGCGCCGTCCCGGCGAAACCGCCCGCGCGGACAGCGCGGTCAGCAGCTCGCGCCGCCAGCCCAGGTACCCGCTCGGCCCGTCGCACTCGACCGCGAACGTCCAGCCTCAGAACTGCCCCTGCGCGAGACGTCCGCACCGGATGCAAAAAACTCCATTAAGACCCTGGAGTAATTGCGGATCGAGAACGTTTTCGACCCGTCAGCATAGTTGGCAAAAACGGAACACTCCAGACGGAATGCGTTTCCACGGGAAGACGACCTGCACCCCATTCCCATACGCTGTTGCGGTTTCGACTTTGTCGCAGCGGTAATATCTTCGCGATCGAGCTTCCGTCTAATTTCGCAAAGCCCGGGTCCAGCGTCGCAGTGTTGTATCAGATTGTGTCGTTCGTTCCGTGTCTCAGGAACTTTACTGGGCACGGGAGGATCGCGATGATTCTTGAAATCGGGACACGAGTTCTTCCGGCCGACGACCCGCGGGAGGCGTGATGTTGGTCTACGACGACGGTCAGGTGGCGCTTCGTTGCGGCGATGCCGCCGCCGAACTGCGAAACATGCCGACCGGTTCTGTCGATTGCGTGGTGACGTCGCCGCCGTACTGGGGTCTCCGTGACTACCGGATCGCGGGCCAGTTGGGAACCGAGCCTACTGTCGCCGACGTGGTCGCGGTCCTCGAGCAACTCGTGCCGGTTCTTGCTCCAGACGGTTCGGCATGGCTGAACCTGGGCGACAGCTACGGCGGTTCGTGGGGCGGCTACGTCGCCGAGGGTTCGGCTGTCCGAAGGTCGCGCTACGGGTGGCATCGCCCGCCGCAGTCCAAGTGCCAGGCGAAGGATCTGGTCGGTGTGCCGTGGCGTGTCGCGTTCCCGCTGCGCGAGCGTGGCTGGGCGGTCCGGAGGGAGATCGTGTGGCACAAGCCGAACGCGCGACCGGAAAGTGTGCGGGATCGCCTCGCTCATCGCTACGAGACCATCTTCGAGCTAGGGCGAGACCGCGACGAGACGAACGAGACCGCTGCCGGACCCGAGGTGTGGACAGTCTCGTCGGACCGCGCCCGTCTGCGCCATCCGGCAGTTGGAACGCGGGAGATCGCGCGGCGGTGCGTGCGGTTGGGATGTGACACGGGCGGCACGGTGCTGGACCCGTTCTCGGGTACCGGGGCGACCGGTCTCGCAGCGCGCGAGCAGCGCTGCCGTTTCGTCGGGATCGACGCCGATCCGCGGTGTCACGAGATTGCGCTGACGCGGCTGGGACTGGCGGGTGAGCGAGCATGACCGTCGATGTGGATGTGCTGACACTGGGCGAGGTGGAGGCTTTGCCCGCGATCGTGGATTTGGATACTGCACGGCGTGCGCTGGGGATCGGCCGGACGAAGGCGTACGCGCTGGCCCGGGCTGGCTCGTTCCCATGCCCCGTTGTACGCGTCGGCGCGGCATACCGGGTGCCGACGGCCGGATTGCTGCGACTGCTGGAGATCGACCACCTGATGAGGTGATCTTCGCAGGTCTCGGGGTTCCCCGAGAGGTGGTCGCAGCGCGAGTATTCACGCCCGAGAAGCGCCCTGGTAGGTGACGTGGCAAAGGAGCAAGGTGTGACCGTGCCGAAGGGATCGGTGTTCTGGCGGTGTTCGTGCCGGGACAACAACAAGAAATCGCTGGGCGACGAGTGCCCGAAGCTGCGGAACAAGCGGCACGGGCAATGGTTCTTCCGCATAGAGCTGCCGCCGGACGCGGAGGGCAACCGCCGGCCACGGCGACGCGGCGGGTACGCGACCGAGGCCGAGAGCGGTCTCAGCCTCGGTCCGAGAGCTGCTCGGGCTCGCCGAGGAGGGTGATGACGAGACCTTGCGCAAGATCGGCGATCTGCTCGTGAAGGTGATCGCGAAGAAGGACCCGTTGCCGGAGGTCGAGGCGGTGCGACGGCTGGTGCGCGCCGCGGCGACCGAATTGGAGCATCCGCTGATGGACCAGGAGTTCGACGAGTTCCTCGCGGTGAAGAAGCGCACGGTGAGCCGGAACACCTACCGCTCCTACGAGTCGTATGTGCGCCTGTATCTGGAGAAGATCCGACGCGACAAGCTCCGGGGCGGGCATCTGGACGCGATGTTCGAGGCGATCGTGGAGCACAACGACCTGATTGAGGAGTACCGGGCAAGCGGCGACCCCGACAAGGTCGCGGCGGTGAAGTGGCAGCGCCCGGTCGGCCTGATGTCGCTGCAGCGGATCCGGGAAGCTTTGCGGGCGTTGCTGAACCGGCGAGTGAAGGAAGGGCTGCTGACCGTCAACGTGGCCGTGCTGGTGGAATTGCCGACGCCGGACCGGCCGAGACCGAAGCTCTGGACGCCGGAACGCGTCGCGAAATGGCACCGCACTGGCGAGGTGCCGTCCCCGGTCATGGTGTGGACCGGGGAACAGACTGGCCAGTTCCTCGACTTCGCAGTCGGTCATCCGCTGTATCGGCTCTTCCACCTGATCGCCCACTCAGCGCTGCGTCGGGGCGAGGCGTGCGAGCAGCGGCGCCGGACACGTTCCTGGACGCGGCGTCGCTGGAGGTGACCAACCAGATCGTCCAGTACGGGTGGGAAACCGGGCAGTCCAAGCCCAAGACGTCGTCGTCCGAGGGAATTGTCCCGCTGGATCCCGACACCGTCCTGGTCCTCGCGCAGCACCTGGCGCGTCAGGACGAGGCGAAGGCCCGCCTCGGCGAGGACTGGCAGGATCACGACCTCGTCTTCACCTGCCCCGACGGCAGCCCACTGCACCCCGCGGACGTCTCGGACGAATTCACGTACCTGGTCCGGGCAGCTGGCTTGCCCCCGATCACTCTCCACGGGCTCCGCCACGGAGCAGCAACGCTCATGCTGGCCGCCGGGGTGGACATGAAGGTGATCCAGCACATCCTCCGCCACTCTTCGATCAAGGTCACCATGGACCTCTACACGAACGTCGCCCAGGAAGTCGCCGCCGACGCCGCCCAGAGACTGGCGTCGGCGATCCCCCGGCAGGCCGCTGTGCACCGTGCCCGCGCTCTAGGGCTCCCCTCGCTCGCAAGAGACCACAATGGACAGTGCAGTGCCAGGAGGACATCGTCCGAACAAAACAAAACCCCAGGTCACCAACACCGGCGACCTGGGGCCAGAAAGTGGGCCGCCAGGGATTCGAACCCTGAACCCGCCGGGTAAAAGCCGGCTGCTCTGCGCGATTGAGCTAACGACCCGCGGCGAGGCGGGAAAGGCGCTGCCCGTCGAGGGTTCGAACCTCGGTTTCCGCGTCCAGAGCGCGGCGTCCTGCCAGTTGGACGAACGGGCATGGGCTCCCGGTCCAGGATTCGAACCTGGGCCCGCGGATCCAAAATCCGCGATGCTGCCGGTTACACCAACCGGGAACGGGCCGTAGCCAGTCGGATGCCCGCGGGTCGAACGCGGTGTCTCCTGGTCCCGAACCAGGCGGGGTCGCCGATGCCCCTCGCATCCGGGGAGTGCGGGCCGGACCCGCACGAGCAGGCCCCGGCGCCCCCTCGGCGCCGGGGCCGTACCCCTGCCAGGACTCGAACCTGGTGCCTCCGCATTCGTAGCGCGGCGCTCTTTCCCGATGAGCTACAGGGGTCTGCGTCCGGCTTCGGGGCCGGTCGCGAACGGCCGGAGGGCATCGAACCCTCTTCTTCGGTTTGGAAGACCGACGTGTCCGCCGAGTTCACCACGACCGCAGGACGCGCCCTGGCCAGGGCGCAGTGGTGAAGGAGGGAGTCGAACCCTCATTGCCCGCAAGGGCGCCCGGGTTACAGCCGGGTGGGGCCGCCACCGCCCCGTCTTCACCGTGCGGGTCCGGCGGCGCGTGGCTGCCGGACCCGGCGCTCGTCCTGGCCGCGGGTGAGGCGACGGGGACGAGTCTCGGAAATGTCTTGCTCCGCTGTGCAGTTGTCAAAGGACCGCGCCCGCCAAATGGGCAGCAGGAAATGCTGGCGCGGAAATAACAGGCGCAATTAAGTGTGTTTGGAGGCCCTGACGAAAGAAGCCGCCCAGGTCGGTTTCCCGACGGGCGGCTCCCGGTGCTCGACGGCTGTTGCGTCAGGTCAGGGAGCGGATACCGGCGAGGAGGCCGCTTTTTCGGCAGGTGCGGCGCTGATGAACGGAACGCTGGGCAGCGCGGACCGCGGCCGGATATTGGCCTCGCGTCTCCCGCTGTCGCCTGTTCGTCATGTCCGCTCCTTCATCCGCTTTGGTGCATTCATCTTCACCTACGCCGAAGCGGTGCGTCAATCTTATTTTCCGGAGAAGCATTTCCCTGGGCGGCGGATCGTGTTGTAATGGTCGAGTGCACTTCAATCCTTACGGCGGCGCGGGCGCGCAAGTAGCCGCCGACCTGGCCACCCTTGCCCAGCGCGACGGCGTCACGGCCGCCGAGGTGCGAGCCGCGGGGCAGGCGCGCGACATGGTGCTGCCGCGCATCGCCGCGGACGAAGCCGAGCGGATCCTCGCGTGGGGGCGGCGGCTGCACCAGGTGTTCGTCGCGGAGACGACGGCCGAGCGGATCGATCTGCTGAACGAGCTGCTCGCGGTCGCCGCGTGTCGGCCGAACATCGCCAGTCACGACGGGAAAGCGCCGCATCTGCACTACTCCAGCGAAGGCGCGGGCGTGGTCGAGCGGTTCTACGCCTACACCGCGGGCGGGCTCGCGCATCTCGTGTGCGAGGAGCCGCACCGCCTCGGCGTCTGTGCGCGCGAAGGGTGCGGCATCGCGTTCGTGGACACCTCGCGTAACGGGCGCCGCCGGTTCTGCTCCACTCGCTGCGGCACGCGGGTCAACGTCGCCGACCATCGCGCGCGGCAGCTGGTGGGCTGAGCGGCAGGTCAGTCGGCCGCTTCGAACGACTGCAGTTCCGGGTATTTCGGGGCGATCGTGTCGCCGGAGGACTCGCCGCGCAGGCGGCGGCCGATCCACGGCAGCGCGTGTTCCCGGCCCCAGCGGAGGTTCGCCGCGCGCTGTTCCCGCGTCGACAGGCGAGGCCGCGGACCCAGCGCGGCGTGCGTGACGCTGTGCTGGACACCGAGCGCGTCGAGGACGGCGATGGCGATTTCGGTGTGCCCGGCCGCGTTGAGGTGCAGGCGATCCGGGGACCACATGCGACGGTCGCGCAGCTGGCGCATCGACCACATGTCCACCAGCAGCGTCTCGTGCCGGGCCGCGATGCCGCGCACGTGCTCGTTGTAGATCGCGACCCGCCCGCGGATCTGCCGGAACAGCGCGTCTTCCACGCCGTCGACGCCGGTGAACAACAGCACCTGCGCGCCGGCCGCACGGAACCGAGCCACCGCGCGCTCGTACGAATCGGCGAGGCTGTCGACATCGACGCGCGGCCGCATCAGGTCGTTGCCGCCCGCGTAGCCGGTGACGAGGTCCGGCTTCATCGCCAGCGCCGGTTCGACCTGCTCGTTCAGCACCTGCGGCAGGAGCTTCCCGCGCACCGCCAGATTGGCGTAGCGAAACCCGGGCTCCCCGGCGGCCAGCACCTCGGCGACCCGGTCGGCCCAGCCGCGCACCCCGTTGCGCGCGGACGGATCGTCGTCCCCGACGCCTTCGGTGAACGAATCGCCAATACAGACTAAGCGGTTGGTCATTGGCTCAGTTTAGGCCCGGCTCCCCCACCCCTCGCGACGGCGCCCGCGGACACCAGGGTAGCTCCGGCGAGGCCGCCCCAGAGCACGCCGGGGCCGAGCGGCGCGAGCGCGGCGAGCACCGCCGGGGAGACCGCCAGCCCGACGCCGGTCGACAGTTCGAAGCGGGCCACCGCCCGGCCGAGCAGGCGTGCGGGCGCCAGGGCCATGACGAACGCGGCGGCGCTGCCCGCGTAGATGATCTCGCCGATGGTGCAGACCACCGAAACCGCGGCGATCGCGGGCGCCGCCCAACCGGATCCGAGCAAGGTCGCCGCGAGAAAGCCGAGATACGACAAGGCGAGCACGACTCCGCCGCCCGCCAGCGCGGTCCGCCGGGAAACCCGCGCCAGCAGCACGGTGACCGGCACCTGCAAGGCGACGACGAGCACGGTGTTGGCCACGAAGATCGCCGCCGACCACACCGGGGACGCGTGCAGATACGCGGTCAGCACCAACGGCAACGCGATCTCCGGGACGTTGAGGCAAAACGCGTAGATGACGTTCGCGGCCAGCAGCGAACCCATCCGCGGCGCGCTCTCGGCACCAGGTTCCGCCACGGCGGCCGGAGCTCGCAAGCGGACCGACCACGCCAGGACGGCGGCGATCAGATATGCGATCCCGGTGCCGATCGCCATGGCGCGCAAGGCATTCGAGCCGCCGGCGAGACACGCGGTCGCCAGCAGCGCGCCGATGCCGAGCGCGGCATTGCGGAGCGAACGACCGGCAGCGAGGGCGGCGTCGCGTTGCCTGCCTTCAGCGAGCGTCGCGACGAGCGCCGCGTGCGCCGCTGGCCAAGCCTGGTTGCCCGCAGAGAGAAGAATCGCGGCACCGACGAACGGCCACAGCTCCCCCGGCGGCGCGGCCAGCAGCAGCACGACGCCGACCGCACGCACCAGCATCGAAGCGGCCACCACGGTGGTGCGCGCGCCTCGCTCGAGCCACCGCCCCACGAACGGCATGCAGCCGAGCCCGGCGACGACGCCTGCGGTCATGGCGGCGCCGGTCGCGGGCGCGGACAGGCCGAGCACGGTCACTCCATAGATCAGGAGGAACGGGCGCAGCAGGCCGGTGCCGAGTGCGTCGACGGCCATCGCGGCGGCGTAGCGCGGGCCGCCGGAGACGCGGATCAACACGCTCGGCCGGATCTTGGTGGTCATGGCGCTCGACGCTCCCGTGCCCGCCTCGGCCGGAGCACGCCGATTCGCGGTTTTCGTCAACCGGCGAAGGTCCGGGCCGGGCGATCGGCGATGCTGGTGTGGTGCCGTTGAGGATCGACATCGCCGGGCTGCCGGCCGAGCAGGTGCGGTTCGCCGCGTCGCCGCTCGCGGAGCTGACCGCGATGCTGCACGTGCTGGCCGAGCCGGGCCATCATCCGCGGTTCGCCGCGCGGGCGGGCGAAGTCTGGGCTGGGATGCGGCCCGAGCTGGCCGAACGCGTGCGAGAGGCCGATTCCCTTTGGCGGTCCTCGCAAGCCGATTTCCTGCTTCCCGGACGTCCGCGCCCGACTCTCGCCGAGGAACTGGCCGATGTCGACGCGATCGACCACGAAACGTACGCGACCGCGGCGCTCGTCTCGACCTGCGGCAGCACCCGGATCGCGACCCGTTCCCCGCTCGCCGACCCGAACTCGCGTGACCGTGCCCTCGACCTCGCCCAGGCACGCGGCCCTCGCCAGGAAGCATTCGCTGAAAGCCTCCTGACGGACCCCGAAGCCACGCGAGCCCGCGTCCGCGACACCCTCGAACAATGCGCCGAAGCGTTCTTCGACAGCGCCTGGACCGGACTCGAACCTCAGCTCGCCGCGGACCTGCGACACAAACAAGACCTGCTGCGGCACAAGGGAATCCGTACAGCTCTCGATGCGGTGTCCAGCGCGGTCGCGTTGTCCGGGGACGGGTCCCGGATCGTCGTGGACAAGCTGCAGGACAAGGCGACCTCCGCCCAAGACGGCGTCACGTTCATCCCCAGCGTCTTCGGCAGCCCGCACCTGGTCGTGGTGCACGCCTCCGGCTGGCGGCCGGTGGTGCAATACCCGGTCGCCGACGCGGCCGCTCCGGTGCCGCTGGAAACGGTCGAGCTGCGGCTCGACGCGCTGGCCCATCCGGTGCGGCTGCGCCTGGTCCGCACGCTGGCGCGCAGCCCGCACACCACCAGCGAACTCGCGCACAACTGGGATCTGTCCGCGCCGGAGGTGTCCCGGCATCTCGCGGTTTTGCGCCGGGCTGGCCTGCTCACCGCCAAGCGCCAAGGCCGGTACGTCCGCTACTCCCTCGCCTTGCCGCAGCTGTCCGCGCTGGGCACCGACCTGCTGGCTGCCGTGCTTCGCTGACTCAGGTGCGGAGGCCGTCGAACAGGATCGCGATGGTGCGGTCGCGCAGTTCGCGATCGGCCCCGACGTGCTCGGCCGCCTTCGCGGTGCCGATGATCACCGGGATCAGCTCGGTCGTGGTGACGTCGCGGCGCACCGCGCCGCTCTCCTGAGCGCGCCGCAGCAGCACGCCGAGCGATTCCCGCAGCCGCTCCCCGATCACCGAACCCGTGCTGGGCACGCACACGCCGGCCGAGGTGAGCGCCTCGAAGTAGGCGTTTTTGGCGCTGGACATCTCGATCCAGCTGGTGAGGAAGGTGAAGAACGCGGCTCCGGCGTCCTCGGCGTTCTGCGCGACGACCGCGTCCGCCTCGTCGACGAACCGGTTCAGCCGCGCGTAGAGCACGGCTTCCAGGAGCGCTTCTTTCGTGGGGAAGTGCCGGAACACGGTGCCGATGCCGACGCCGGCCTCGCGCGCGACCTCCTCGGTCGGCGCGCCGGTGCCCTTCGCCGCGAATACGGTCTCGGCGGCTTCGAGCACCTTGGCGCGGTTTCGCCGCGCGTCGGCGCGCAGCGGTTTGTCCTCGGTCACGGCTGTGATGGTAGTCGCGCGTCCTGCCCGCGCGGCGCCCGATCCAGGTGGGTTCGGCGTGCCGGAGGGTCGGAAACAACCCGTCCGGAGCAGGCGTCAGGAATCGTCAAACCTCTGCCGGTCGTTCACACTGTAGTGTGACGACCGTCACGAGAGGTGCACGACCATGACTCTAGGCGACAACGAGGTCACCCAGTCAGTCCAAGCTTCCTCCGGCGACCGCCGGGTGCAGGTACGCCGGGCGGCTCTGGCCGGTTCGATCGGCACCACCATCGAGTGGTACGACTTCTTCCTCTACAACACCGCCGCCGCGTTGGTCTTTCCCCATCTGTTCTTCCCCGCTTCCTCCTCGTACGCGGGGGTCATGCAGTCGTTCGCCACCTACGCGGTCGGTTTCGCGGCCCGCCCGATCGGCGCGGCGATCTTCGGCCATTGGGGCGACCGGCTCGGCCGCAAGGCGACGCTCATCGTGACGCTCCTGCTGATGGGCCTGTCCTCGGCGGTGGTCGGCCTGCTTCCGGGCGCAGCGACGATCGGCATCGCGGCCCCACTGATCCTGGTCCTGCTGCGGCTGGTGCAAGGCATCGCGATCGGCGGCGAGTGGAGCGGATCGGTGCTGCTGGCCATGGAATGGGGCGACCAGCGCCGGCGCGGGCTGCTGGCAAGTTTCGCGCAGGTCGGCGTTCCGGTCGGACTCGTACTGGGAACCGGCGGGATGACCTTGCTTTCCGCGACGCTGTCCCCGGACGCCTTCTCCTCGTGGGGCTGGCGGATCCCGTTCCTGCTGAGCCTCGTTTTGGTGGCGATCGGCCTGGTCATCCGGCTGCGCATCCTGGAAACGCCGATGTTCGCCGCCGCCGTCGCGGCCAACCGCACCTCGAAAGCGCCGGTGAAGGACGTCGTCCGCCACCACTGGCGGGAAATCCTGCTGTCGGCCGGTTTGCGGTTCAGCGAGCAGATGCCGTTCTACCTGTTCACCAGTTACGTCCTGCTCTATGTCGTGCAACGACCGGAATTCAGCAAAACGTTCGTGCTCAACGCGGTCCTGGTCGGCGCGGCGGCGGAACTGCTGCTGATCCCGCTGTTCTCCCAGCTCTCCGACCGGATCGGCCGCAAACAGGTGTACCTGACCGGCGCGGTGCTGACCGGCGTGATCGCGTTCCCGTACTTCACCGTGCTGACCCACAGCGGCCACGCGATGATCTTCCTGGCGATCATCGTGTCCCTGGTGGCGCACTCGATGCAGTACGGCCCGCAGGCGGCGCTGATCGGGGAAAGCTTCCCGACGCATCTGCGCTACGGCGGCGCGGGGCTGGGATACCAACTGGCGTCGGTGTTCGCGGGCGGCCCCGCACCTCTGCTGGCTGTCTGGCTCCTGCACACCACCGGCACGCCGTATTCGATTTCGATCTACATCGTCGCTTCGGTCGTGGTGACCGTGCTGTGTGTGATCGCGCTGCCCGATCGTTCGAAGGCCGACATCGACGACGCCACCGTGTACGTCCGCTGATGCGCCCCGGCGGCCTTGCCCGCCGGGCGAATATGCATAGCCGAGAACTCCCGCCGCTCCTCGGCCGCCGGTAGCGTCGGAAACCGCCGTGTCCCCTGCCGAGGAGTTCGAATGCGGACACCCGTGATCATCGACGCGCTGCGCACGCCGTTCGGCAAGCGCAACGGCGAACTCGCCGGGCTGAAGGCGGTGGAGCTGCTCCGGCATGTCCAGCTCGAAGTGATCCGGCGAAACGGCCTCGAACCGGAGGAGGTGGACCAGATCGTCGGCGGATGCGTGACCCAGGCCGGCGAGCAAAGCCTCAACATCACCCGCAACGCCTGGCTCAACACCGGCGCCGACTTCCGGGTCGGTTGCTCCACTGTGGACGTTTCCTGCGGTTCGGCGCAGCAGGCCAACCACATGGTCGCCGGGCTGATCGCCTGCGGGGCCGTCGACGTCGGCATCGGGTGCGGGGTCGAGTCGATGAGCCGGGTGCCGCTCGGGGCCAATCTTTACCAAGGGCCGGGCCATTACAAGACCGCCGACTACCCCTGGGACGACCCGCCCAAGGCGCAGTTCGGCGGCGCCGAGCGCATCGCTGCGAGGGAGGGCTTCACCCGGGCCGACGTCGACGAGTTCGGCCAGTGGTCCCAGGAAAAAGCGGCGAAGGCGCGCTCCGCCGGGATCTTCGATCGGGAAATCGTGCCCATCGAGGCTCCGGTCCTGGACGAGGACGGGAAGCCCACCGGCGCCACCCGGCAGGTGCGCCATGATCAGGGCATCCGCGAGACCACCCTGGAGGGACTGGCGGCCCTGCGGCCCAACGTTCCGGACGCGGTGCACACCGCGGGGACGACCTCGCAGCTCTCCGACGGCGCCGCGGCCGTGCTGTGGATGTCCGAGGAGAAAGCGGCCGCGCTCGGGCTGCGTCCCCGGGCGCGGATCCGGCATATGGTGGTCACCGGCGCCGATCCCTACTACCTTCTCGACGGACCGGTCGCGGCCACCCGGAAGATGCTCGAACGCAGCGGGATGAGCCTGTCCGGCATCGCCCGGTACGAGGTCAACGAGGCCTTCGCCGCGGTCGTGCTGAACTGGGCGAAGGCCTTCCGCGCCGACCCCGGCAGGCTTAACGTGCACGGCGGCGCGATCGCGCTCGGGCATCCGGTCGGCGCCACCGGGGCACGGCTGATCGCCTCCGCCCTCCACGAACTGGAGCGGATCGACGCGGAACACGCCTGGATCACCATGTGCTGCGGCGGTTCCCTGGGCACCGGCACCTTGCTCGAGCGGATCTGACCCGATGGACGCCGACGAGTTCTACCGCCACGCGCGCACCGATCGGACCGGTCCCCTGCACGGCGTCCGGGTCCTCGACGTCACCAAGGTGTGGTCCGGGCCGATGGCCGCCTGCGTGCTGGCGGACCTCGGCGCCGAGGTGATCCGGGTGGAGATGCCCGGAAACCGCGAGGGCACGCTGCCGCCGCACATCCCCGGCACCAGCCTGTCCTGGTTCCGCGAGACCGTTCACCGCAACAAGCGCAGCGTCGGGCTCGATCTGCGGGTGCCCGAGGCACGCCCGGTGTTCCGCAAACTGGTCGCCACCGCCGACGTCGTGCTGGAAAACTACAAGCCGGGCACCCTCGACGCTTGGGGCGTCGGCTACGCCGCCTGCCGCGAGGTGCGCGCGGACCTCGTTTTCGTGTCCATTTCGGGCTGGGGCCAATACGGGCCGGACGCCGACCGAGCGGGCTACGACCCCATCACCCAGGCCGCGAGCGGGTGGATGTCGCTCAACGGCGACGCCGACGGGGGTCCGGTCCGCGCGCCGACCTTCCTCGCCGACGACCTCGCAGGGTTGCACGGCGCGCTCGGCGCGCTCGCCGCTCTCCGGCATCGGGACAGCACCGGCGAGGGCCAGCACGTGGATGTGTCCATGTTGGACTCCCTGCTGTTCCAGAGTTCGGGTTTCCTCACCCTCGGCGCGACCGGCGCCACGCCGCGCAGATGGGGCAACGAGACCGACTTCGCGGTCCCAGCCGGGCTCTTCCGCTGTGCGGACACCGACATTTACCTCGTGATCACGCTCAACAAGCACTGGCGCCAGTTCGCCGAGGTCATCGGGCGCCCGGAACTGGCCCGGGCCGCCGGCTACGCGACCAACGAGGACCGCCGGGAGCACCGGGACAAGGTGAACGCCGTGGTGAGCGAGTGGTGCGCCCGGCATCCGGCCCGGTATGTCGTCGATACGCTCCGCGCGGCCGGGCTGATCGCCGAACGGGTCCGCACCTTCGGCGAGGTCGCCGCGGACGCCCATGTCCGCGCCCGGGACATGCTGGTGGACACCGAACTGTGCACCGGCGAGCGCGCGCCGTTGACTGGGCCCGCGGTCAAGTTCTCCGGCACCCCGACCGGGGTCCGCAGCGCCGCACCGCGCCCGGGTGCGGACACCGGCGAGGTGCTGCGTGGCATCGGGCTGAGCGACCGGGAGCAGGACCGGCTCCGGGAGCGACGGGCGATCTGAACCGCCCGGTCTCATGTGGACGGTCAGAGCGGAGCGAGGAGGAACGATGACCGCCGATCCGACACCACGCCTGCGCCTGTTCGAGCTGGCCACCGGATATTACGCGGCCAACGCGCTCTACACGGCCGCGCGGCTCGGCCTGGCCGACGAACTGGCCGCCGGTGCCGTCGAATACGGCGAGCTGGCCCGCCGAGCGGACGCCGATCCCGCCGCGCTGCTCCGGCTGCTGCGCTTGCTGGTCGCGGCCGGGGTGCTCGACGAACAACCATCCGGAGCCTTCTCGCTGACCGACATCGGCGACGGATTGCGCGCAGGCGCGGAAGATTCGCTGCGGGATGTCGTGCTGCAGTTCGCCACGCCGTGGCAGCAACGCAGCTGGAACGCGCTGGAGCACAGCGTGCGCACCGGCCGGTCCGGCTTCGAAGAGGCGACCGGCACCGATGTCTTCGCGTTCCTGGCGGCGAATCCAGCGGAAGCCGCGGTCTTCGACCGGTCGATGACGTTCTTCGCCTCCGGGGTCGCCCGCCAGGTGGCCGAGTCCTACGACTTCTCCGGGCTGGGCACGGTCGCCGACGTGGGCGGCGGGCACGGCGCCCTGCTCACCGCGATCCTCGAATCGTGTCCGGACTTGCGCGGGATCCTCTTCGACCTGCCGCACGTGATCGACCAGGCGCGGGAAAAGCTGCGCGGCCGCCCGGTACGCGATCGCCTCGAACCGGTTCCGGGCGACTTCTTCACCTCCGTCGTTTCCGGCGCGGACGCGTATGTCCTGAAAAGCGTCATCCACGACTGGGACGACCGCAGCAGCGGGAAGATCCTGACGAACTGCCGCGAGGCGATGCCGCCGGACGCCGTGCTGCTCCTGGTCGAAATGCTCCGCCCGGAATCGGCCGAACCGTCCGCGGAGAGCCGGATGGCGACCGGGAGCGACGTCAACATGCTGGTGCACACCGGCGGCCGCGAACGCACCGAGACCGAGTACCGGAAACTCCTGCGTGACAACGGCTTCGCGGTCTCGGACATCGTAGCGGTGCGGACCCGGTGGAGCGGCCTGCGGATGTCGAGCATCATCGAGGCCAGGCCGGTCTGAACCCGTCAGGCGGCCGGCTCGAACGCCGTGGGCACGGTCAGCAGACAGGCCATCGACTCCACGAACAGGTACAGCACGCGGAAGAAGCCGAGCACGCAACCACGTTCCAGCAACAACATCCGGTACATCACCGCGCGGGCCGGCGGGTACCCGGCGAAGAGTTCCCGCCAGCCCTGGGCCGTCGCCGTGATCAGGTACTCCGCCTGTTCGGCTGCCTCCCGGTCCACGATCTCGCCGCGGACGCACCTGCCCGCATCCCAGTGCAGCAGCAGGAAACCGCGCCCTTCGTCGTCGCGCACCCCGAATGCCCAGCGCGCGCGGAAGCCTGCCCGGGCGCGGTCGATCCACTCCCAATAGCTCGGCACCGCCCGGCACCGGTCCTCCGGACCGGGTCCGGCGTCGACGGCCGCGCACACCCGGCAGGCCCAGTCAGCGGTGAAGAAAGCGGCGACACCTGGTTGGGTCCGCATCTCAGCCTCCGGCGAGTTCCGGCTGGACCGCGTCCAGCAGCAGCGAAAGGTCGAAGGGCAAGGCGATTCCGACGTCGCGGAGCTTTCTCCGCAACTGCCCGATCATTAGCAGGCGGACCTCCTCGCCGGTCCAGCCGAGGGGTTCGTAGTCGAAGTGCCTGCTGGCCGCCGCGGCCAGCCGCAAGATCACCCGGAGGGTGCGATGCAGTTCCACCGCCGTCGCCGGATCGCGGGCGACGCTGTCTCGCAGGAAACGCATCCCCGCCTGCACGTGCCGGGCCTCGTCGCGGCACACCGCGGTGAACCCCGCGCGATACCCGGGCAGCACTCCCCGGTTCCGGCAGAAGCTCAGCGTCACTTTCATCACCGACAGCGCGAGCACGCCCTCGATCCACAGGAAGTACGTGGTGCCGAACCGCACCCGGGCCGCCTGGTCGTCCGGCCGCCGCCGCAGCTCGTCGGACTGGTATGCGAGCAGCCCGAACGGACCGGCGAACGTCTCCGCGACTCGCCCGAACGTCGTGTCCAGCACGGCGAGGATGTTCTCGCCCGGCAACCCGGCCGCCTCCGTGCAGAAGCGGTCGAAGAACACCGTGTGCCGCGCTTCGTCCTCGAGCTGGCTGGCCAGGAAAACTTTCTCTTCCTCGCCGGCGCCGAGCAGGAACACCGGCAGCTCCGCCTCGACCTGCCGCTCGCCGTGGTGCAATCCGGCGGCCACCGACAGGAAGGCGGTGCGCTCGGCCTCGGTCAGCCGGTCGGTCCAGTCTCGCCGGTCGGCGGTGAAGTCCAGTTCGTAGACATCCCACCGCTGGCGCAGGTATCGCCGGTACAGCGCCGGGTAGTCCGGCAGGTTCTTGAGGTCCCGGTGCAGATAGCCGAGCATGTCGTCGATGTCGACCTCGGCGAGGCGGCCGAGCCCGGAACTCTCCGGCGCGGCGCGCGGATCGGCCGGGGTCACCGGTTCGCTCATCGGACTCCCACCCGGCCGTCGTCTTCTCGGCTCGCCCGCCGACGACGTTAGGCCATGCGTTCGCGACCCCACAGGGTTCGACGTATGACAACAGGCGCCGCCCATATGACGATCGGATTCGCTCCTTGGTGGCTTCTCCCGCCGCTCGTTACAGTCGGAATCACCGCGAATTCGACCGTTTTTCCTTGCGGTGCGCGGAGAACGACTGGTCTGGAGGGACACTGTGCAAGGACGATTCGCGATCGTCACCGGTGCCTCGCGGGGCATCGGCCGCGGTGTCGCCCTCCGCCTCGCGCGCGAGGGCTACCACGTCGCCGGGTGTTCGACCGCCGCGGGCGTACGGGCGGAGAAGACCCGGGGCGAAATCGAGGAACTGGGAGTACGCACCTATTTCGCACCCTGCGACGTACGGGATTCCGCCGCGGTCGAGGAGTGGTTCCGTGCCGCGTCCGCCGAACTCGGGACGCCCGAGGTGCTGGTCAACAATGCCGGCGTGCACCGGGACCGGTCGCTGGTCCTGATGTCCGAAACGGACTGGCGGACCGTTCTCGACACCAATCTCACCGGTTCCTGGAATTTCTGCCGGACCGCGGTATTCGCCTTTCTGAAACAGCGCCGCGGCACGGTGGTGAACATGTCGTCCATCGCCGGGCTGTACGGAAACGCGGGCCAGAGCAACTACGCGGCGAGCAAAGCCGGTCTGATCGGGATGAGCAAATCCCTGGCGAAAGAGGTCGCCGGATACGGCGTCCGCGTGAATGTGGTCGCCCCCGGCTTCATCGAGACGGACATGACCGACGAGTTTTCCGGGAAGAAGCGCGATCAGGCGCTGGCGAAGATTCCGCTGCGGCGTTTCGGCTCGCCGGCCGACGTGGCGGAACTCGTCGCGTTCCTGGCCTCCGAACGCGCCGGATACATCACCGGTCAGGTGTTCGGGGTCGACGGCGGGATGACGCTGTGACCGCCGCTGACCTGGCCCGGCCGTTGCGCGCGGTGGACCGGCTGGAAATCGAGCCGGTCGCGGCCGGCGGGCGGCTCGTCCGCGCCTGGAAGCTCGTCACCGCGGCCGATCCCTATCTCGGCGGCCACTTCCCGGGGCTGACCATCTACCCCGGGCTGTTCCTGCTGGAAACCCTGCACCAGGCTGTGCTCGAGACACACGACGGCGCGCTGCCGCGGATCCGGCGCGTGCGCTCCATCCGATGCCTCAGCCCGGTCTTCGAGGGGCACACCGTGCGCGTCGACGCGATGGTCGAACCGGAACGCCCGGGGGCTGTCTTCGAGGTGCGCGCCCGCTGTTTCCGCGACGACCGGAAGGTCGCCACCCTGTCCGTGGAGTTCGGCCGCGCCGGTGACCGCGATGGCTGAACTCCCCCGCCTCGGCCACGACGCGATCCGCGCGCTGTTGCCGCACGGCTGGCCGGTGGTGCTGCTGGACCAGGTGCTCGACCACGTCCCGGGCGCGTCGCTCAGTGCCGTCAAGGCGATCTCCGGTTGCGAGCCATGCTTCGCCCAACTGCCTGCCGGCACCCCCGCGTCCGGCTATGCGTACCCGACCTCGCTGCTGATGGAGTCCTTCGGCCAGGCCGCCGCGGTGCTGTGGCTGCTCGGCGAAGAGGCACGCGAGCCCGACGAAGTCCTGATGTTCGCGGTGGCCCGCGACTGCGAGTTCGAGGGCAGCGCCTTTCCCGGCGATGTCCTGCGGCACGAGGTGCGGCTCGACCATGTGCTGCCCGGCACCGCGTTCGCGACCGGCGAGACCTGGGCGGGGCGGCGGCGCATCGCGCGGATGGGTTCTTTCGCCGCGGTCACCAGACCGGCGAGCCGGCTGCCCGCGCCCGGCGGCCTGCCGATCGACAGTTCGACCCGATAGGAGCAAGAGATGACACACGTGACCGACCGGCTCGGCGAGCTCCGGGAGATCGTGACCGAGGTGCTCGAACTCGAGCCCGGCGAACTCGATGACACCGGCGACTTCGTCGACGAGTACGAGGGCGATTCGTTGCGCGCCATCGAGATCCTCGCGCGCATCGAGAAGAAGTACAAAGTGGAGATACCGCAGTCCGAGCTGGCCGAGATGCGGAACCTGCGGCAGGTGTACGACGTGCTGGCCCGGCACGCCGGATGGCAGGCCTGAGCCGTGCACCGGGTGGTGATCACCGGGCTGGGCCCCGTGTCCAGCATCGGGATCGGCGCGAGCGCGTTCCGCCGGTCCCTGCGGGCGGGGCGGTCCGGGATCAGCCGCATCACCAGCTTCGACCCGAGCGGTTTCCCGCATGTCAACGGCGGCGAGGTCCCCGGCTTCGCCCCGGACCGGCTGCTGCGGCGGCTCGTCCCGGACCGCTGGGGCCGGTCGAGCCAGTTCGCCGCGGCCGCCGCGCGGCTGGCCGCCGACGACGCCCGGCTGCCGGCCGGGGAGATCCGCGCCGGCCGGGGCGGCGCGGTGCTGGGCACCACGAGCGGGGAGTCCCAGGTGGTCGAGGCGATCACCGGACAGTTGCTGGAGAACTCCTTCGAAGCCGTCCCCGGGGAGCTGTTCGCCCAGGCTCCCGCCGGGCGTCTCGCCGCCGCGGTGTGCGAGGAACTGGGGTTGACCGGTGAATCGCTGACGCTCGCGACCGCCTGTTCGGCGAGCAACTACGCCATCGCCTATGCCTACGACTGCCTCGCCCACGGCGAGGCCGACGTCATGTTCGCCGGCGGCGCCGATTCGGTGTGCCGGTGGGCGCACGCCGGTTTCTACCGGCTCGGCGCGCTCACCGCGGACGCCTGTTCGCCGTTCGACCTCAACCGCTCCGGCATCATCACCGGCGAGGGCGGCGCCGTGCTCCTGATGGAGACACTCGACCACGCGACCGCGCGCGGCGCCCGGATCTACGCCGAACTGCTCGGCAAGGGCATCAACTGCGACGCCAACCACATGGTCGCCCCGCACGCGGAGACGATCGCCGAGTGCATGCGCCTGGCGCACCGGGACGCGGGAGTCAAACCGGCCGAGGTCGACTACATCAGCGCGCACGGCACCGGCACGCCGACCAACGACGCGGTCGAGGCGCGCGCGGCGGCCGAGGTGTTCGGCGCGCGGATGCCGCCGATCAGTTCGATCAAATCGATGCTCGGCCACACCATGGGCGCGGCGAGCGGATTCGGCGCGATCGCCAGCGCGTTGGCCATCGCCTACGGCTTCCTGCCGCCCACCATCAACTGGCACACCCCGGATCCGGAGCTGGGCGGTCTCGATCCGGTGCCGAACACCGCGCGGGCGGCGAAGGTGCGGATCGTGCAGAACAACGGGTTCGCCTTCGGCGGCAACAACGCGATCACGATCCTGGGGGCGTGCTCATGACCGGCATCGTGGTGACCGGCTGGGGCGGGCTCAGTTCGGCGGGGCTCGACCACCAGGCGTGGACCCGGTGCCTTCGCGACGGTGCCGGACCTTCCCGGGAGCCGGTGGCCGAGCTCGACGGCGCGGCGCTGCCGCGGCCGACCCCGCATGTCCTCAGCGAGTTCGACCGCCGGGAAGCGCTGGGCCGCAAGGGAACCCGCTTCTTCGACCGGGTCACCGCGTTCGCGCTGACCGCCTGCGGCGCCTCGCTGCGCGACAGCGGGCTCCCGCTGGACGACTCGTCCCGGCACCGCGTCGGCATCACACTCGGCACCACCCTGGGCAGTTTTCGTTCCACGAGCGACTACAGCCGGGAAACTCTGGAACAGGAGAAGCCCTATCTGGTGAACCCGGTGCTGTTCCCGAACACAGTGATCAACTGCGCCAGCGGCCAGGCCGCGATCTGGTTCGGGCTCAAGGGTGCCAACACCACCGTCGCCGGCGGGCACACGACCTTCCTGAACGTGCTGCGCTACGCCGCGAACGCGTTGCGCACCCGGACCGTGGACGCCATGCTCGCCGGCGCGGCCGAAGAGCTGAGCCCGCTGTCGGCGTGGCTCGCCCACCATCTGCACCCCGACGGTTCCAGTCCGGCCGGAGAGGGCGCCGCGGTGTTCACCCTGGAACGCGCCGAAGACGCCCAAGCCCGCGGACGGCCCGCGGACGCCGAGGTCCTCAGCGTCGCCACGGCGTTCCAGTCGCGTGGCGCGGAGGCGTCCGCGGTGGTCGCGAATTGCCTCCGGCAGGCCCTCGACCTCGCGGAGACGCGCCCGGACGAACTCGATCTGGTAGTCACCTCCGGCACCTCGGAGGACCGGGAACTGGACGCGGTACTGGGCCCCCGGGGACCGGAACGCCTTGACGTCAACGAACTTCTCGGCGAATGCCAGGCCGCCAGCGGAGCCCTGCAGGCCGCCGCGGTGCTCGCGCTGCACCGGGAGGACCCCGGCCGCGACGGGCGACGGTCCCTGCTCGTCGCGCACGACGCCGACGGCGGGATGGCCGCAGCCGTGCTGAGGGGGTGGAGCCGTGCCGGCAGCGATTCTGAGTAGCGCGGTGCGCACCTGCCTCGGCAACGGCGAAGCCACCTTCCGCGCGCTGCTCGACGGCCGCGACGGCCTTGGCCCGTTGCGCTGCGGAGCTCCGGAACGGCTCAACGTCAGCCGCGGCTACCACGTCCTCGACGACCCGGAACGGCCGTTTCGCGCGACGCACTGGCTGGCTCGCTGCGTGGCCGAGGCTGTCGCCGCCTCCGGCCTCCGGCTCGACGAACACCGCGCCGCCGCGATCGTCGGCACCGGGCTGCGGGAACTGCACGAGGTCGAACGCTCCCGCGAGGTCCCGGCCGAACGGCTGCACTTCGAGAGCGCGCTGCGCGAGGTCGCCCCGGGGCTGGAATCGGTGCTCACGGTGTCCGCCGCGTGCAGCGCCGGCGGGCACGCGCTCGCGCTGGCCCTGGATCTGCTCGAACTCGGCGACGCGGAAATCGTGATCGTCGGCGGCGCCGACGGGATGACCGAGTCCATGCTGAGCATGATCGGCCGGGTCGCCGACCGGCCCGCCGACCGGATCCGCCCGTTCGACGTCGAGCGTCAGGGCGTGCTCCTGGGCGAAGGCGCGGCGGCCCTGGTCCTGGCCGGGGAGGGCCGCGGCGGCGGCCTCGGCCGGGTGCTGTCCACGGGCTTGTCCTGCGACGCGTTCCACGAAACCGCTCCGGACGCCGCCGGAATCCGGCGCGCGATGGAGGACGCGCTGCGCCGCGCCCGCCGGGAACCCGGGGATGTCGAACTGGTCTTCGCGCACGGCACCGGCACTTCGCTCAACGATCCGACGGAGGCCACCGTCTTGAGCGGCCTGCTGCCCGGCGCGGCGGTCACCGCGCTGAAAGGCGCGATCGGGCACACCTCGGGCGCTTCCGCCCTCCACAGCCTCGACGTCGCGTTGCGCTGTCTTCGCGAAGGCGTGGTGCCGCCGATCGCCGGGTTGCGCCGCCCCATCCCGGAAGCGGAGGCGCTGCGCCTCGTCCGCGACCGCGCGATCCCGGCGAGCGCCCGGCTGGCACAAGTGGACGCGTTCGGGTTCGGCGGGGTCAACGCGGTGACCCTGCTCGAGGCGGCGGCATGACCGCGGCCGGTCCGGAGCGGGCAGGGGTCGCCGCGTGGAGTGTGCACCTCCCCGGCGTCGCGGGCGCGACACTGGCTCCCGGTCTCGGCTCCTCCCCCGCCGAACCGGCCGGTCGCGCCCACGAACTGCTCGGCCGCAAGGGATTGCTCTACAAGGACGAGGCCACCCGGCTCGCGCTCTGCGCGGTGCACCGGCTGCTGCGCCGGCCGCCTCGCGCGCCGCGGCCGGCCGGGCCGCCGGATCCGCGCACGGCGGTCGTCGCAAGCTGCAACCTCGGCAACGTCGGCCTGGTCAGGGAAGTGACGGACACGGTCCGCGCGCGCGGCGGCCACGAGGTGAGCCCGCTGCAGGCGCCGAACGCGTCCAGCAACGTCGTCGCCAGCGCTGTCGGGATGTGGTTCCGTTGGGGCGGCCCGAATCTGCTGGTGTGTTCCGGCGAGCGCAGCGGATTCGACGCGCTCGCGATCGGCGGACGGCTGCTGCGCGCCAACCGTGCCGAGCAGGTCGTCGTGGTGGGCTGCGAGCCGTCCGACCCGGTGGCAGCCGCCCTGTATGCGGCGAGCCGCCCCGGGCGTGTCCTGCGCGCCGCGGCGGCCGCGGTCTTGCTGCGGCCTGCTGACCACGCCCACGAGCCGATCATGGTCTTGCCGGAAGATCCCGCACCCTCAGTCGACGAGGATTTCGCCGCCGACACCTACGGCGCACGAGGCGTGCTGGAACTGGCGGTCACCGTGGCCCGGACGGCGAACCTCCCCTGTCCGCGGCAGACCGGCGACGCCGAGGTTCACGGGGCGCCGCGATGAACTCCGCGATCGGTCTGCACGAACTCGGCGCGCCCGACGGAGACGGCCCCGTCGTGCTGCTGGCGCACGGGATGGAGGACCACTGGCGGAGCTGGCTGCCGCTGCGCGACCGGCTGCCCGCGAACTGGCGGATCGCCGCCGCCGACCTGCCCTGGCGCGGCGGCAACGACTACCGGTGGCGCCGCGAGGCCTGCGGCGGGGCCTGGCTGCGCCGCGCGGAGGACCTGCTCGGCGCCCAGGCGGACGTGCTGATCGGACATTCCTTCGGCGCCAACGCGGTCCTGCAGCGGCTGACCCTGCCCGGCGGGGAACGCGCGCGGGCCGCGGTGGCCATCGCCCCGTTCGTCCGCGAACCGGAACTCGCGGTGACCTGGCGGACGTTCGAACGTTCCCAGGAGAGCTTCGACCAGGTCATCCGGGAAAGTCTCACGGTGCGGCTCGGCGAGCGCGCCGCGAGCGTCTCCGGGGAACTGCGCCGGTCCATCGCGCGGAAGATGATCGACCGGATCGGCCCGGTCGGCTTCCTCGCCCTCTTCGAGCAGTTCGTGGACAGCGCCGAACTGGCGCTCGAGCCGGTCACGGTGCCGACCCTGATCACCGCGGGCGCCAGCGATCCGGCGCTGAGCGGAGCCCGGGCCGAATCGCTGGCCGCGCGCATGCCCAGCGCGACCCTCCGGATGCGCGAGCACTACGAGCATTTCTGCCACGTACGGCAAGCCGACGATCTCGCACTGGCTGTCGTCGAGTTCGTCGAGGACAGCCTCTCCGGGCCGGCCGAGCCCCTGGCACGAAAGGACGGAACCCGATGACCACGGTCGAGGAACGCGCCATCACCGCCACGGCGCGGCCGCGCTACGAGGGTGCGAACATCCGCACCTGGATCGGCTTCAAGCACTTCATGTACCTCGCCGAGGACGCGGTGCTGGAATGGTTCCGGCAGAACGGTTTCGCCCCGGGGTCGCTCTACCACCGGCACGGCCTCGGGCTGGAGATCGTGGATTCCTCGGTGCTGCTGCCCGCAGTGCTCGACGTGGACGATTCGGTCGCCGCCGAGGTGCGGCGGCAGACGCCGAGCCGGTTCGCCGTGCGACTGCGGGTGCGCCGGGCCGGCGGCGAAGAGGTGGCGCTGCGCGGCAAGCTCACTGTCGCGCTGGTTCGCGAACGCGACGCCCCCGGCGACCGGCCGCCGCCAGCCGAGCTGGCTCCGCTCGCGGTGTCCGCTGTGGACGATCTCGCGGAGCGGGTCGAGCATCCGGCCGGAACGGACGAGGAGGTTTCCGCGTTGCTCGCCCCGGCCTTCCGCCATTCCTTCCGCGCGTCCTATGTGTACTGCCACTATTCCGACCGCGTCCAGCACTCGGCCTACGTCCGGACGCTCGAGGACGTGGTGGACCGGTTCCTGCACTCGCGGGGCCTGTCGGTCAGCCGGATGCTCGCCGAGCGCGGCTGGATCCCGGTGGTCTCCAAAGCGCGGGTGACCCTCACCGCCGACGCGCATATGGACGAGATCGTGCACACCGCGTTCCAGGTGCGCGACGTGCTCAAGGAGACCACCTACGACGCCACGATGGACTGCTACGTGCGCCGCGGCCCGCGGCTGCTGCGCGTTGCCGCCGCGCGAATCCAGCACGGCTACGCGATCAGCCGCGGCGAACAGGCGGGCACGCTCGCCCGGCTCGACCCCGGGGTGCTCGGCGCGCTGACCGGGAGCCGATCGTGAAGGGCAGGCCCCGGGTGCACTTCTCCTTCCGCAGCCCGTTCAGCTGGATGGCGATCGAGCGGCTGCTCGACGAGATCCCGGACGCCTTCGCCGCCCTCGAATTCATCCCGTTCTGGGACCCGGACCCGTGCACCGCCGAGATGCTGGCCGAACGCGACGCCGAGTTCCACTACGTGCAGATGAGCAAGGCCAAGCACCTCTACATCCTGCAGGACACCAAGCGCCAGGCGCAGCGGCTCGGGCTTTCCATGCGCTGGCCGGTCGACCGCGACCCGTGGTGGGAGGTGCCGCACCTGGCCTGGCTGCGGGCCCGCCGCCTCGGCGCGGCACAGGAGTTCTACCGGGCGGTGTGCGACGCGCGGTGGGGGCACGGGCGGGACGTCTGCACCCTCGAGGCGGTGGCCGAACTGGCGGCGTCGATCGGGCTGGACGGCGCGCTGCTCGCGGGGGCGACCAAGGATCCGAGCATCCGCGACGAGGCGGCGGACTGCCTGGTCGCGGCCTACTTTGACGATATCTTCGGCATCCCGTACTTCCGGCTGGGCCGGCACCGTTTCTGGGGTCTCGACCGGCTGGAGGGCTTTGTCGCCGAGTACCGCGCCGCGGCCTCGTCCTCGCCGGCGCCGGACCGGGTGCAGTTCGTGGAAGCTCAGGTGCCGGTCGGCGCCTACGACACCGACACCGCGGGCGGCTGCGGCTGAAACCGCGGGGAAAGGCGGGCTGCATGCGAGAGCGCACCCCGGAAGAGGAACGGCTGCGCCGCCGCCAGCGTCTGGCCGCGGCGCTCCGGCTGTTCGCCGCGTACGGCTTCGACGAGGGCGCGGCCGGGCACCTGACCGCACGCGACCCCATCCTCGACGACCATTTCTGGGTCAACCCGTTCGGCGTCCACTTCGGCCGGATCCGCTGCTCGGACCTGCTGCTGGTCGACCACACCGGGCGGGTGGTCGAGGGCGAGCGGAAGATCAACCCGGCGGCCTTCGCCATCCACTCCCGGATCCACCTCGCGCGCCCGGACGTGGTCGCCGCGGCGCACAGCCACTCACTGCACGGCAGGGCCTGGTCCGCACTGGGCAGGCCGCTCGACCCGATCAGCCAGGACGCCTGCGCGTTCTTCGAGGACCACGTCGTGTTCGACGACTACGCCGGCGTGGTGCTCGACACCGCCGAGGGCGACCGGATCGCCCGCGCCCTCGGCGGCGGCAAGGCCGCGATCCTGCGCAACCACGGGCTGCTCACCGTCGGGCACACCGTCGAAGAGGCCGCCTGGTGGTTCATGTCGATGGACGGCTGCTGCCACGCCCAGCTGCTCGTCGAGGCGGCGGGCGCCCCGGTGCTCATCGATCCGGAGCGGGCGAGGGAAACCCGCGCGCAGATCGGCAGCCACGACCTCGCCCGGCTCAACTTCCGGCCGCTCTACGACCACATCGTCCACGAACAACCCGATCTGCTCGACTGATCAGGAGGCGCGATCCCGATGGCCGAACTGCTGCGCGGCTTCGCCGAACTCCGGCCGGACACGGCCGCGCTCGGCGACGAGACCGGCGAGCTCGCCTGGCCCGCCCTCGACGAACGGGTCAACCGCTGGGCGGCGGTGCTGCGCGGGCAGGGACTCGGGCTCGGCGACCGGCTGGCCATGGTGACCGGCAACGGCCGGGACACCTTCGCGGCGGTGCTCGCCTGTCTGCACACCGGCATCGTCGCGGTGCCGGTCAACCGGCAGCTGACCGCCGAAGAGATCGGCTACCTGCTGCGCGACTGCGAGGCCAAGGGCGTGCTCGCCGATCCAGCCTGTGCACCGGCGACCGCCGAGGCCGTGCGCCGCACCGGCGTCGCCCCGGCCGCCCGGCTGGTGACCGGGGCCGGGGAAACCGCCGGGTTCGCCGCGGCCGAACCGCTGCTGTCCACTGTGGACGACAAGGAACCGGAAGACCAGCGTTGCGGCGGCGTGCTGCTGTACACCTCGGGCAGCACCGGGGCGGCCAAGGGCGTGGTCAACGGCTTGTTCACGCTCGGCGCGCCGCTGGCCCGGGTGGCCGCGCTGGTCGACCGGCTGGGCTCCAGGCTCGGATTCGCCGGCGCGGGCCCGGCGTTGCTGGTCGGGCCCTGGCACCACTCCGCGCAGCTGTTCTTCTCGATGTTCCCGCTGCTCGCCGGAAACCGGCTCATCCTGCGCCAACGCTTCTCGCCGAGCGACACGCTGCGCGCGATCGAGGCCGAACGGGTCGGCAGCTGCCATCTGGTCCCCACCCAATTCGTCCGGCTGCTGCGGCTGCCCGAACCCGAACGCGCGCGGTTCAGCCCGAAGTGCCTGACCCGGGTCTGGCACGGCGGCGGTCCTTGCCCGGTCGAGGTGAAGCGCCGCATGATCGACTGGTGGGGCCCGGTCTTCACCGAGTACTACGCGGCGACCGAGGGCGGCATCGCCACGCTCATCGACTCGGAGACCTGGCTGGGCAAACCCGGCAGCGTCGGCAAGCCGATCCCGCCGAACGAACTGCTCGTCGCGGATCCGGCCGGCCGACCGCTGCCGCCGGGCGAACCGGGCCGGATCTACCTGCGCCGGCCGGCGGAACAAGACTTCCGCTACCACAACGCACCGGAGAAGACCGCCGCCGCGCATCTGGAACCCGGGGTTTTCACCTACGGCGACGAGGGTTTCCTCGACGAGGACGGCTTCCTGTTCCTCACCGGACGCTCCTCGGAGAAGATCGTCACCGGCGGGGTCAACGTCTATCCCAGCGAAATCGAGGCGGTGCTGCTCCGGCATCCCGCGGTGGCCGACGCCGCGGTCCTCGGCGTGCCGGACGAGGAATTCGGCGAACGGCTGCTCGCGCTCGTACAGGCCGAACCGGGCCGGGAGGACGAGGTGCCCGAGGCGCTGGACCGGCATTGCCGCGCGCATCTGGCCGGGTTCAAGGTCCCCCGCCGGTTCCGGCTCGTCGACTCGATTCCCCGCGAGCAGACCGGAAAACTGCGTCGCGCGCGGCTCACCGACCGCTACACGCGCGACGCCGGGCATCCGCTGGCCGATCCGGCGGGATTCGCGCACGGGGTGCCGCACGCGGAATTCGCCAGGCTGCGCCGCGATCTGCCGGTCGCGTGGGTCGAGGAACCGGCCAGGGCGGGCCGTCCGGCCGGCAGCGGTTTCTGGGCCCTCACCCGGCACGCCGACGTCGCCGCGGCCTCTCGCGCGCCCGAAACGTTCTCCTCGGCCGCGCGCGGCGCGTTCCTCGCCGATCCGAGCACACCGGAACAACTGGAGCGGACACGGCGGCTGCTGGTGAACATGGACGCGCCGGAACACAGCCGCGCGCGCAAGCTGGTGAGCGCCGCCTTCGGCCCGCGCGCGGTCCGCGCGGTGCGGGAATCCGTGCGCCGCAACGCAGACCGGATCGTGCGCGAGGCGCTGACGCGCGAGGAATTCGACGGCGTGCGCGATCTGGCCGCTGAACTGCCCTTGGTCGTCCTCGCCGATCTCCTCGGCATCCCGCGCGCCGACCGGCACCTGCTGTACCGGTGGAGCAACGGGCTGGTCGGATTCGACGATCCGGAGTTCGGCGGCGGCGACGTGGACGTCTATCGCGCGACCTTCTCCGAAGCCATCCGGTACGCGCTCGAAGTGGCCGAGGAAAAGCGCCGGAACCCCGCGGACGACGTGGTCAGCCTGCTGGTCACCAGCGAGGTCGACGGGCGCCGGCTGACCGAGCAGGAGTACGGCCAGTTCTGGATGCTGCTCGTGGTCGCGGGCAACGAAACCACCCGGCACGCCCTCTCCGGCGGCCTGCAGGCGTTGTTCGAGCATCCCGCCGAGCGGGACCGGCTCGCCGCCGACGAGAAGCTGGTGCCCGCCGCCACCGAGGAGATCCTGCGCTGGACGACCCCGATCATGCAGTTCCGGCGCACCGCGACCCGGGACGTCACGGTGGCCGGACAGCCGATTCCGGGCGGGGACAAGGTGGTGCTGTACTACGTCTCGGCCAACCGGGACGAGACGGTTTTCGCCGAACCCGGCCGGTTCGACGTCGGCCGCTCCCCCAACCCCCATCTGGCCTTCGGGGTAGGCCCGCATTTCTGCCTCGGCGCCGCGCTCGCCCGGCTGGAGATCGCCACCGTGCTGGAACTCCTGCGCCCCCGGCTGCGCGAACTCCGGCCCGCCGGACCGGCGGCGAGGCTCGAGTCGAACTTCATGAACGGGATCAAGTCGCTGCCGATCCGGCTGGGCCGCGGGCGGGCCGGATGACCGAATCGTTTCGCGCGTACGTCCGCGACTGGCTGCGCGAGCACGCCGCGACCGCCGCCGCCGCCTTCCGCGACGACGTGCCCGAACTGACCTCCGCCCGGCGCTTCCAGCGCGAACTGCACCGCGCCGGGCTGGCCGGGATCGACTGGCCCGCCGAGTACGGCGGCCGCGGCCTCGACACCGGCCACCGGCGGATCTTCGACGAGGAGGCCGGGCGGCACCGCCTGCCCACCGAACCGTTCGCCATCGGGCTGAGCATGGTCGGCCCCACCCTGCTCGACCTCGGCACCCCGCGGCAGCGAAGCCGGTACCTGCCGCCGTTGCTCGGCGGGGACGAGATCTGGTGCCAGCTGCTGTCCGAACCCGGCGCGGGATCGGACCTGGCCGCGGTGTCCTGCACGGCCGCCGCCGTCGACTCCGGCGGTTTCCGGGTGAACGGGCACAAGATCTGGAGTTCCCGGGCGCAGTGGGCCGACTTCGGGGTGCTCCTGGCCCGCACTCCGGAACCGGGACAGACGCGCCGCCACCGGCAGCTCAGCCTGATCATCGTGGACATGCACGCGGACGGCGTCACCGTCCGGCCGCTGCGCGACATGGCGGGCCGCGAGGTGTTCAACGAGGTTTTCCTCGACGACGTCGCGGTTCCCGCGGGCCAGGTGATCGGCGAACTCCGCGGCGGCTGGGCGGCCACGATGTCCATGCTCGAGCACGAGCGCCGGGGCACCAGCACCGGGCTGCGCGCCGACCGGGGCAGCGTCACCTTCGGCCGGCTCGCCGACGCCCTCCGGCGGGCCGGGCGGCCGGCGGACGCGCACACCCGGCAGCGGCTGGCCGAGTTCGCGGCGCGGGAGCGGGCCCTCGAACTGTTCCGGGTGCGGCTGGACCAGGAAATCAGGGCCGGTCGCCCGGTCAGGGCCCGCGGCTCGGCGGCCAAACTCGCCTGGGCCGAGCTGGACCGGTTCGCCGCCGAACTGACCGCGGAGCTTCTCGGCGCCGACGCGGTCAGCTGGCCCGCCGACGACCCGGACGGCGGCCGGTGGGGTACCGCGATGGCCGTCGCGCTGTCCACCGGGATCGCCGGCGGCACCGACGAAATCCAGCGCACCCTGATCGCCGAACGCGTGCTCGGACTGCCGAAGGGACGGTGAAAACCATGGATCTCCTGCCGACCGCGGAACAACGAAGCTTCGGCGACACGCTGCGCGGCCTGCTCCGCGCGGACTGCCCCAGCGCCCGAATGCGCGAGGTGATAGCGGAACCGCCGGGATGGGACCGTCCGCTGTGGCAACGGCTCGCTGGGGAACTGGGCGTGCTCGGCCCTGGGATCCCCGCCGGATACGGCGGATTCCCCGGCGGAGTCCGGGAACTCGCCGTGGTGGCGACCGAACTGGGCCGGGCGCTGGCACCGGTGCCGTTTCTCGGCGCCGCGCTCGCGGCCCGGGCGCTCGCGCGCGGCGCCGACCGGGACCGGTTGCTGCCCGGCCTGCTGGCGGGCCGGTCGCTGGTGCTCTGGGCTCCGGGCGGGCAGGTGTCCGAACGGGACGGTGCGCTGCACGGCCGGGTCCGTCTGGTGCCGCACGGCGCGGCTGCCGAAGTCCTGCTGGTGCCCGGAGCCCGCGACGTGTACCTGGTGCCCGGCGAGAGTCCCGGGCTCACCCGGATTCAACTGTCCACAATGGATCCTACCCGCCCGGCGTGCGCGCTCGAACTGTCCGGCGTTCCCGCGCGCGGGCTGGGCGCCGCCGACCCCGCGCGCCTGGTCGAGGAGATCGAAGACCTGGCCGCGATCTTGCTGGCCGCCGAACAGATCGGCGGTGCCGCCGCCTGTCTGGACCTCGCCGTGGCGCACGTGCGCCGCCGCGAGCAGTTCGGCCGCCCCATCGGGTCCTTCCAGGCCGTGCAGCACCGGTGTGCGGACATGTATGTCACCGCGCAGCTCGCCGAGGCCGCGGCCTGGCACGCCGCGTGCGCCGCCGATCTGCTGCCCGCCGAAGCCCCGGTCGCCGCGCGGGTGGCCGTACTCCGGTCCGCCGATGCCTACTGCCGGATCGCTGCGGATACCGTGCACCTGCACGGCGGGCTGGGGTTCACCTGGGAGCACGACGCCCAGCTGCACTACCGGCGCGCGCGAGCGGGCGCCCAGCTGCTCGGCGGTCCGGTCGCCCAGCGCGCGGTGCTTGCCGAACGACTCGGCGTTTAAGGCGTGGCCGACCAGAGCACCGACCGGACGCCGGAGGCGCGCAGGATTTCCGCGATCACCCGGGACTGCTCGGGGACGAGGTAGAAATGGCCGCCGGGAAAGACTTTCAGCTCGAAATCGGATCCGGTCGCCTCGGCCCATGCCCGCGCGGCCGGCACCCCGACCTCCGGATCGGCGTCGCTGACGCAGGCGAGCACCGGGCAGTCGACCTTTCCGGTGCCGGGCCGGTAGGTCTCGCTCATCGCGTAGTCGCCGCGCAGCGCAGGCAGCATCATCGCCCGCAGCTCGGGATTCTCCAGCAGCTCGGCGTCCGTGCCGCCAAGCCGCCGGAGTTCGTTCCACACCACTTCGTCGGGCTGCCGGTGCACGACACCCGCGACCGCGGGCCGCTGCCGTCCGGACACCGCGAGCAGCCGGACCCGGCCGCGCAACCTGCGAGCGACCTCGAAGGCCACCGCCGCGCCGAGGCTGTGGCCGAACAGCACCATCGGCCGGTCGAGGTACCGGCGCAGCGCACCGGCCACCTCGGCCGCCAGCGGCGCCAGCTCGTGGCGGGGCCGCTCGGACAACCGGTCGGCGCGGCCCGGGTACTGCACGGCGACCAGTTCGACCTCGTCGGGCAGGTCCCGCAGCCACGGACGGAAGAAGGCCGCGCTGCCCCCGCCGTGGGGAAAGCACACCAACCGGATCCCGCCCCGCAGCCGGGGCCGGTAGATCCGCAGCCAGTCGCCCGCCAAGTCCATCCGGAACGCCCTCCGACGCCGTCTCGTCCGCGTGCGGCCAGTCTCGCAGTTCCCGCCGGCCGGCGGGGTGGCCCGAGTCATGATTCTTCACGCTCCCGGAAAAGGGAATTCGGCATTCCTGCCTCGGGCGCGGAACGGATTAGCCTGGACGCAGGCTAGGCAAGGCGGGCCCCTTCTGGAGGAAAGAACATGACCGACTCGGCCACTTCGACCGGCGTGCAGAATCGCTCCGAAAACGAACTGCGCGAGCAGATCCGCGGAATCGTGGTGTCGATGGCGCCGGAATCAGACCAGAGCTGCGAGCCGGAGACCGTGCTGATCGAAGGGCTCGGCTATCACTCACTGGCGCTGCTCGAACTCGCGTTCACGCTGGAGGACGAATTCGACCTGCAGCCGATCGACGAGCAAACCGCGCGCGGGATCACCACGGTGAAAGACGTCGAGGACATCGTGGTGCGGATGCTGTCGGAGAACCCGCAAGGCTGAGCATCGCGCCGGCGCGGGAAAGGAGCGCTTCGTGCCGATCACCGAGCCCCCGCTGGACGTGCTGCCCGGCCCCGCCGCGCTGATCGGCGGGGAACGCTTGCACAGCACCGGCGGCGGCAGCTATCAGCACGTCTACGCGGCGACCGGCCGCCCGACGGTCGAGGTCCGGCTGTCCGGCGCGGACGAGATCGACGCCGCCGTGCGCGCCGCCCGCCGCGCGTTGCCCCGGTGGCGCGCGATGCCGGCCAACGAGCGACGCGCGGCGCTGTTCCGGCTCGCCCAGCTCGTCACCGGTCACGCGGAAACTCTCAGCGCCCTGCAGACGCTGGAAACCTCGGTGCCGCAACGATTCGCCGCGTCCTTTCCGGTCGCCGCCGCGGATTTCTTCGGCTACTACGCGGGCTGGACCGACAAACTCGCCGGGGACCTGATCGAGACCTGGCCCTCGCGCGCTCTGGACTACACGCTGCCGGAACCGTACGGCGTGGTGGCCGTGATCGTGCCGTGGAACGGTGCCATGGTCTCCCTCGCGCAGATCGCCGGAGCGGCGATCGCGGCGGGCAACACGGTGGTGCTGAAGCCGCCCGAACGCGCGCCCTTCACCGCGTTGCGCATCGGCGAACTGTGCCTCGAGGCGGGTCTGCCGCCGGGCGTGGTCAACGTCGTTCCGGCCGGGCCCGAGGGCGGGGACGCGCTGGTCCGGCACCCGATGGTGGACAAGATCCACTTCACCGGAAGCGGCGCCACCGCGAAGAAGGTCCTCGCCGCGGCCCTCGACAACCTCACGCCGGTCGGCCTCGAACTCGGCGGCAAATCGGCGCATCTCGTCTTCGCCGACGCGAACCTCGGCATGGCCGCGCGCCAGGCGCTGGCCGGGCTGGTGATCAACAGCGGCCAGGGATGCGCGAACGGGACTCGGGTGCTCGTCGAGGCAGCGGTCTACGAGGAGGTGCTGCGGCTCGCGAGCGGCCGCCTGCGGCACATCCCGATGGGCGACCCGTTCGCCGCCGGCACCTCGATGGGCCCGGTCGTCGACGAGGCCGCCTGCCTGCGCATCCTGTCCACGATCGACGCGGCCGGACGAGCCGGGCACGGCAGGCTGGTCAGCGGCGGCGGGCGGCTCGACGGGGAGCTGGCCGGCGGGTACTTCGTCGAGCCGACCGTCTTCGCCGACGTGGACAACGAGAGTCCGCTGGCGCAGTGCGAGATCTTCGGACCGGTGCTGTCGTTCCTCCCGTTCGAGACCGAACGGGAGGCGATCGAACTGGCCAACGCCTCGCCCTACGGCCTCGCCGGCTATGTCCACACCGGCGACGTGCGCCGTGCCCACCGGGTGAGCCAGGCCCTGCACGCCGGGAACGTCTGGGTCAACGGGTTCGCCGGGATCCCGCCCTCGATGCCGTTCGGCGGCACCAAGCAGAGCGGGCACGGCCGGGTCGGCGGGGCGGCCGGGATCCGCGAGTTCACCCGGCCCAAGAACGTCTGGACCGCCCTCTGACCCCTTCCGGTCAGGCCGGGCGGACCACCACCGGGGCCCGGCGGATGCCCCGGAACACCGGCCGCCGGTCGCGTTCGAGCGGTCCCGGCTGCCCGAGTTCGGCGACCCGTTCGACCAGCCTGCCGAACAGCGTCCGCGCCTCGACCCGGGCGAGCTGCGCGCCGAGGCACACGTGCGCGCCGCCGCCGAAGCCGAGATGCGGGTTCGGATCCCGGTCCACCACGAACCGCCCGGGTTCCGGGAACCTGCTTTCGTCGTGGTTCGCCGACGCGAGCAGCAGCAGGACCATGCGCCCCGCCCGGAGCGTGCGGCCGCCGACCTCGACCGGTTCGCGCACGAACCTCCCGGTCATCTGGATCGGCGACTCGTACCGCAGCATCTCCTCGACCGCCCCGGGCACCAGCGCCGGATCCGCGCGCAGGAGCCGCCAGGAGTCCGGATCGCCGGCGAGCAAGGAACATCCGGCGGCGATCAGATTGACCGTCGTCTCGAACCCGGCGAAGGACAGGAAGGCCGCGTGGTCCACCGCTTCCTCGTCTGTCAGCTCGGCACCGTCGGCTTGCAGCTGCGCCATGTTGGACAGCAGATCGTCCCGCCGGTCGCGCTGGCGCTGCCGGAGCAGTTCGCTGAGGTAGCCGCGCAGCCAGGTCACCGTCTCGTCGACGGCGTCCCGGCGCTCGGGCGGGACGTACGGGATGAACGCGGCGCCGAGGTCGAGCACTCGCTGCCGCAGCTGGTCGCGGTCGATCTGCGGGATGCCGATCAGCTCGCACATCACCGTCGAGGCCAGCGGGAGCGCCAAGTCGGCCATGGCGTCCAGCTCGCCGCGGTCGAGCGCGTGCTCCAGCAGGTCGTCGACCAGAACGCGGATCCCGTCGTGCGAAAGGTTGCTGTAGACCGATTTGGACATCATCCGCACGATCCGGGTGTGCTCGGGCGGGTCGAGGTTGAGCACCATCCGGCGGCGGAACGAAAAGCTCGGACCGGTGCCGGCGGAGATCTCCTGGTAGCGCGCGGGAAACTCAGCGCCGAGCCGGCGGTCCCGCAGCGCTGCCCGCACATCGTCGTACCGGTGCACCACCCATTGCCCGGGCGCGCCGCGCGACAGCGGCCCGGCGGCGCGGAGCGCGGCGTAGATCGGGTACGGGTCGTCGAGCAGGGCCGGATCCGTCGGATCGAATCTGGGCAGCAGCGAAACGTCCGTCATGGTCGCTCCTCTCGGCTCGTCATGTCGCGCCGGCGGCGGCCGCGGCCAGCGCGTCGGCGTCCGCGGCCGACAGCGGTTCGGGCAGTTCGCGCGAGATCAGCTCCGGCGACCCCAGCGACGCGGTGAGCTGCTGCCACAACAGGCACAGCGTCAGGTGGTACTGCCCGAGCACCAACGGATCCGCACCGGTCCGGATCGCCTCGTCCAGCCGGCCGAGCGCCCGCTGGATCGCGAACGGCCACAGCCGCTCGAAACTCTCCAGGAACCCGGGGGCGCGCGCGGGGCCGAGCAGCACCGCGCCGGGCGGATCGCCGGCCAGCGCGGAGGTCTCGAAATGCGGGCGGGAAGCCGGATCCCGCGGCTCGTGCGGGTATCGCGCGCGCCGTCCGCACACGATCGGGCCGTGCGTGTTCAGCAGGGAGAGGTTGGCGCCCTCGGTGCCGAAGGTGATCCGGTGGTCCAGGTGTGCGTGGTTGTCCGGATCAGCGGGGTTCAGCTGGTTCTGCAGGCGCAACGTGATCGGCACTCCGGCGACGACTCCGTCGACGGTGCGGAACGGCAGTTCCCCGGTCGCCGACAGCCTGCGCAGTTCCTCGTTGACCGGGCCGGGCGAGAACTTCCACGGCCGCAGCACGCCCAGCACCGAACCGATGATATCGAACAACGAGTACACCAGCTGGAAACCGGAGACCGCGTCGATGTAGAGCGGCTGCTGCCGGCGCAGCAGTTCCCGGGCGGCGGCGATGAACCGGCGGACCGGTTCGACGTGCACGTAGAACGGGTTCAGCTGATAGATCACCCCGTGCGCCCTCGCCTGGCGCAGGCACGCGGCCAGCTCGTCGTGGTGCAGCGGATGTTCCTGAACGACATGGATTCCGCGTTCCATGAGCGCCATCGCGAGCTCCGCGCCCCGGCCGCCGAGCAGTCCCGAGCGGATCACCACGCACGCGACGTCGATGTCGCCGGGCAGCTCGTCCAATCCGGTGCAGAGCTTGACCCCGTACCGCTGCGCGCAGCGCTGCGAACGTTCGCTGCCCCGCGCGAGCACGGCGACCGGCTCGAACCGGTCCCGGCATTGCCGCAACCCTTCGAGATACATCTGGCCGAAGGTCGTGCCGCAGACCACGACCCGCAGCTTGCGCGACATCGCTCACCCCGCAGAATCCCGTTGCTCCCAAACTAGGGCAGGAACATCGGGTCCGGGCCATGCAAAAGCGGCCGCGCGCATTGTCATAACCGCGCGCGCGACCGCCGGAATATCCTTTCCCCATGCACTTGAACGTGCTCACCCAGTGTTGCCCGGCCCCCACCTTCGAATTCATGTGGGCCGCGCCCGAGGACCGCACGGCCTCCGGTTACCGGAACCTGCGGTACTGGACGGACCTGGCGGGCAAACTCGAACGAGCCTGCGTCGACGCGTTGTTCTTCGCCGACGTGCACGGCGTCTACGACGTGTACCGCGATTCCTGGGAACCCGCCTTCCAGCACGCGGTGCAGGTCCCGGCGATCGATCCGCTCACGGTCCTCCCGGCCGCGGCGGCGGTCACCGACCATCTCGGTTTCGCGGTCACCTACTCGACCGCCTATCACCCGCCGTACCAGTGTGCCCGGCTGTTCAGCTCGCTCGACCACGTCACCGACGGGCGCATCGCGTGGAACATCGTGACCTCCTACCTGAGTTCCGCGGCGAAGAACGGGCTCGGCGAGCACCTCGCCCACGACTCCCGCTACGACCGGGCCGACGAGTACGTCGAGGTCGCCCGCGCACTCTGGGAACGGAGCTGGGAGGACGGCGCGGTGGTTCGGGACCGGTCGGCGAGGACGTTCACCGATCCGGCGAAGGTCCGCCAAATCGATCACAAGGGCGAGTTCTTCACGGTACGCGGCCCGCATCTGTGCGAGCCCTCGCCGCAGCGGACGCCCGTGCTGTACCAGGCCGGAGCCTCCTCGCGGGGGCTTGCCTTCGCGGCGAAGCACGCCGAAGTGGTGTTCATGACGCTCACCGGTCCGGCGCGCGGGGGCGCGCAGGTGGCCGAACTGCGCCAGGCGGTGCGAGAGAGCGGCCGCGATCCCGCCTCGGTCAAAGTGTTGCAGGGCATGCTCGTCATGGTCGGACAGACCGAGGAACAGGCGCGGGCCAAAGCGCGGCTTTACGCCTCGCTCGCCGACCGCGAGGCGTTGCTGACGAAATGGTGCGGCTGGACCGGCATCGACGTGGACGGCTATCCCGACGACACTCGGCTGGACGAGATTCCCCACCATGCCGTGCGTTCCGCGCTCAGCTTCGTGCAGCGGGCTTCCGGCAGCGGGGTCGCGACCGTCGGCGACGCGCGCGAGTTCATCGGCAGGCTCCCGCCGCCGACCAGGACGACCGCGCTGTTCGGCACCGCCGAGCAGGTCGCGGATCGGATGGAGGAATGGCTGGAGCGCACCGGGATCGACGGGTTCAACCTGCTGCCCTGCCCGCCGGGATCCGGAGTGGACGACGTCTGCGACCTCCTGATCCCCGAACTGCAGCGCCGCGGCCTGTTCCGGACGTCCTATGATCCGGCCGAGAAGACCTTGCGGGAACGGTACTTCGGCGCGGGCAACGCGGCACCGCGGCACTGAGACACCGGGTTCACGTGTCGTCTCGCCGCACCTCCAGCACGGTCAGGACCGGCGTCGGCCGGATGCGGACCGCGGCGAGGCCCGAAGCGGCGAACAGCTCCCGGTAGTCCGCTTCGGACCGGTCCAGGCCGCCCGCCAGAACCAGCGAATGCACGTCCAGCAGCTTCCCGATGTGGAACTCGTCGCCCGGCGGCAGGAGCGCCTCCAGCACCAGCACCGTGCTGTCCGGCCGCATGGCCTCGCGCACCGCCCGCAGGATCTTCCCGGCTCGCCGATCGTCCCAGTCGTGCAGGATCGTCTTGAGCAGATAGGTGTCCGCGCCGCGGGGCACCGCGTCGAAGAAACTGCCGGACACGACCTCGCATCGGTCCGAGACTCCCGCCCGCCGCAACGCCTCCGGCGCCAGCGCGACCACGTGCGGGAGGTCGAACACCGTGCCGCGCAACGAAGTGAACCTCGCGAGCAGCCCGGCTAGGAACGTGCCGTCCCCGCCGGCGACGTCGACCAGGTGCCCGCACTCCGCCCAGTCGTAGGCGCTCAGCAGGGCGCGCAGGACAAGGGCGTTCTGCGCGCGCACCGAACCGTCGAACCGGGCGCTGTCCTCCGGATGGTCCGCGAGGTAGTCGTAGTAGCCCTGCCCGTGCGCTTCCTCGAAGGCCGCCCGGCCGGTCCGCAACGTCTCCGGCAGCCGCGTCCACGCCCGCAGGTCCGCACCGATCAGCGGGTAGGCGTCGCGAACCGACAGCGGATGGTCCCCGCGCAGCAGCTGTCCCATCGGTGTCAGCCCGAAGCGACCGGGCTCGGTCTCGGTGAACACTCCCCGGCAGGCCAGGGCGCGCAGCACGCGGTACAGCGACGCGGGATGGGTGCCGGTGGCTTCGGCCAAGTCCTCGACGCGCCTCGGCGCGGCAGCGAGGTGGTCGGCCACGTGCAGCTCGCATACCGCGCGCAGGGCCAGCGGGACCGCGTAGTCGGCGAGCCGCTGCAGATCGGCGAGCAGCGTGCGCAGTCCGGCGGTCATCGCGAACTTCCTTCCCGGACCGGCTCGGCGGAGACCGCCCGCTCGCCCGCTTCGGCCATCGCCAGCAGATCCCCGGCCGTCAACGGGCCGGACGGTTCCTCGCGAACCAGTCGCGGGGGCCCGAGCCGCGCGGCGATGTCCTGCCACAGTCGGCACAGCATCAGGTGGTACTGCCCGTCGGCCATCGGGCTCGCGCCGCTCACGATGTCCCGGCGCAGCTCGCCGAGCGCGTGCTCGATCCCGGCCGGCCACACCGCGCCGAAGATCTCCCGATGACTGGGAGCCACGGCGGGCCCTACCAGATGTCCACTGGACACGTCCAGCTCCTCCTCGGATCCCGCGCCGCCGGCGTAGAAGTTCGCCGTTCCGGCCGAAGCGCGGACGCGGGCCGGGAATCCGGGTCGCGGGTTCCACACGATCGGACCGTGCGTGGTGACCAGGGTGAGGCTGCCGCCCTCGGCGCCCACGGTGATCCGGTGCAGCAGGTGCGCGGAAGCGTCCGGGTCGGCCGGGTCGAGCTGGTGGTGGATGCGGAAGGTCGTCGGGACCCCGGCAAGGGTGCAGTCGATCGTGCCGAAGGGCCCGCCGCCGGAGACCGCCGCGGCCAGTTCCCATGGTCGGACGGCGCCCAGCAGCCGGCCCGCGATGTCGAGCGCGGAGTAGGCGGCCTGGAATCCGCAGGCCACGTCGAGGTATCGGATCCGTTGCCGGGCCAGCAATTCGCGGGCGGCGGCGAGAAACCGCCGCACCGGCGCCTGGTGGACGTAGAACGAGTTGAGCCGGTAGGCGACGCGGTGCCGGCGGGCTTCGCGCAGGGTTTCGGCGAGTTCGTCGTGATGGACGGGATGCTCCTGCAGGACGTGGACGCCCCGGGCCGCCAGCTCCCTGGCCAGCTCGCTGCCGTTTCCGCCGACCAGCCCCCCGCGCACCACGACGCACCCGATGTCGATGTCGGCGGGCAATTGGCCGATCGCGGTGTAGAGCGGCACTTGGTGGTCGGCCGCGCAAGCGCGGGAGCGGTCGCTCCCCCGCGCCACCACGCCCGCGAGTTCCAGGGGAAGGCGAGGAGCCCGCAGCGCTTCGAGGTACAGCTGGCCGAACCCGGTGCCGCAGACCACGACGCGCAGCGGCCGGTTCACAGCGCCCCCTCCTCCACGGCTTCGGCGCCCGGTACGGCCGCGACCACGTCGAAGGCATCGACCGCGCCGGTTTCTCGGACAAGGTCCACCGTGCGCGCCGGGTCGAGGAACTCACCCGCGAACCGGACGCCGTCGGGCCGCTCGCCCTCCAGAAGGCAACGGGCGGCGACCGCCGCGGTAGCGCCGGTCAGAGCGCTGGCGCCACCGCGCAGGATCAGGGTCCGCCGGCCCGATTCCCCGTCGGCGTGCAGGACGAAAAGCTGATAGGGCTCGTGGCCGAACAGATCGAGTTCCGCGGCGGCGCACAGGGTTTCGGCGAGCTCGGAGACCGCGGCCGGCGCACCCCGCGCCGGCATCCGGCCGAGCGCGAGCTGCACCTGCGGCCCGTCGAACACGGTGTACCAGGACAGTTCGTCCAGGCGCAGGCTTCGCGCGACGCGCTCGGCCTCGGTGCTCAGGAAGGGCTGCGCGGTCACCGGCCGCGGGAAGAACGGGATCACCGCGTCGACCATCGGCCGCAGTGCGTTGTCCACCCGGGTGCCGCCGCGCCAGGCGGCGAAGGATTCGCCGTAGCCCGAGCGCAGCGCGGCGAGGTAGTCGGCTGCCGAGGCCGCGGTGAACCGGTCCCGCCCGCCCTGAAACCCGGTCAGAGCGGTCAATCCGCCGCACGAGCCGGCGAGGTAACGCGGCAGCAGGGCGGACAGCCCCGGCATCATGCCCGCGGAGATCAGCGCGGCGCGTCCGGCGGGAACCTGGCCCCGCAGCAACTCGTGCACCGCGTCGTCCCCGGCAGCGTCCACGTAGTCCGCGCCCGCGGCGAGCGCCGCGCCCGCGACCCGGTCCAGGATCCGCAGCGAGGGGCCCGCGCAGTTGACCACTGCCTGGCAGCCTTCGGCGAACGCGGACAGCGAAGCGGGATCCTGCGCGTCCACCCGGTACGCCTGTCCCCGGCCGCCGAGTTCCGTCCGCACCAGCCGCTGGCAACGGCGCTCGTCCCGCCCGCCGATCCGCAGCTGCCCGAGGCCCCACGCGTCCAGCGTGCGGGCGACGACCCGGCCGACCGCCCCGGTCGCGCCGACGATGCCGATCGTGTTCATCGCGTCTCCCCGATCGCCTCGGGCAGCCGCGGCTCGTAGGCGGTGCCCCCGATTTCGGTTTCCCGCACGTCGCCGAGACAGCGCTCGGCCCAGTAGCCCTCCGCCGGCCTGGTCACCGCCTGCCACAGCGGCTCCGGTTCCCGCGGCGAGTACACCGTCAGATCCCCGGCGTACCAAGACATCTCGTGCTCGACCGCGGCCGACCACAACTGCCAGAACAGATCGCAGCGCTCGACCAGGCCGTCGCTTCCCGGCGCGAGCGCGGCCAGCCGCTCCTCCCGGGGCCGCGCCGACTGGTCGCGGGCCCAGGCTGCCACCGCGTCCAGTTCCGGAGTGCCCGCGAGGTCCCGCAGCCGGTCGGCGGGCACCCGTCCCGGGGTCTCCGCCAGTACTGTCCGGATCGCCTGGGCCATCGCCTCCGGGAGGGGGGCGCCCCGCTTCTCCGGTGCGATCCCCTGCTCGGCGGCGAACAAGTATTCGGCGAGGATTTCGTCGTCGACCTCGCAGGCCGGCGGATCGGCGGCGACCAGGACGACCTGCTCGACCTCGGCCCCGACCTCGACCAGCTGCCGCGCCACCTCGACGCAGAGCGGGGCGCCGGCCCGCCGGGCGGCCAGCCGCACCCGGGAATGCCCGGCCTCCCGCAGCGCGCGGACGAAGTCCGCGGCCAGGCTTTCCAGCAGTATCGCCGGATCCCGCGCGAGGCAGCCGGCCCGGTCGGTGATCACGAGCCCCAGCGACGGGGTCCGCGTCCCGAACGCGGTCGCGGGCAGCAGGCCGCCGGCCGTGTCCGGCACCAGCACCACCGGCACCCCGTCGCCTTCGTTGAGCGTCACCAGCGGATCGCGCGGCTCGCCCGTCTCGACCGCCGGGCCGGATTCGGTCCCGTCCAGGTGTCCGACCAGCGCCTCGATCGTCCGGCCCTCCAGGATCAGCCGGAGCACCTGGTCGAAGTACATTTCGGACAGTTCCGGGACGCGCTCGACCAGCTGTCCCGCCAATTGGGCGGCGAGCAGCGAGTCGCCGCCGAGCGCGAAGAAGTCGTCAGTCCGTCCCGCCCGGTCGACGCGCAGGAGTTCGCACCATTGCCGGGCTATCCGGCGTTCCAGGTCGCCCCGCGGTTCCACGCTTCCGGCGGGGGCGGCGGCCTCGCCTTCGCCGGGCAGCCAGGACCGCAACGCGGCGCGGTCGATCTTCCCGTTGCCGGTCAGCGGAAGCGCGTCGACCACCTGGATGTCGCCCGGAACCATGTAGTCGGGCAGCCGCTCGGCCACTTGCTCGCCGAGCTCGGAGACCTCGAGCGGCACACGATCGGTCTTCATCCTCGCGACGAACACGGTCACGCCCAGCTCGGCGAGCACGCCGTCTTCGGGCAGGCACGCGCACAGCTCGGCCCCGGCCGCGGCCAGGGCCCGTTCCCACTGTTTCCGGCTCAGGAACGTCTGGTCCCGCCCTCGCCGCTCGTCGGTGAAGTCCCCGGCCGATTCGTCCACCCTGGTCATCAGTTCGAGCGAGGTCATGATCTGGCTGTGGTCCCGGACCATCTCCACGAACACCAGCCACCCGCCGGGCACCAGCAGCTCCCGCAGCGACACGAGCACGCGGTCCACGTCGGTCGTGGTGTGCAGCACGTCCGCGGCGAACACCACGTCGAAGCTGTTGGAACGCAACCCTTGAGTCCGATACGGACAGTCCAGGTCGTACACCTGAAAGTTCACCCACGGGCGGTCGGCGAACCGTTTGCCCGCTGTGTTCAGGAAGAACTGCGAGAGGTCGGTGAACAAGTAGTCCGCGTCGAAACCGGCCAGCGCGTCGAGGACCGGAGCGCTCGCGCTGCCGGTGCCCGCACCTACCTCCAGAACCCGGACCGGGACGCCCGGCGCGGCCGTCGCGATCTCCCGGACCGCCGCCGCGGCGGCCTCGTTCGCCCAGCGGTTGAACAGCGCCTCCCCGTACAGGGTCGAGGACAGTTCGACGCGGCCTTCCGGGAACAGCAGGCGCACGGGGTCCAGCTCGCCGCGCAGCAGGCTGGGAAGGCGATCGCCGCTTTGCCGGAAATAGTCGACTAGAGCCGCGCTCTCGCCGCAGTGCTCGCGCAACCGGTCGACGCGCGCCCATTCGGCGTCCGGCGCGAACCGGGGTTCCGGTGTGTCGGCGAAGAACCGTCCCGATTCCGCTTCCCGGCGCAGCATCCCCGCTTCGCGAAGAGCGGCGAGCCAGCGGCGCACCAAGCGGTGGTAGGCGGGCGTGACCTTGGCCGTCGTCAGGATCTCGTCGACGGTGTGTCCCTCTGCGGCGGCGGAGAACAGACCGGCTGCCCGCAGCACGTCGAACATGGTCAGCAGGGCGACCCGGTCCAGCGCCGCGATGTACTCCTGGTAGCGCTCCAGATCGACGTCCGCCAGCAGCCGGTCGCCGGCGGGCGGGACGGTCCGCCGGAAGTCCGGGGCCGGGCTGGGGGAATCGGCGGCCACCGCGGTCTGGACGAAGGCCACCAGCCGGCGCTCGGCCTCGCGCCTGCCGTGCACCAGCGCGGCCGCGCCGCCCACCGCGGGATGCCGGGACAGTTCGGCTTCGACCTCGGCCAGTTCGATCCGGTGGCCGCGGATCTTGACCTGGAAGTCCTCCCGGCCGAGAAATTCGATGACGCCGTCGGGCCGGTAGCGGCCGAGGTCGCCGGTGGCGTAGAGGCGTTCGCCAGTCTGGGGATGCCGCATGAACCGCGCAGAGGTCAGTTCCGGATCGCCGAGATAGCCCAGCGCGACACCGGTTCCGCCGATGTACAGCTGCCCCGGGACCAGATCGGGCCGGGGGCGCAGCGCGGAATCGAGCACGTGGAACGTCTGATTGGTCAGCGGGGTTCCGTACGGGATGCTGCGCCAGTCCTGGCCGACTTCCCCGATCGGGTGCCAGATTGACCAGATCGACGCCTCGGTCGCGCCGCCCAGGCTGATCTGGGCCGTCCGCGGCAGCAGCGCCCGCTGCTCGGCAGGCAGGGTCACCGGGATCCAGTCCCCCGACAGCAGGGACAACCGCAGCGACGGCAGTCCGAGGCCCGGCGCCACCCGGAGGTAGTCGAGGAGCATCTGCATCTGAGCCGGCACCGAGTTCCAGATCGTCACCTCGTGCGCGGCCACGAGATCCGCCCAGTGCGACGGGTCGCCGCGCCGCCCCGGATCGGGCAGCACCAGGCAGCCGCCCCGGGACAGCGGGCCGAAGATGTCGTACACCGATAGGTCGAAGCCCAGGCCGGCGAGGCCGAGCACCCGGTCCCGCTCGGTCACCTCGAACCGCCGGTTGAGGTCGTCCACGGTGTTGCGGGCGCCGCGGTGGCTGATCATCACGCCCTTGGGCGTCCCGGTGGAGCCCGAGGTGTAGATGACATAGGCGAGGTCGTCGAGGCTTCGCCGCGGCAGCGGCTCTTCCGGTTCTGCTTGCGGGGCAAGGGAATCGACCGCGCACAGCCGGACGTTCTCCGGCCAGCCGCCGGCCGGCGCGAGCCAGGACTGCGTCAGCACCCGCCGGATGCCCGCGTTGGCCAGCATCGCGTCCCGCCGCGCGGCGGGCTGCACGGTGTCGATCGGCACGTAAGCCGCACCCGCGCACAGCACGCCCAGTGCGGCGGCCACCTGCTCGACGCCCTTGTCCATCACGATCCCGACGAGGTCCCCGGGTTCGGTCCCCTCCGCGCGCAGCCAGTTCACCACGGCGTGCACCCGCTGGCTCAGGTCGCGATAGCTCACCGAAACTCCGCCGGTGATCACCGCGGGCAGTTCGGGGGTGCGCTTCGCCTGCGCCAGCACCTGTTCGTGCAGCAGGGTTTCCGGCAACGGGCCTGCGGTGCTGTTCACCTCCGCGCGGCGGTCGAGCTGAGCGCGCGGAAGTTCCAGCGGCGAAACGTCCGCCCAGGCGTCGTCGGAGGTCGCGAGCCGCCGCAGCAACGCCTCGTACGCGGAGAACATGTCCTCGACGACCTGCTCCGGCAGGACGCCCTCCCGGACGTCCCAGTTCGTCGAGAGGCCGCCGCCGCGTTCGATGTTCTGGCAGTCGATCCACACCTGCGGGGTCTGGCTGATCCCGCCGACCAGGCGGCCGTCGGCCGCCGGATCGTCCGGGTCGTCCTGGGCGCCGAGCCCGATCGCGCTGGTGAACACCACGGGCATCAACGCCTCGGCCGCCCCGCGCCGCCGGGCGAGTTCCCGGATCACCTCGATGCCGGAGTACAACGCGTGGTCGAGGTCCTGCCAGAGCCGCGCCTGCAACGCGCCCGCCCGCTCAGCGAAGACCGCCTCGGGAGCGGGGTCGACGGCCAGCAGGTTCACCGAGGTGAAGTCGCCCACCAGGCTGTTCACCTGAGGATGCGCCGGCGGCCGGTTCAGCAGCGTCAGATCGAGGGTGAACCTGGGGTTTCGGCTCCACCGGCCGATGACCTCCGCGTAGGCGGCCAGGACCGCGCCGGACGGGCTGACGCTGTGCGCACCGGCCCGGCGCCGCAACTCCGCCCACTCCCGCGGATCGAGGGCGGTCGCCAGCCTGCGGAAACGCGGCGGCGCCGAGCGGTGATCCTCCCGCAACGGCAGATCCGGGGCCGGCGGAAGCTCGCCCACTCTGGACGTCCAGTAGGCCCGGTCGCGTTCGTACCGGCTGCCGCCGCCCCGGCCCCGGTCGGCGAACAGGTAGTCCCGGTAGGTGATCTCGAGCGGCGGCTGTTCGAAGGCGGGGTCGGCGTAGTACCGGTGCAGTTCGTCCAGCAGCAGCTGGATGCTGACGAAGTCGCAGATCATGAAGTCGATCGAGAACAGCAGCAGGTCCGCGTCGCCGGTGCGGACGACCCGCAGTTCGAACAGCGGCCAGACGCCCGGGTCGTAGGTCTTGTGGTCCATCCGGGCACGGATCTCGGCCAGCCGCTCCTCGCCGGCGCCGCGCAGATCGTCGACCTCCACGCGATACTCGGGGACCTGAGGCAGCACCTGCTGGACCCCATCGGCCCGCACGACGGCGCGCAGCATGTCGTGTCGCTCGATGACCTTGCGCCAGGCCGTTTCCAGCGCGGCGGCGTCCAGCTCGCGGTAGCTCAGCTCGCCGTAGCCGTGGCAGCCGGTGCCGCCGTAGGCGAACGAACTGTGCCGGCCCAACAGGTACGAGGCCTGCACGTCGGTCAGCGGGAACGGTTCGTGCCACGCCTCCGGCCGCGGCTGTACCGTGACCTCGTCGGCGCGCAGGTGGGCGAGCACCTCGGCCTTCCGCGCGCGCAGCGCCTGCTTGCGTTCCTCCGTCAGCACGCCTCGCGGGGCGCGGAAACGGAGCTGGCCGGACTCCTCCCAGAGCCGCACGCCGACAGCCTCGAGTTCGGTCACGAGTCCACCGACCGTCATACCACGCCCTCCTCGAACTCGACGTCCTGCAGGTCTTGGCCGCCCGCGGTGCGCGCGGCCAGCTCCGCGACGGTCGGCGCGCCGAACACCTGCCGCAGCGAGAGTTCGATCCCGAAGCGCCGCCGCAACGTCTCCGCCATCCGGGTCGCGAGAAGACTGTCGCCGCCGAGGGCGAAGAAGTTGTGCTGCCTGCCGATCTCCGGGATGCCCAGCAGTTCCGTCCAGAGCCCGGCGAGGGTGCGTTCCCAGGAGCCGCGCGGTTCTTCCGATCCGGCGTCGGTCCCGGGATCGACGCCGAGGAGCTGCCGCAGCCGGTCGCGGTCGACTTTGCCGTTAGCGGTGAGCGGAAGTCTTTCCACCGCCACAATTCGCTCGGGCACCATGTACGCCGGAAGCCGAGCCGCCACGTGCTCCAGCAGACCATCCACAGTGGACCCATGACTTGTCACCGCCGCAGCCAGTCTCCCCGAGCCGACAACCTCCGCGACCGCACGCGTCACACGGGAGTCCTCTTCCAGGACCGACTCGATCTCGCCCAGTTCGATCCGATGCCCCCGCACCTTCACCTGAAA
>NZ_JBEXMH010000029.1:0-111317 GCF_040610415.1 Amycolatopsis sp. NPDC004079 | reverse complement strand
CGGGGGGTCCCCCCCCTAATGGATCTCCCGCTGGTCGATCCTAGAACGTACCACGATTCCCCTTGCTGCGCAAGGGAAACCGTGGATACAAGACTGTCGTAAGTGGACTGTTCTAAAAGGACTGTCGTAGGTTTTTCGTTGCGTAGTAACAGGTCCTTTTTGGACTACTGGATTAGACCAATTGGTTTTGTTGGTGTGCAACACTTTCCGAAATGTCGCGGTCCGTAGGACATCTGTTCACGAACACCTCGATACGTTGGCGCACAACACAAACACGGGGGTTCCAGTGACGTAGGCCAACCGGTGAAAAACAAGAGGACCGTTGGCGCGCAACACAAACACTACCCCACCGGCCCCGTAGTCCACCACCACGGGCGAAAACCTTGCCCCGCAACGATTCCACCGCGCTCCGCGCACGCCCCGCAGGAACCGGCCCAGCCGTCGCCCGCCGGAACCCGTTGCACCCCAACCGGACCGACGCCTACACCCCGGTGTGCCGGGCTCCGCCCCGCACACCCCCGCGCCCCGCGTCACCGCGCGCGCCCCGCGGAACCCCGCCACACCGCGCCACAGCCGGCGTATCCACCGCCCCAACCGCCGGCGACCCGGACACTCCCCCACCACCGGGAAACCCCAGCACCCTGACAACTAACTATCTTAGGTCCGCCCGCTCAAAACCCCAGAAAACCCCACCCTCACAACCACAAAACCCACACCCCACACCACCACACCTCACCACTAAACATCCTAGCCCCCACTACACCACACCCATGACCACCAACAACACACCCCCACCCCTCCGCACCACCCACACCCTCACCACCATCGCCCACGCCATCCTCACCAACCCCACCGCCCACCACTGGGGCTACAACCTCCACCAACACACCGGAATCCCCACCATCACCATCCAAAAAACACTCCACCGCCTCACCCAACACGGCCACCTCACCGCAACCTGGGAACACCCCCACAAAGCCAAAACCAGACCACCACGCCACTACCACCAACCCACCCCCACCGGAATCACATGGCTCACCCAACTCCTCACAACCGCCAAACCCCACCACCAACCCACACCCACCACCGGACCACCACCCGGCACCCACAACCCATGACACAGGTTGGGCAGGAGGTCAGGTGGGGGTGGGATTGCAGGGGTCGGGGCGGGGCGGCAGGGCGGAGGGGATTGCGGAGTTCCGGGGCGGGGGGCCTTCGCCGACGTCGAACTACGCACCCCCCGCCCACGACAACCGACGATCACCAGCGCTGCCCCGAACGTCGCGACCAGCCGCGGCGTACCGCGCAGGAATCCAGGCAGCGACAGGCCGGGCAGAGGGCGGCGAGCGACTGCCCCGCTCCAGAGCTGGGCATTCCCCCGATGACGCCGTGGAAACGTCCCGACGGGTCGGTGGCGCGTGCACCTGTCGGTCACCCGACCAGGTCCACGCACCTATCCCGGCGGACCCAAACCGTTCGCCGACCTTGCGGGGCAGCAGGCACGGCAATGTGTTGCCCCACAAGGGTCGACTTCGCCCGCACCGCGTACCCACCCGTTGACAAGCACGCGATCACCAAGCGTCCATGCAAGCCCGGCCGCCCGGCCGGTATCACACGAAAACGCAAGGGGCGCATAGACAATGACCACCGACAGCGGCCTGCACGAACCCGCTGCCAACGCGTTCGCGGCCGCAGACGCGTCGCAGACCGATCACGTCGAGCTGCCTGCGGGAGAGCCGCGCGCACGCGACGAAGCCGCGATGCCGGAAGGCCAGCCGCCGGACACGGTGATCCTCACCCCGGCGTTCGCGCCGCCGCCGATGCGCAATCCCGACGACGCATGGGCGATGCTCGTGACAGCGGTGGACATCGACGATGACCCGGCCCTCGATCGGTGGGACCATGCCACGTTGTTCACCGGAACCTGGGTAGCCCGCCAGCCCCCGGCCGACGGCCACTACGACGGCGACCTCGTCGTACGCCTGATTTCCCAGGACGACCCCGAATACCAGGAGCGTTGCGGTCACAGCACCGACATCGAGATGCTGCTGGCGCATCAGGGCCGCTGGCGGACGGTCGGCTGCTGGCGGCATGCCGACCGCCACTGGCCGGACATGGTCGCACCCACCGCCGCCGCGCTGATGGGCCTCCACAACGACGCCACCAGCGCGGCCGGCGACCGCTGAATCCGGACCAGCCGCGCTGACGTCGCGTGGCATGGAGCTGCCCCGTCGGTGCGGGTCGCCGACGAGGCAGCAGCCGAGTCACGGCCCGGCCCCGCGCGCTGCGGCCGAGAGGTTCACAAGCCATGGGGGAGAGCACAGCGGGCGATCCGCGCCGCCGGCGGCCTGGCGCCCGTCGTCGACGCCGACCACGCGGCGCTGCGACGGCTCCGCAGTCTGCAGCTGGTGGGGCAGCCGGCGTTGCTCGGCCGTGGCGATGGCCGAGCGGAGGGCTTCGGCGGAGCCGTCGCGTTCGCCGGCGGCGGCGAGGACCTCGCCCCTGGTGACGCTCGCAATGACCTGCCAGTGCGGAGCGGCCGGCTCCCCGGTGCCGCTGTTGCGCAAGGCACGGAGCGCGTCGCCGGGACGGCCGAGGGCGAGCAATCCGCGGGCATGGATCTCGCTCAGGCTGAAGGGGTTGAGCAGCATCCCGTGCTCGGTGCCGGAGTCGAGTGCTCGCCGGCAGCCGTCGACGGCGGTGTCGAATGTGTCGCTCAGACCGGCATCGCCGGAGCCGCGGGCCAGCAGCACGAGCACGGAGCCGTGCCCGGCCGGATCGGTCGAGACGGCGGCGGCGTACTCGAGGCGCGTCACGGCGGCGGGGAGCCGCCCGGCTTTGCGCAACTCGTCGCCGTGCATGCGCAGCCGGGTGCGCAGGCAGTGGGCGTTCCAGGGTCGCCGCGGAGTCGAGCCTGGCCGTACAGGCGTGCTCTCTCTGCCAGGATCGGCCTATGCGCGTCACCCACGCCCTCGTGCAGATCGCCGCCGCGCTCATGGCCGCGCCTGAGGACCGGCACTGGGGCTACCGACTGTCCGACGACACTGGAGTCCTCTCCGGTGCGCTCTACCCCCGCCTGGCGCAAATGCTGGGAGCAGGCTGGCTCGAAAAGAAGAGAGAACCTGCCGGGACGGCCGCAGGCCGCCCGCCGCGCGCGTATTACACGCTGACGGAAAAAGGGAGGACGGAACTCGGTGTCCTTCTCGCCCGAGCAGCCACCGACCCCCGATTCGCAACCATGGACCTGGGCCAGTACCGACGAAACGGAAACCGCTGAGGAAACGGCCGCATCATTCCGCGGTCACCAGCCGACCCGTAAGGTGGCGGAGTGCCGGACCACAAATCCCGCCGGGCCCTCATCGCGAAGCTCATGGCTGCCAGACGGCTGCCCGATCACCTTCGCCTGCACAACGCCGGTTTCGCCGACCTCGAAATCATGTGCCTGCGACACACAGGTCTCCACCTCTGCAGAATCTCTCCCTCGATCTCCGACAGCGGCCTGCTCGCCGCAGTCGACGAGTTCGCCCGAGACCACGCGCACGCCGACGCCGCCTCGCGCGGTTGACCCGGGTCCGGTCGGCAGCCCTGTCGCGCCGGCGGCGCAGCAGATCCGGCGATCGGGTCAGCGCGGCGGGATCTCGTCGACGAGTTCGCACTCGGCGAGTTCGACGATCAGCTGCTCGGCGATGACCCGGCCGAGCACTGCGGTGTCGGTGTAGGGGATCCAGCGCGGGCGCGCGGTGCCCAGGACAGCGGCGACGGTGGCGGCGCCGCCGCGTTCGGAACCGATCACGCCCCACGGGCTGAATTCACGGACGAGGCAGAGCCGGGACCCGCTGCGGCGCAGCAAGGGACACAGCCGCCGCGATGCCCCAGCGCAGGGCAGGCAGGTCGGAGGGGTTGCGGTCCGCACCGTTCCGCCAGAGGGGGCGTCGGCGACCTCGGGAAGGGGCAGCACCCACGGCACCGCGTCGGCCGCCAAGGGGGTCGCGCAGACCTGGCACGCAGGACTCAGCATGCATTCCCGCTGCCGCCGCGGATGGACTTTCCCCATGTCCGCCGCCGTCGCCCCGGCCGCGAGGTCACCCGGATCCACAGCACTCCCCGGGCGTCGCGATCGCCAGGGACCTCGTCCGCGTACCTGATCCTGCCGAGGGTGCCGTCCGGGGCCACCTCGAACCGGAGCCGTTCGTCGCCGTGCATGCGCTCGTCGACGAACGGAGCCAAGTACGGCACCGGCAGGCCGCGATGGCGCGGACGGTCCGCGAGCGGGCCAGGCAACCTCATGCGCCCTCCCCCGGACGTCGACAGACAGCATCGCGGCGGAATCGTGCCACACGTCCCGCCCGCAGCAACCGCAACGCCCTCCCGCACACCGGTCAACCGAGACAACGCGCGGACAGAACGATCGGCGGACACCCGCGGCCGACCGGTGAACCCGGGCCCCGCGGGAAGCGGGTCCTTGCTGACGGGGCGCGGGCTCGGGCGGCGGCGCCGACCAATGGGGCGCCGTCTGCTGGCGGTCCGTCAGGGGCGCGGCCTGCCCGGCTCCCGATTGTCTTGTCAGCGCCGCGAAACGCCGAAGAACTCCCAGCCGGTGTGCACCTGGGCTCCTTCGGTCGGCACGATCAGCGTCCCGCCGAGCACTCGAACGCCGTCCGTCCGGTACGAGCCGAACGCCTCGCCGACGACGCGCTCACCCACGGCGAGAACCCCGGCGGTCGCGGCGGCCACGGCCGCGTCCAAGTCCGCATGTCCGCCAGGAACGTCCGGGATCCGCACGTGGTGTTCGCGGGGCCCGCCTTTGACCGCGATCGCGCCGACCGGGCCGTCCTTCTCGAGGATCTCCGCCCACTGCTCGTCGCGGCCGTCGAGGATGGCGGCGCCCATCTTCTCGGCCTGCTCCTGAGCGACCGGATCAGCCGAGACGACCAGGAACCCCGCGGCGGCCTTCTCGGCGATCGTGCCCGTGTTGCCGCCCGATCCGCGCCACAGCTGCGCGTCCGCGACAGCCGTGCAGAACGCCTTGTCCGCGTCGGCTCCGTCCTGATAGATCAGGAATTTGCTGGCACCCATGGCTTTCACATTCCTCAGAAGCGGACGCGGGGTCAGTTCCCCCGCGCCATCATGTAGAAGTCGCCGTCATCGTCCTGCAACGGCCTGTCGACGCTGTGGGCCTCGTAAATGGGAACCCATGTCGCGTCAGCGACATCCCCGCCGGGGCTGGCCGGCCGTATCGGCGGCAGCAGACCGGAGTAGCCGTCCGCACGGTAGCCGGGGGCGGCCAAGGCGCCCTGCAAGGGGTACAGAACGTCCTCTCCGATCTCGATGCCGGTCTCTTCCCCGAGAATCCGCACCGCGGCAGCGCTGGAAGGCTCGCCGGGCCTTACCCGGCCGCCGGGCAACGCGGGGCCGCCGTCGAACGGCGGGTGCGCACGGGTCACCCGGAGCACGTGCGCTACTCCGTCCTCCTCCGCGAACAACGCGACCTTGGCGGCCAGGAACGGTCTCGGGCGTCATGTCGGCCACGAACGTGGTTCCCTTCAGTCAATCCGGCCCGGACAATGCAGGCAGGATTCCAGGACGACCGAGGACGTCGCCGCTCGATCAACGCCGCCGGTCAGCCCGGCGACGCCCCACACCGACGCACCGCCCGACGAGTCCGGCTGCGGGAAGCCGCAGCTTCGCCCGCGCCCAACGCCCGCTCCCGATGCGCGCTTTTCCACTGCGGCTCGCGCCATCGGCGTCCCGCCGAGCGCCCGGACGTTCTCCGTCCGGAATGCCGGGCTGTGCGCATCGCCCGGTTGCCATGCCGCCCGCGAGGTTGTCGGCCTGCCGCCAACCTCGCGGTTCGCCGCGCAGCGACGAGCCGAGGGCTCGCCCCGCACCAGGTGCGCGCGTCCCGCGGAATGCCCCGCAGGCGGCGGATGCGTGCGAGCACGCCGACACAACAGGAACCGCAGCCCGGCCGCCGAACCTCTACGAAAGGCAATGTTCTGCCTCCTGCCAAGGTAGCGCATTCCCCGCCCGCAAAGCACATTCAGGTCATTGCAATCAGAAATGCAATAACCTGTGCGCGATGCCGCTCGCCCAGATCGCGAATACCTGCTCCTGCACCGCACGACTCCCACGCCTTCGCCGGCGGCTTCTCGCCGGGAATTCAGGCGAACCGCAGAAAGACGGCGGCCGAACCGGGAACGGCTTCGCCGCGCACGGATGCCCAGGCATGCGGAACGGCGGCGAGCCCGCAGGCGGCAGGCTTCGCAATGGAGCTATGAATCCGCGCCTCGACTCAGCCTTCCTGGACCGAGCGCGCGACCTCGCCCCAGGAAACGCGGAGATAGTCGTTCTCCGCCAGTTCCTGGGCCAGATGCCAGGCTGCGGTACCGCGCCGTGCCTCTCGGAGATGGCGCCACAGCCACACTCCGAGGTCGTGTGCTGCGGTCTTGCCCGACCGGGCGACGATCCGAACGGCTTCTGCCCGGACAGGGCCGTCGTTCACCAGCCACTCGGTCACCATGTCGGTGACGTACTGTTCCCGGGCGCTCCGGACCACCGTGACGCGCCTCCGATCCCGACTCGGCCGCCCCGGCATCGCCGACGTTGCCGTGCCCGGAGCCTGCGCCGCGCCGACCACCACGACGGCATGTTCGGCCAGCGCGCCAGGTCGATCAGCTCCGACCGGAACCGCCAGGCGCCGCGTTCGCCCTTGCCGACTCGCCTCGTTCGCGGCAGAACAGCTTCGGCCAGCGGAAGGACGTGGTTTTCCCCGGCGGCAGGAAGCACGGCTCGCCGACCCGCGCGCCGTGCGCGGCACACGGAACGGCTGACACGCGTTCGTACGCATCCCGCCACTCCTGCGGCCATGCCGCACGAGCCGCCTCGCCGATCGCTCCCGCCCCGTTGTCCGGGCAGGGCAACGATTTCTCGTCCATTCAGGTCCGCTCGGCCGCGGTTGCCGCTTCGCTCGTCGACTGGGGTGCGCGCGCTCCGGACGGCATCGGGCTCCGCTCTTCGCCGGCGCTGCCGCCCTCGTCGCTGCCGGGCTCCTCGGCCTTGCTGTGCTTTCCCACGTCAGGTTCCTCCCCCTCGAGACAGCTGCCTCGGGACCGGCCATCGGCAGACGACCGATCCCGACGGTTCCTCCGGGCTTCCGGCGGCACCGGACGAGGCCTCCCCGCCGCGAGCCCGGGCCGATGCGCACGGACCCGGGCGAATGCCCGGTGCCGCCGGGGCCTCGCCCGGAAGACGACCCGACTATGACCGCCCGGGAACCGCGGTGACACTGGACCGCTGTTTCCAATACCCAGGGCGGTGTTTCCGGACGGGGAGCCTGCGCTGCCGGGAACCGTGAAGCATCAGCATCGCCGGGAGATGCCGACTGCATCGTCCTCGAGAGCGCTGTTCTTCAGCCGAGCCGGTCCGCGGCGTTGTCGCGCTGGGCGGCGTGCTCGCGGTCGGCGCGCGCCCAGAGCTCGACCTGGGGCCAGGACAGGCGCAGCGGGCCCCTGGTGCCGGAAATCGCTTCCCACAGCTGGCTTCCGCCGTCGCCGTCCGCGCCGTTGCCGAATCGCGCGATGGCTCCGGCCTCGTCGCGATCGGCTCTCAGCGCGCAGCGCAGCAGCGCCACGTAGGTGCCGGCGGGGCCGCCGCCGCTGTAGCCGTAGCCGAACCCCTCGCTGCCGCTGCGCGGCAGCAGCGGCACGGGATCGGTGCGCAGTTTCCCGTCGGGGGCCGGGGTCAGGGCGAGCAGCGTGGCGGAGGAGCCGGATTCGTCGGCGGCGAGGACGGTCTCGTCGGTCCAGGAGCCGACGACGTCGAGGGCGGTCGGCCATTCGGCACGGAACCAGGTGTCGCCGTTCGCGAGCCGGACGGGCACGACGTAGCGGCCCTGGGCATCGCGGAAGGCCTCGATGCCCAGTTCCTCGTAGCCGTTGTCGAGCAGCCGGCGCACCCGGCGCAGCCGCCGGGCCTGGTCCAGGTCGGCCGGAGTCAGGTTCGCGCGCCAGGCGTCGACGACCGGGCCTTCCCACGGCGCGCTGTAGAACTCGACCGGGTCGTCGGTCAGCGCGGCGTGAGCGCTGTCTCCTCCGTCGGCGGCGGCGCGCAACTGCTCGGCCAGCGCCCGGGCGGATTCCTCGTAGACGTCGCCGAGCGGATCGTCGACGTCGAGGTCGGCTTCCAGCGACCGCAGCTCGGCTAGTTCGGCCGCGACGATGTCGAGGTCGCGCACCGGCACCGCGTTGGCCAGCAGCCGCTCGAGTTCGACCGGCGGGGCCGGTCGCGCCGGGCGGGCGACGAGGTACCAGCCGTCGCCGGTGCTCGGGGTCTTCTCGTGGGACGTGCGCAGGGTTTCCATGCCGTCGGCAGCGTCCGCGGCCAGTGCGGCGAACGCGGCCGGGTGCTGCTCGGCGATCCGGGCGGAGACGGCCCGCTCGAGCCGGGCTTGCGTGGCGGGCCACTCGGTGACGGTGTCCGGGACGGTGAACGTCGAGGCGTAGGCGAGGCTGCGCTCGGCGTTCTCGACTGTGGCGGTGCCGCGCAGCCAGAACGGAATGGGCCGGCCGATGACCTTCGCGATGTCGCCCAGGTCGAGATGCGTCTGCCAGACGGCCTTCGCCCGGGGTGCCGCGGCCTGCGGCCGCCCGGCGCCGCTGCGCAGCCAGCGCCGCAGGACCGCCTGCGGGCCCTCGCCCTCGTCGGGCTCGGCGACGAGCTTGTACACGTAGGCGATCGGGGCGAACTCGGTGTAGAAGGCCAGGTCCTCCTCCATCGGCATGATCACCACGGCGGTCGACCACCAACGCGGTTCGATCAGCTCGGCCGCCCCGGAAGCCATCCAGTCCTTGTGGTCGCCGCCGGTGTTGCCCAACGGCTGCAGGTAGATCACGTGCCCGCGGTCGGTGTCCCACACGATCGCGAACATCGTGCGCCGCGCACCCGGCCCGCCCACGGTGACCACGCGGCGCATCATCTCGACCGCAGGCTCGGCCGCCGCCGGAGCGCGGAACAACCACAGGGAGTCCTCCGGCACGGCACGGCCGGTGCGCTGGGACCAGGAATCGACGGTCGGCCCGAACCACAACGGCTTGCGGTCGGCGTCGTACCGGTCAGGTTTGGGCAGCCCGGACGGGTCGGTCCTGTAGAGGGCGCGTGCGCGGCTCTCGGCGATGCCGGCACGGCGGGCGAGCTGGGCAAGAGTGTGCGGCTGATTTCCGGCGGGATAGGACATCACAACCTCCTCTTGAGGCGAGCGATACAGCTCGCGCCGAAGCGACCTTAGCATGATTACGCTCATTAAAGCGAGCGGAAGCGCTCGCATTCCTGAGCGCTTCCATGCTACGTTCGAGCGCAATCGACGCGATCAGGAGAAAGCATGTTTGACCCGATCAGCCTCGGCGCAGGAGGCTTGCTGGTTCTCGCTGGATGGGCCCTCGGCCGCTTCCCCCGGCGAGGATCCCGACCCGACACCACGCCGCAACCTGTCTGCCGCTGCAGCCACGGCATGGAGCACCACGACCCCGAAACCAAAAAATGCCACGCTTCCGTCCTGAGGAACCGCAAGTGGGCCGAGGACCAGTGGACCGAGTGCACCTGCCGTCAGTACAACGGTCCCAAGCCGGTCGAAGAACTGTTCGCGAATCAGCCCCTTCCCCCGGCAGGCTGACAAGCTCCGCACCGAAGCCCTCGACGCTGCACAGGCGATCTCGCCCTGGCGGGGACGTCGTCGCAGCTGAGCGCGGCGACCGTTGCCGCCTGGCCCGACCGGACGGCAGTCCTCCCCTGCGGCGTCCGCCGCGACACGCCCGGAATCCACGCGGACCTGCGAGCTGGGCACACGACCGCACCGTCGAGAACGATCCCTCGCCAGCCGGGGCGGGTATACGCGGTGCCGAAAGAACGCGACCCCACAGGACGATCGGCTTAGACACGGCATGGCTGGACCGCGTGTCGGACGGCCTGTGCCCGATTGAGCCGAACGTATCGGAACACCTGGGCATTCGCGTGCGCTGCGCGACGGCGAGCAGCTGCGAACGCTGCCCTCTTGTCGTCCGCCCGGGCGGATTCGTGGAACAAACAGCCGATCGGATGGTCGTCACGACGCGCCGTGCTACGCCAGCGGTGCCGCGTCGGCATTCCGGCGGACGGAGAAACAGCTACTCGAGCACGGGCCGCTGCACGGGGAGCGGCGAACGCCTCCGTCCCGATCCCCGCACGGGCCAGCGGCTTTCTACCTGATCACCACCCGCGGGGCCGGAGGACCCGGCTATGTGGTCGCCTCCGCCTCCCGCCGAAAGCAAGCCCTCTGCGGAGCACGCCGTCGTGGCGGTTCGCGCGCTCGTCTAAGGCGACCACGACAGGAACCGTTCGCGATCCGTTGTCGTGACGGCCAGTCCGACGATCCGGTTCAGCCGGCCGGGGTGCGGCGCGCCCGATCGACGCGCTCCCGCAACCGGAGCCGCTTCCTTTCCGCCGCGCAGACGCTCAGCGGGACGACACGTTTTCCCGCAGCTGCCGGAGCAAACGCGGCGTCCCATCGCCCGGTACGCTCCAAGGCCAGGCCAGGAGCGCGTCGTGCGAGGCCCGTCGCTTCGGCCGGCCGCCTCGAACTCTCGATCAGAACCAGCACGAGGAGAGGGAATCCATGTCCGGAGACCGAGGGCATCAGCGCAGCCGCACCACCGGGAAGAACCGCCGCGCGGCGGACCCCGACACCGCCTACGTCGTCGACCTGGAAGCTGACAAAGACCGGCCGTGGCGGGACCGCGCGGGATCGGACATGAACACCAACATCGGCTTCACCCAAAAGCAGCGCACCCCGGTGCTGATCTGCACCACCACCCACGAAATCCACGTGATCGCCGAGGACGGCACCGCGGCGGCGAACAGCTGGGCCGAGAGCCTGCCGACAATGGGCTTCCGGAAGGTTATCGATCAGCATCTGCTGGACGACATCGGCGTCGACGTCGACTGGACCGTCCAGCTCGGCCGCGCCGAACGGCTTCCCAACGACCCGCGATTCGTTGCGTTGACCGGAGTCGTCCGCGGACCGGGGCCCGACGGCGGGACCGAGCTTTTCTACCAAGGCCCGATCATTGCCATCCCGGAATGGATCGACGAAGCGAAACGGCGAAACAAAATCCTCATCCTCACAAAGGCGCGCCAAGGAGCCGAAGAATGGGCCGTAGGCGCGCATCTCAAACGCCCTCGCGCGTGACCCGACGGCCCAACCGCCGGGGACGGGCTCTGGCGAGACATCGAGATCTTCGACCCGGCTGAGGACGACCAGAATCTGCCGTGGCCCACCAGGCTGGATCGCTCCGGGAGAGGGAAGACGCGATGCAGGCCGGCAGCTCTCTCCGGGGCCGGGAATCGTGACAGGTACGGACGAGCTTGCCGGACGCGAATTGAACGAGGTCGTCACCTCCCTGGCTACGGCCGCGCGGTCGTGCTGCCGCAGGTGCGCGATCCTGCAATCAGGTTTTGCGCGCCACGCCGGTCACCAGTCGACCACCGGCACGATCTCCGCAGGCTTGTTCGGCCCGCTCGGGATCAGCTCCATGTCGTGGAACAGTTCCCGGATCTGGGCACAGGTGCGGGGATATCCAGCGACCGGGCCGAAGTCGTCGGCGCGGTTCTCGAACGCCAGAGGATTCAGTCCGCCAGAACCGGGGCCAGCTACCCGTATATGCGCGACACCCTGTTCTGACCGCGCATGGGCCGATCAGCCGTCAGCGGCGAAGCCGGGTCGCGGGTCGGCGAGGGCGGACGTGTCGCTGAGCGCCGTGTGGTACGCGATCGTCGAGCACTGGCTCGCCGGAGCGGTTGGACAGCCGGATGCGAGTGATTCCGGTTCCTTGACGTCGGCGTACGATTTCCACCGGTTCCGACACGAGGCGGAGACGATGCGCACTCCTAGAGCCCGGCACGACCCGCTCGAAGCATTGGCGGATGTCACGCCGGCACCGTTGTTGTCTCCGTGGGAATCGCTGGCCCGGCACGCGCCAGTCCCGGCGGAGATGGCCGAGCGTTTCGGGGCGATGCCGCCGCGCGATCTCGTCCCGCAGTGGATCCCTTCGAATGATCCCGACGATGACAAGCCCGTACTGAACGACCGTGAACAGGGCTCTCGGACGGCAGCGGACGAGTCTGGGCATCTCCGAACAGTCGCAGACAGGACTGACAACATGACTTCGGCGAAGGAACTGCTGGCCCTCGAAGAAGTCGCCGCGTTGTTCGGCGTGACCGAGAAACGGGCGCGCGACATCATCGCGGAAGGCCTCATCGCCCCGGTGACCGCTTACCCGGCCGATGCCGTCTTCGAGCTGTACCGCCGCCAGACGGTCGAACACGACAGCACTCTGGCATCCGTCGTTCCGTGCGACGCCCGCCTACCCGGCACGCTCATCCACAAGCCGACAACCTGGGAAGTCCATCCCAACAACGGCATGGTCTACAGCCTGCGCAGCAACCGCGCTCCGCAGCTCCTCGGGTTCGTCAAGAGCAACCAGCTGTGCGCTACCCGGACAGACGCGACCACAGGAGAGAAAAGGGAATGGCGCATCGGCCGCGTGGTGTGGGAGGCAGTCAACTCCCGCTCCGTGCCCGATGGCTGGGTGGTCATCCACCGCAACGGCGACCACCTCGACAACCGCTACAGCAACCTCTACCTGGAGCCGCAATCTGTCATCACCGACAAGACCCACCCCTCCAGCGGCAAGCGATCAACGTAGCGGGCTTACCGCTGAAGCAGGCGGGCGATCTCCGCCAGGCGAAGCGCATTAACCCCGAACGCCGGCTCCGGCACAACCAGACAGGCAAGGCCGAACACGTCTCCGCAGCAGTGCGGGCCACCGAGAGGTCCGATGAAGTCATCGTCGATTCCCGTCTCGCTTCGACCGGAGCATCTCGACCCGGACCCAGGTGGGAAGCCGCCGCCGGCGGTTAACGCGCGCAGCCGTGCCTGCAGATCTCCGGTGAGGTCGGCGTCGCCAGCCACGACGAGCAGGCCGTCGAGCATAACCGCGGCGGTGGTATTGAGGTGCAACCGGGATTCCCCAGCAAGCCGCTGACAGCAGTCATCCCACGAATCCCGCCAGCTCACCTTCGATCACGACTGCGCCGCAGGAACACCGGTATCCGACGTCGCGCCCGTTGCTGATCATTCGATCCGTCCTCTCCGGATCCAGTCCGCATCCCGGGCAGATGTGCTTGCGCGGTCCGTCGATCGGGTCGCGTGAACCCGATGAGTCCCTGCCGGCGGCCGTCATCCCGTCACACTCCCTCTGCCGTCAGGAACGCTCGGAACGACGCGAGGGACAACTCGCTCGCGTCCCACTTGGACACCGTCGGCATCCCGGCCCACAGCCACTCTTGCACGCGCTCCTGGACCCACAACCAGTCACGGCCACCAATATCCGTGTTCTCGTCCTCGCGGGCTGTCCCGAAATCCCAGTCCTGCATGTCATCGAGCGTCCACACCCAGTCGAGCCGAGAGTCAGTCTCGACCACCTCGGCCCACTCCTCCATGACGGTCCGGGCGACACCGAGCAACCGCGCCTGATCGTGGTACAGCGCGCGCTCCCCGATGTCGCCAAAGTACGAGACGTTGCGCCAGTCCGCGCGCACCTCCTTGGAATGGGAAGCGGTGCCGTACCTGGAGCCGAGGGGGTCCCACGCCACGACGGAAATCGCCGTGGCCGTGTAGCCCTCGTCGTTCAGCCAGGCCGCGAAGTCGTCCATGGTGTCGTAGACGCGGTGCAGGCGCGGCCGGTGATCGTCGGCCGGGAACGTGACGTACGTGGTGACGGGCATGTCGCTCCAATTGCTCCGAAGTGGACGGCCGACCGGTGGAACCACTGTCTCGACGCCGAGCGGGCGAAGACGGCGTGGCGCAGCCATGTCCGGGCTCGCGCGTCGTCCATCGAGAATCGCCGCGCTGGCGACGTGCCGGGATCCGCCATGTGCTCTGCTTCCTAAATGCGCCAAGGTGCGCGGATCGTGATATCGCATAGATTCGGGCTCAGATCACCGAATTGACCGCTCACCACACTCGCGCCTGCGAGGACCGCACTTCTTTTGGGCTCCGGACGCGGCGTCCGGTCCGGCTGCCGCGGACACCGGATTGCGTTGATTCCGATCAGTCCCGGGAATTCAGATGGCGGATCAGATCGGAGATCGCCGCCTCATGGTCGTATCCGGCATGTACCACGACATCGCGCCTGCTCGTGGCTTCCCCGTCAGGAGTGGCCGGAAACACCGCAGTTTCGCTGCCTCCACCCCATGGGGAGGTCGCTGCGGATACGACGTAGTCGGCGGACCCGACGCGAATATGCCAAACATCGCCGCTCCAGCCGCTGAGGGCGGTCGCGACGATGGTGACGTCGGAGCGTGCAATCATCTTCCATTCCTTGTCTCACGACGTTCCGGGCGACAGGAATGCGGATGCCGGCCGTCGCCTACCCGGCAGCCGCAGGTCGTGCGCACAGGCCAAGACTCCGGAGACCAGGGATGCACGCGCCGCCGGCGATGGCGTCCGGCGGGATCGCGGCACGGTCGCCCCGACGCAGACTCTCGCTCACGAGCCCCCGCGGCGGAAGCGATCGCTGTTTCCACTCCGGACCGCGGGCTGTTTCCAGTCCGCCGCGCGCGCCCCGGAGCCGCCCCACTGCGAGTCGATGTTCGACCCACGCCTGACCGCCGTGGACACCTACCGGGCCGACCCCGAGGAACCGCGGCCTTCTCCAGCTGGCCGTCGAGACCAATCCCCCCGACCTTCGCACCTGTGCTGACCTGGCCAGTCGAGTCAACGGGTCCGGCCTTGCGGTCGACGGCTCAGCATGTCTCGAGCGGCGGCTAAGGCAAACGGTCGTTGAAGCGGGCCACCGGTTCCAGCAGCGCGTGGGGCTGTTCATCGGGCCAGACGTCTCCGGGGGCGACCACCCCGAATCTCTGCTCGGCGATCATCGCCGAGGGGTCGTCGTCGATCGACCACGGGGCGGAACCAAAGTCGTGAGACACCACAGCCAACCGAGTCGCCTCGAAGCGGACAGCCGTCGCCGGAGACGGCGCCGAGGGAATCTGGGGCGCAGGGCAAGAGTGAGGATCGCGGCGGCACTGGGGGCGCAGCGCACGCGGCCGTCGAGCGTCGCCGCGATCGCGTCGCGCACCGGGATCCAGCGCTTCGCGAGATCGGCTTCGGTGTCGTCTAGCTGGGCACGTCGGTCGTCGGTGCGGACGTCGGCGGCGAGGTAGACATGGGTACGGCTGGCTGTCAGGGCGGGCAGCGGTTCCCACGTCGCGAGGCGCGTCAGCCTACCGGAAATAGAGGTCTCCTCCAGCAGTTCGCGCGCCGCCGCGATCATCGGATCCGGGCCGAGACCGGGCATTCCGCCGTCGGACGGGTCCACCCGTCCGCCGGGCAGTTGCCAGCAGGGCCCGGTCAGATAGTGGTGCTGTTCCACGATCAGTACATGCCCCTCGCATACCGCCAGGATCCGCACCATGTCTGCGGTGTCGACGGCGAGGTAGGGGCCGATGCTGCCGTCCGGCCGGCGCACAGTGTCCACCCGAACATTCGCGAACGGGTTCGCCGCGAGTTCCCGACGTGCGAGCAGCGCCCACGGACTCGACGGGATCAAGGTGCCGTCCCAGAAATGCTCAACCACGTCGGATCTCGAGGGCGTCGAGGCTGTAGCCGCCGATGGCGTCCATCTCCCCCAGCACGGCCCGCAGCTGAGAGAGATGCTCATCGGTGATCCTTGCCGGTGGCCGCTCAAATTCGGCGGCGAGGTTGTCCAGCCGTGCCACCGCGGCCGCGCCCCTTGGCGCGAGCTGGCCGGCGGCGCGGATTTCGGCCCGGGTCCGGGCGGCGCTGGCGTTCAGGACGGAATCGTGGAAAGCGCGGTGCGCACCGAGACCGATCCCGGCCAGCGGGTCGAACTGCGAGCCGGGCGATGGGGTTTCGACGAGGATCGTCGCGGCCGCGAGCATCTCTGCTCCGGCCAGCGAGAGCGGCCACAACACGTGGCCCTCGGCGGAGGGGCGGTTTCTGCGCATGACAGCCATTCTTGACCATCACCCCCGTTCCCGCGCAGTTTTCGGCGGAGGGAACAGTCGGACACCGCGCTCGAAAAGCCGATGGCATGAAAAAGGTTGCCTGCATGGAACCGCAGGAGGAAGGAGGATCGCCGATGAACGACGAGACGAAGCGCTCGCCGAGGCAGACCTCGCCGCCGCGCGCGTCGACGACGCTCGCATCGCAGGCTCTGGCCACCTACACCGCGACCGCGTTGCCCCCGGCCCCAACCACGAGATCCAGCACGGGCCGCTGTCGGGCGCGCCGACCCAAACCTCAAACCGTGGTTACCGGCGCGGCCGAATCCGCCTGGCCGGTTCGCCGTCTGCCCGGCGCCGCCGCTTCGGCCAACGCCGACGCGTGGGATCGACGCGGCACGGAGTCGACGGCAATGCACTCGCCGGGGCCACCTCCGAGCTGACCGACATGCTCAACGAACCGGTGGAAGAGACCGCTGCCGCCCAGAACCACCTCCGCCGGCGCGTTCTTCGGGCTGCGGGACGCGCTACGCGGGGCCGAGCCCGCGCTACCGCCGTCCCGGCCGGGCAACGAGCCGATCCCTGAACAGATCACGCGCAGGTTCAACGGCCAGTCGGTGACTGAGTTGCGTAGCGAGCTGGGCAAGGAAACCCTCGTGCAGCGGCAGATGCCGAAGACCGCGGGCGGTAACTATTCCCGCGCCGACATCGTGGAACGGACGATCCAGTGGATGCACGCCTCCGGTGCGACAACCTACGACGGCCACCAGTACCATGCCGACGAGACGCGGACGGCACCGCAATGATCTCGCACGCGGAGACTTGACAGCGATCGAAACCCCCAGAATGGCCGACAAGGCCGGGTTGGACCGGTGGCAATTCGAGCACGCCGAGACGGCCGGGATGCTGCGGGCATGGGCACCGGACCTGATCGGAAGCCGACGCTACAGTGGCCGAATGGCCCAGGACGAAACGCCAGCAGCACCGCAACCGTCTCCATCCTGTCCGGCGGAACCCCTTCTGCGACCGCCCCCTTGGGACGGGGCGCATCGCCTTCCGACCAACGTTGCAGCAGCGCGGCTGCTTTCGGCCCGTTCTCAAACAACCCCGTCCTTGCCGTACTTCCTCTTCGGCGAGTTCAATCACCTGGGCGACGACTGGAACGCCAGCGACGGATGGGCAAGCGAAATGCCGGACCCCCCGTTGCGCAGAACCGGGCCGGCCACCTCCGAGACCGAGCCGCCACTGCCCGTGTCCGATCACCAGCCGACGCACGTCGAGCTAAGAGGGGGAGCGCAGGGACGGTGACCGTCGATCGGACCCGAGCCCCTTCAGGAAAGCACCGCAGCGCTCCTAAGGAAATCAACCCCAGAGGACGAAGACGCACGCACCAGGCGGCTCGCTCGAGAAAACCCTGACTACGTCGCCGCACAAGCAGCCATAGCCATCACCCGCCTCGCCCGCCTCAGCCTCGAGACCCTCCACCAAGACAAGCACTGAACGACCGCGACTCACACCCCCGGAGACTCCCGCACGCCACTCCTGCGGATGACCGCGCCATAGATCGCGTCACTGCAGGCTATTGAGATCGCGATTGGAGCGGAAAGGCAATGGCGGACAACCCCGCGAACATGCCTGGGTCGATAACGGCACGGTGCGGGCTTGCGACAAGCAGGTGGAATCCCGACCGGTGTCCAGACCAGGCGACACACGTCCTGCGGTTCACAGCCGGCTCCGCGCACACGCTGACGGTGTGCGCCCGGCGCATGGAGCAGTTCAGCCAATCATTTCCGCATGTACTGCCAATCACCGGCCAGGCCGAGGTCGGCCAGACTCAGCCGCGATGGACCATGGGCGACCGGCTGTGGTGGATCAACGAATTCACCACGACGTACAGCACCGCCTACGACATCGCCGCCGAGGTGGTCGCCGAGCCCACACAGCTGTTCATAGTCACCGCGCCCACCCTGCCGAACACCGGCCTGTGGCAGTACATGATCCGGTTCACCGATCGCAACGGCAAGACGTGCGAAACCTGGGCCACCGAAGACAAGCTTGCAGCGGAGCCCCCGAAACCGACTGACCGATGACTAACGGCGAGCGGGCATCCCGGATCGCGTGCGGCATCTCCGGGCTGGCGCGCTTCGCCGCGACCCATGCCCGATCGACCGGAGCGTCCACCAGCCGGTGGCCGCAGACCTGTGACGCGGCCGCTCGCCCGGCACGGAGCCCGCTGTCGGCGGGCCGGCGGGCGGTGACGTGTCCGAGCAGGGCCCCGACGGGCAGGCAGGCAGGCCAGAAGATCCAGAGCAGCAGTTCGCGGACGTCCTGTTCCGCCGCCAGCCGGTCGCGCGCGGGCAGCTGCACCGTTCCGGCAGGGGCGAGCCACCAGCTCAGCGGCCCGGCGACGAGGACCAAGACCCCGACCAGTCCCGCGACCACGGCCGCGCACAGCAGGCAGGTCCGGAAACGCGGCATGCGCGCAATGCTACGCGGGCCCGCCGAACCTGGATTCGGTCGGAGTCCACGTCCAGCACTGGTTTACAGAGAATGAAGACTTTGTCTATAGGCACTGCGCCATCGGGCGCTGGCCGTGTCAGCCGCGTTGCAGACGGTGCTTCAGCGACTGCGCCGGGTGCGCCCGGGGATCAATCCGGAATGCCGTGCGGCTCCTCGCCCAGGTCTAGGTATGCCCGCACTCCCCTTCGGAACAACGCCATTGCGTCGAATTCGGCACGGTTGTCCTCCGTGATCCCGCGAGCCAATCGGGCGAAGTGCCGCTTCAGCACGGCGTCCCCGGCCGCCCTCCGCCACTCGCGTTCCTCGCGCAGCGCCGCATCGACGGAGTTCTCGGAGGCATCCCCGGGGGTTGCCGCAGCGGCGTCGTCCTCTTGATCGAGAAGGAGAAGGAACCGCTGTTCGTCTAAGTCGCGCCAAAAATCGTCATCCATCGAGAAATCCCTGCCGCTCATGTGTGCAAGTATTGTCCCTCATGAGCGGGGATGCGCCTACACCCTGGTTCCGACGAACCCCGACCAGGCGCGGTCATTTTCACGGCGGCATCGATCATGCTCACCGCCGCCCGCGCGTCGGCCTCCGCCCCGGGGCCCGACTGTCAGGGCCGGAGTCCATACCGGGGGCTGCACAGCCGCACCGCGCATGAGGTCTTCCGCCGTCCGAGCGAAACCGTGATCCGATTCGGTGTTTCGTCCGCGTCCGGACGGACCGGCGGACGGATCTCTGGTGGAGTGGTCCGCATGGGAAAGCTGACGCTGCGCGAGACCGGCAACGGCCCGGCGCTGGTGATGAAGGTGAACATCACGCAGGACGCGGTCGTGCGCTCGGTGATGAGCATGTGCAGCAGCAGGAGGATCGGCGATCCGTCCAAGCAGCAGCCGCTGAGGTACGCCGACGTGATCCGCATGATCGAGTACCCGATCAGGGCAGCGACCTACGAGGGGCGTCATCCGATCCTGGAACAGCTCGACGCTGAGACGATGGACGGGGACGGCCCCGCGATCCGGTTGTACCTGTGGGTCGAGAGCGAGCTGAAACGGCTCGGGATCTTCCCTCCGGAAACTATGCCGGGGCTTCCGGAGGCTGTCCGATCCCACCTCGCCGAGACAGTCTCGCCACAGGCCTGAACGTCAACCCGTTGTGCAGGGCGTGGACAGCGTCGCCCCGGCCGCCCAGGCCGACGAGGACGACCGCCAGCGGGTACTGGAGGCCTGCCAGGAGGCCAGCCGCCACCTGGTCGCCAACCTGCCCGAGCAGGTGCGCAGCTCGCTCGGCCCGATGATGGCCGGGGCTGCGCGACGTGATCCCGTAGCGGCCGCACCGACCCCATCCCGGCATACCGTCGCCGTCGGCAAACGCATCGCCTCAACGCCGACAGCCCGCAAACACTGCTAACTCGGGCCCGCCCTGCAGTCCTGGGCTCAGGCCCTCTGCGCCAGGCGGATGGATGCAGCAGCCAGGAGTTCGACAACCAGCTGGTGCTCCCGCGTGACGGGTTCTGCCTGCCGGGCTATCGACACACCCAACAGCGCCCACGCATCGGTCTTTCCCTTCGTCGCGAGCAACACCCGCGCCTCGTCGACCGCCTCGTCCAACGTGTCGTCCACCAGCGCGAGCTGGCGATCCGCCTCCGCCCGCGCCGCGGCCATCAAATGTTCCCGATCGGTCATTGCCGTCTCCCCTTTGCTCAAACCCGGTCGCGGGCACGCCGATCAACACGCCAGGATCTACTTCTCTGGGCGACATGCTCCGCTATTGCTGAGATGCTGCCTCACTGGTTCAACACGCGACGGCCGCCGGCCCACTCGGCGAGCCGCCGAGAACGGGAAGTCCGTCGTTCCGCGGAATGACTCCCTGGCGGCGCAGCGGCGACAGCACGCCCTTTCGGTGTCCGGTCCTCGCTTACCGCGGGTGGTTTCCCTGTTCGGCGCCGAGGTTCTTCATCATGTCGAGTTGCCACCGGGAGAACGGGGCGCGGGCGTCGCGGGCCAGACGGCGCAGCGCTTCGGCCGTCTCGTGGGTGTCGTCCGCCGTCTGCCGGATGAGGTGACCCTCCTCTTCGACCAGCACGACGAACAGCTCGTCTGGAGGAGCCTCGGGAAGCCCGGCAGCACGCCGGACTGCGTTCGCCTCCCGGACCAGGTCGGCCATACCGCGCACGGCCTCGGCAACGGCCGGGGCTGAAGTGCCATGGTCGGGTCGTTCGTTCACGGTTGGTCTCCCTTTCTCGCCTGTTCGGTTTCCCCGGGCGGCGGAGAGTCCTCGCGCCGGGGTCGTCGGAGCCTGCCGGACCGCCAGGGCCGTGCCGCAGTCTGTGCCGGCCGCTCGACAGGGCCGGGTCAGGAGCCAGCGCGGCAGGCTTCCGTCCCGCGCCGCGGGCGAGGAGTCAGACCTCGCGGTCGTCAGTGTCGGCTGCGTTCACCGCGAGCGCTCGCTCGCGGAGGCTGAGCACGGCCTGGCGGGAGATGCCGGCGAGGCGGGCGAGCAGCGCGTTGCGGTTCGTTTCGTCGCCGTCCTGCGGGTCGCCCCAGCCGTCGACCCGCAGCAGCAGCGCCGCGCGGCTCGACCGGATCTTCTTGTACGTGCCGGCGATGTCCGCCGCGCGTCGTCCGGTGGCGACGAGCTCCTGGCGGACGCGGTCGCGGTGCCCGGCCCGGATCGCGGCCAGGTAGGCCGGGGCGCCGAGCAGGAGTTTGCCCGCAGCGGCTGCGTGGCGCTCCTCGGCCTGCGCGAGTTGCGCCAGTTCGGCGTCGTCGGTGCAGTCGTCGACCACCGCGAGCCTGGTCGTGCGCGCGGCGAACCAGGCCGACGCGTCGGCGGGGACGAGAGCGCCGGCCTGCTCGGCGCGCAGCCGGTAGAGCGTCGCCAGGACGCCGACGAGGTAGATCGGCGTGCTGCCCGGCGGCCGCGAGTTCTGCAGGTGCGCCGCGTCGAGCCACTTCTCGCGCAGGTCCCACGGAGCGGAGCGGGCCAGTCGTGCGGCGGCCTCGTCCAGTTCGGCGTCGGTCATCACCGCCCACTCCGGCGACCCCAGTTCGGGCGTGGCCGCCAGTGCGTCGGTCATGTCGAGCAGCCCGCGGAACTCGTAGTAGTGCTCGATGGTCCACGCCGCGTCCGTCACGCTGGTTTCCGACAGCGCGTGCCACGGGTTGAGCGCGAACGAGTCGATCACCCGGACCGCCGCGGCCGCGCGCAGGGACCAGTCGAAGCCGCCGGCGGCACGTCCCTCGACAGGGACCAGCTCGCGGAGGATGACGCGGGCCTGCTCGGCGATCAGCTCCAGCAGCTGCTCGGCTTCATCCGGAGTGAGATGTTGCCCGATCTCCCAGGTCATGTGGCCGGGAACCGGGACCGGGAAGTCCCAGTGGTGCACGTAGCTGCCGGGGTATTTCTGCAGGGTGCGGTCGTTCTTCTCCGGTCCGCGGCGGAACGGGTCTGCCAGGATCGCCGCCTGCCCGGCAGCCAGGTCGAGCGTGACGCGGATGTAGGCGTTCGGCAGGTACTGGCCCGGGTCGGCGGGCCACCGCCCGCGGTCGACCGGCACGACGGTCAGGTCGGCCGGCACCGGGGTCGTCAGGACGGACGTGCTCATCGGGCTCTCTTCCAGTGCGTTCACGTTGACAATAGATTGTCACGCCTAATGCATCACTGACAAGCGATTGTCAGCGGTGCGGAGCGATTCACCCGTTCGCCGCGCGGCCGCGGTGTCTGTTGCGGAGCAAGAGGACGACGGAGAATCATCGCCGGGCGTGATTGTCGAACCTCCGCGGTGGCGCGATCCCGCAGGGCCGCCGCTGCTGGCGGAGTCCCCGTACGACCAGCAGCCGGAGCCCGGCCGCCCGAACCCGTACTGGCAGGGGATCCGGTCGCTGCCACTGGACCGCGACGCCGCCGGCTACGCGGGCACTGGCCACGCGATCCCGACGCCCGCCGACATCGACTGGATCGCCGCCGTCCTCGACGGCCGCAGTGTGGTCGAGGTCGGCGCGGGAACGGGTACTGGGCCCTGGCAGCTCAGCATGGCCGGGGCGGGCGTCTCCCGCGCGGCGGCTTCGCCGGCCGAAGAACTACGAAGGCCTGCCGCCGGGCCAACCGAGGCTCCCGCGATCAGGAACCAACGCAGACCCGTGTTGGAAACAGCGATTGCTTCCACCGCGCGGTCCTCGTAGGACAGAGTCGGCACCGGGGCCGATCATGCCCCGATAGCCTCGGCCGAGGTCGGCGTTGCGCGCCGCGTCGGTTCGCGGTCGCCGCTTCGGAAGGTGATCCAGTGACACGCTCCTATTTGGACCTCAGCGTCGCGATCGGAAAGCCAGTCGACGAGTTGGCGCTCCTGCGCGAGTGCCGGAGGCTGCTCGGCACCCCGGACTTGGTTCCGCCGATCACATCCAGGAACGAGTCCCCGGCGTATCCGAACGGTCTCGCGCGCATCTCCCACCCGGTCTTCTGGGACTTCCCGGCATCCTTTTCTCTCGCCTGGGGCGTCGACGGCCCGATGGTCGAACTGCCGGACAAGGACGCCCCGGCCGCGGAGCGGCGGAGCATCGAAGCGTCGCCGGTGACGAACGGGTGGGCCGCGGCCGAGGTGACGCTGAAGCCGTTCGTCGGCTGGTCGGAGGTCTCGCGCAGCGACGCGCGCGACTGCGATCTCGGCGCGTGGCTGATCGGCGAACTGGGCCGGTGGCTGGACGGCAAAGGGCTGCCGTGGCAGTGGGAGGCCAACGGTGCCAGCGTCTACCTCCCCTACAGCATGGGATCGACGAGACTGGCGCAACTGGGCGACGCGTCGGTCGGCGCCGTCACGCCCGAGGCCGTCGCGCGGATCAGCGAGCGTTTCCTGCCCGGCTGGAAGCGCGGCTGGCGCGGCCCGGATCCGTGGGAAGGCGCTCTGCTGCAGGGATGGCGGCCGTGAAGAGCACCGCCGCGGTCCGCGCACGGTCGAAGCCCACGACGCGCTCGCCCGCGGCCGGAACCTGCTCACCGACCTGCTCGGCCGCATGCATCCCGGCCCGGTTGCCTGCCGGTGCCGGAGATCTGGGCGCCCGGCAACCGCAGCGACCTCGCCGAGGCCGGCGGAAGGATCTTGCGGAACTTGTTCGCCGCCCAGGGCCATCGCGCGCCGGAATGGATCGCTGCACGCGCGTCCTGCACCCATCTCTCGGCGCTGCAGATCGATCGGATCCACTACCTGCTTTACCTCTGGTACCAGTTCCTGCTCTCCGCAGGCCGCCACGTCGACGACGGGAACAAGGAGTCCCCCTACGACCTGGAATGGTGCGAACAGCGGCTCGTCGAGGAGATTGCGTCCGTCGATGCCGAGTTCTGGGACCTTCGGTGACACAGCTGGGGGAATGCGTCGTGAACTTGGCAGTTCTGCTCCGCTTGCACCCGGCGACGCCTTCGCCTACCGGGGCCGGGAGCACGTGTTCTACGGGCACGCCCGGATGGCGCCGCACGGTCCGGTTCGCGCTCGCTCAGCACTCTTTCTTGCGCGGCGCCCACGGAAGCAGCTGGACGAAGCAGCCGCCCTCGTCCGCAGCCGCACCGTCGCCGAACCGATCGTCGGCTCCGCCGACAGCCGCGACACCGCCCAGCACGCCGCCGCGTTGTACGGCCAAGTCACCGCCTTCCAGCGCGATTTCGCCGAGATCGGCGCCCGTTTCAACGACGGGCGTCACGAGGCCGACCACGTCGACGAGCCCGAGTCTGGCGACGACGAGACGGAGGAAATGTGACCGTGATCCGCAACTGCGTGACCGCCACCGACGAAACCTACGGCCACGGTCGCCACGCCGAACGGTTCCGCACTGGCCGCGTCCCCTACATCGACTACACCCCGGTCCGGTGGCGCTACCCCCGTGCCGACGACCCGGTAACCCTGGTGATCGCCGCGTCGTGCCCGCTGGCGACGCGCCAGTACGAACTCTGCGTCACCGAGGACGGCGAGTACCTGATCCGCCGCACCGTCCGGCTCGTCAAAGGCCGCGACGTCCGGCACACCGTCCGCCGCGAGCACCAGCCCGAACCCATGCGGAAGCTGTACGAGGACCTGATGAACGGCACCACCGAATGACCGCAACGCCAACGGCTCACTTTCTCAGCAACCGCACCTGACCAGCGACTACCCCCGACCGTGGCCGCCGTCGAACAGGTCGCCGCGCCCAGCACCGTGCCGCTGCGCCGATCCGGCGGCGGCTGGCTTTCGCCGCGGCTGCGCGGCGCAGGTGCGGAACAACTCGCTCCTCGACCGTCCGGACATACTTGCCGAGGTGGACCGCGCCTGCCCTCCGATCTGGCCGACATCCGGCCTGGCCACGGGGGAAGAAAGAGCGAAGCAGCGCACCTGGCGCAGCATCGCCATCGACCGCAGCGGCTGGGAATTCGACGCCGGGGAGACCTACCGCGGCACCGCCGACGTGCTCGCCCGCAGCCAGCTCTCCCCGGTCCGCGAGTACGCGCTCGCCGTTTTGGAAGCCCATCTCGCCACGGCCCGCGCGCCGCGGTGCGCACCTCCGGCTGTGCACACCGCGGCCGGAGACCTCGTCGCCGACGAGGACGTGGATCTCGGCGAGCTGCACACAGCCGTCGCGATGGCCGCCTGGCAAGGGTCGTGGACCCCGACCCTGCGCGATCAAATCCGGCTCGCCGACCAGGCCGCGGACAAGAACGTCTGAATGCCCGCCCCAACAGAGGCCCTCAGCTGCCGAACGCGAAACGAGCGAGACGGCACAGATGGCAACCTGTTCTTCGGCACGACTCGCCAACCGGCTGGTGCACATACCGCGCCGAGCCCGCCGCCGGAAAGCTTCCGGCGAGGCCTACGGTGGCCGGCATGGCTGATCATCTGCTCGTCATGACGACCACCCCCGACCAGGAGTCAGCGGCCCGGATCGCCTCGTCCGCCGTCGCGCGGCGGCTGGCCGCCACGGCGCAGGTGCGCGGGCCGGTCGCGTCGTACTTCTGGCATCTCGGCGAAGCAGGCGAGGGGGAAGAATGGATCGTCACGTTCAAGACGACCGGCGTCCGGTACGACGAACTCGAGGCGCACGTCCGCGCCCAGCATCCGTGGGACAAGCCGGAGGTGACCGGGATCGAGCTGGCTCACGGGTCCGCGGACTACCTGCGGTGGATGGAGGCCGCGACGGCCCCGCAGGGCTGACTCAGGCGCGCACGACGTCGAGCGCTTCGGCGACTTCGGGCACGCCGCGGTAGCGCTCCAGTTTCCTCGCCGCCGCCGCGATGCGGGCCGCCGGGCGGCTCGAGGTCACACCCCCGGCCAGTTCGTGCGCCCGGCGCAGGGTCGCCGCCGCCTGTTCCGCTTCGTGCGCCTGCACGTAGGAGACGGCCAGCCAGGTCAGGTACAGGGACTTGTCCCGTGCGCACGTGTCGTCGAATCCGGCCAGAACGCGCTCGAGCACCGGCACCGCCCGCAACGGCCGGGCCAGCTCGGTCCAGCAGCGGCCGGCCATGATGTCGATTTCCGCGGCGTCGACCCAGAACACCCAGTCCGGATCGGGCCGGTCGTCGCGCCGCTCGAGCGCCTCGCGTGCCATCCCGAGCGCGGCGTCCGCCTGCCCGGCGTCCCCCGCGACCGCGTGCGCCCACGCCTTGCGCGACAGCAGCAGCGCCGACACCCGCGGCGACGCGGCTTCCCGGGCGACCTCGTACGACGCGTCCGCGTCGGTTGTGCCCTGCTTCGTCGTCACGGTCTGCTGGTACGCCGAGTACGCGAGAGCGTTCCCCACCAGATCCCGCGCGCCCGCAGTCTTCGCGGCGTCGCGGCTGTCGTCGTAGAAACGGCGCGCCCGCCGGTGGTCGCCGCGGTCGAACGCCGCCCAGCCTGCCTGCTGCATCTGTTCGGCGAGCAGCACGTGCAGCTCGCGCCCGATATCGGCCGCGTAGGAACTATGGCGAAGGAGGTGCTTCGTGGCCTCGACTTCGGCCGCGTAGACCGGCGCGGTGTCACCGCCGCCCAGCACGTCGTCAAGGCGCCGCAGCCGCGCCGTGCGCCGGCGCAAGAGGTCCAGCTCCGGACGCCCGATCCGGCCGGCCACAGCCGGCCGTTCGAGACGAAGCGGCAGGGCCAGGGCCGCCGCAGCCTCGAGGAACTCGCGCCTCCGCATTGCGTCGTCGCCGCCCTTCCTCGCACGCCTCCGGGCCGCGCGGGTCATTGCTACGGCTTCCCGGAGTTTCCCGGCATCGCAACCGAAACTGTCCGCGTAGTGCTGTTGCCAGAATGGCGTGATTATCCGGGCTTCTCGTTCCCAGCGCGATACCTCGTTGCGGGTGACCGCCCGGCCCGAGAGTTCGGAAAGGACCGCAGCCTGTTCGGCCTGAGACCTGCCGGTTCCGGTTCGCAGGTTTCGGAGCAGGGCGCCGACGGCGATCGCCTCCATGCGCGGCCCCCTCTTCTGGCCACCCCCGGCGATGGCCACCCCCTGCGGCTACTCCAGCGACGGGGTGTTGCTGATTGCCTGCACATCATGGCACGCGGCAGAGACAGGCAGCGGTCATGACAGCGAGGATCGCGGGCGAACTGCCCGCCAGCCTGGTGGATCAGGCGATGTTCGCGGTGCACCGGTGGAGTCGCGACGGCCTCAACCACCGGTACCTCCGCCACGCCGTCATGGCCGGCGGAATGGTGGCGCCGCGGTGCTCCGTCTACGGCGCACCGGCCACCTGGTGGGCGCTGGCTCCTGACGAGCTGGGCCCGGAACTCGACGACACGCGCGATCGCGCCGAGGACCACCGGGCGTGCTTCAGCGATGCGGCCCCGTGCCCGATCCCGAGGGACTCGAAGCGGCAATGGTGAGCACACGCGCGGAAGCCGCTGCCCGCAATGCCGCGATGCTGCGCGAGCACCGGTCGGGAATGTCGATCGGGCAGATCGCCCAGCGGCACGAGCTGACCCCCAAATACGTGCGGAAACTTCTGAGTGGACTCGCCGGAGGTTCTCTCGTCGAGGCGGGGTCGTTCACGCACGGATGGCTGAGCAACCCGGCCGCGTTCGCCCGCCCCGGGCCGCCCTGTCCGCAGCCGGAGCAGCCGGGACCGGTGCGATTCACCTGCCGCTCATGCGGCGGCGCGGTGTCGACCCGCACCTGGGACTGCACCGGCTGCAAGGCCCGTTTCAGGGTGTTCGCCAAATCCGGTGCCGACGCGTCGAGGAGCGAGGATGGAAACCGCCGTCAAGCCGAGGCGACCGGCGTGAGGAGCGCGCCGCATCCGGAGGCAGCCACTGGCACGACGGCTGAGGACACCGTCCTCCGCAGCGGGTGCGGAGTGCGATTCACGCCCTCCGGCGCTGACGACGACAGTCAGGTCGTTCCGACGGGCGGGGCAGACGAAGCCTGCCTGGCAACGGCGACGGACGTGTCGTAGGCGCGTCGCAGCCAGCCATGACCGACGACGAACCACGCAACGCGCGGATGCTGAAGGCGTGGCGGGGCGGTGCTTCGATCACCGACATCGCCCGCGAGCACGGGCTGTCCCTCAGCTGGACCGGACGGCTGCTGCGACAGGAAGGGGCCGTGCTGCCGCCCGTCCGGCAGGGCATCAAGCGCACCGACCTGGACGTCGACGGGATCATCCGCGACTACGTCGAGAAGGGTTGGCCCATGCAGGCGGTAGCCGACACGCACCACGCGTCCTACGGCACGATCCGCCGGCTCCTGATCAAGAACGACGTGAAGATCCGCCCGCACGGAGGCCAGAACGCCCTCGAGATCTCGCCCCTGCTCACTCCCCGATCCCGCGAGAAACGGTAACGCCGATGTTGACCACCTTCACCGGAACGCCCGTCACCGAGACCGCCGACAACACCGCCTGCACCACCTGGTCCGCCTTCTACGGCGGCGTCACCGTGCAACACCGCGCCGACAACGACCGGCTGACGGACCGCGCCCTCCCCCTGCACGCGATCGCAGCGGGGCCGGCGTTTTCGTCAAGCCGGTAAGCGAAGTCACCTTGGGCCAGGACAGCCGCAGCAGTCCATTGGCGACGGAAATCATGCGACCCGGCCTTCCGGAGTCGGCACGTCCGCCGAAGATCAGCACAGTGCGTCAGTCTCCCTGCGGCTCGGGGAACGGTGAACTCGCGGCTAGCGCAGAGACGGCTGTCAACTCCGCCAGCGGCAGCGCGAGAATGTGAACCATCTCCGAGCGCCACTCGTCCCACCCCTCCGTCCCGTGGAGGACGTCTGCGGGACGGACCGGTGCAGCACGAGCGACCAAGTCGCAGCACGACGCGCACCGGTACCGCTCCTGCGGCACCTCCGCCACCGTTGCCTCAGCCGTAGAAATCCACCGCGAATCGTTCGTGCATCCCGGAGTAAAGCATTCTCCGCCGTACGCGCCCTTCTCGAGCATGGTCGCCTTCCCGTCCTTGGAGTAGTTCACAGTCACGCCGCCCGACCGCCCGCCGCGCACTGATTGACTACCCGTCGAAGACGCACCGGGAGGTACGCACTGTTTCCGTTCGCTGTTCGGTGTTTCCCGATCGGCACAGGGTTGAGCGGGCCGCGCAACGCGAGAGCCAAGGCCGTGCGCGCATCACACCGGCCATTTTCGGAAGACTCCGCGCGAACCCGCCCGTCGCCCGAGCATTCCCCGGGGCAAGCAGACGGGTTCCTGTGGTGTCATCGCCGGCGGATTCCGGGGGTCGTGCCGTGTCAGCGGCGGTGGAACAGGTGGTTGGTGCGCGCTTCCCGCTCGTTGCGGTAGCCGGTCGGCGCGGTGGAGCGCTCGCCGCACGAGCACAGCCAGTGGTAGTCGGTCACGCGGGTGCGCCCGAGCTGGCGCGTCTTGGCGGTGATGGTGACCGCGTGCTCCACGGCTGCCTCCTGAGGGAAAATGGGCGACCCTCCAGGATCCCGCGGCAGGTGGATCAGAGGGCCTTCGCGATGCACTTCTGGCAAAAGAGCGCGTGCAAGAGTGGCTGTGGGCCGCGACGTCGCTGCTGTCCAAATGGGGTGCGAGCACCCCTCATCGGCTTCAGTCGCTGCCCCGCTGCCTCACTCGTAAACGATCTTCGGAGTCGGCCAGACTTCCCGGAATTGGCCCTCCCACGTCGCTATATCGTAAGCCGGATCGTAGGTGCCGTCTTTGCGGAAGTAGCGTCCGCCGGCGCGGAGCAGCATCCAGCAGCCTTCACCGTTGTCGCCTTGGCCGAGCTGGAGATCCATCAATTCGACGCGACCGAGTCCGTCGATGACACCGAGCTTTGGGTCGCGCGACCACTGGCGCTGGAGACCGAGGTCGCGGCCCCAGAACCCCCACGCATCTTCCCGATAGGCTTCCAGAGCCGCTTCGACCTCTTTGACATTCATGTTCAGGCCTCCAGTAGGACCAGCTTGAGGGAGTTGCTTCGGCGCCGGGCGATGCAGTCGACGTTTCGACACCCACAGATCTCGCAGCTATCGTCGGCCAGGACTGAAGGCCCACGGCACACAGACCGCGCATTGCGATTCCCAGCCGATGTACCGACACGGCTGCCATCCGGTGTCGGAACCCGCCATGGCCGCGCAGCTGCGGATCGCGCACGTTGAGCTCGACGACGAACGCGGCCGAACGGACTTCGACCAGTCCGCTGCTACAACGACGGCGATTCCCGCACCATGCGGCCATGCCAGTGCGCCGAGTCCTCGATCCTGCGCCGGATTCAGCACGGCAGACGACGCCTCCGACCGGCACCGGCGCTCGCGCCACGACCACGCTTGCCCCGGATTTATGAACGCTCTTTCAGCACACGCAACGCCGGGCATTTCTGGGGGTTGGCACAGTGCGGGCGATGTTCCTCCCGCCAGGTATGGGCCAAGGCCGGAGCATCGTTCGCGTCGAACAACCATGCGAGCACATGCGCCTCATCACAGTTAAAGCGCGCCGGGAGCCGAGCAAACGCCGAGTCACGAGAAAAAACGACGAGGAAGCGTTCCACCACAGCAGCCTCGTGGTCTCGCTGCCACTGCGACACCGCCTTGCCACCGCGCATAACGAGAGCCTTTCGGATCAGACATCACTGGCGAATCCCAGAATGACGCAGCGGGAGCCGACAAGTGCGCCCTAGGTTGTTTCCAATGCGCCCACGCCGTTTCCGATCTCAAAAGCACGCCTGCACCGACACCACCACCTCACCCGGGCTAGCCCCGCGACCAGAATCCAGGCCACGCCAGGAGACCAGCCGACGCGATCCCGTGGAGGCGCTGCGGAGGGCACTGCTGCAGTACGCGGCGCACGCCGGGCCGAGGCCGAGGTGCGCGACATCCTGGCCGGCTACGACGGGTCCGGGACAACGGCCTCGATCGTCGCGGACCTGACGACCGACGACGTCCCGCCGAGGCAGGCTGGACCCAGACGCCGACACCGGCCTCGCCGCGCTGCTACGGCTGCTGGCCCCTCCATCTGAACCAGCCCAACATCGACCGCGGCGACGCAACCGAGGACGCTTTCGGGAGCCGTCGTCGTTGCTCGCGCCCGCGGGCGTCCGCGAGTTCTACACCGCCACCGGTCTGGTCCACGAAGCCGCGCACGCCGTGGCTGCGCACGAGTTCGATGTGCCGTTCGAGAGATATGGGCGAGAGCGGACGACCACGCGGGAGAAGTCGAACTGTCTCCGAGCTACTCGCGGTCCACCTCAGGCGACATTGGAGCGCTGGTCTTCCTGGCCGCCCGTCCTGCTGTCCGCACTTACTTGCGGCTCACCGGCAAGGACAACGCCGCAAACCTGACCGCTGGACACCGTTCCGGACGGGCCCCGGTCCGCGCCGTCGCGGCCGGCCGGCCTCCCCGCCACCTGCTCCAGCCAAGCGTCACCGCCGGCCTTGCCGCCGCGCTTTCCGCGAAGCTTTCCTGGCCTTCTTCTTCCGGGCGTCCGCCTGCCGTGTCGGCATCTCCGGCGGAGAGGACGGCGAAGACGCAGTGTGGGGCGGGTCGGTCTTGCCTTCCGCGAGCCGAAGCGCCAACTGCGAGAGCCGAATGAACTCCGCCTTCGGATCCGGAACGCAGGCGGGGATCTGGAACAGCGCCGCGGCGAACGCCGCCGCCAGGTGCAACGCGTCGAACGGCTCGGCCTCGGCCGTGCCGACGAGCCTCAGCCCGACCCGAACCAGCGGCACGTCGTCAACAGCGACGACCTCCAGCGTTTCCTGCACGTCGCCGCGGCGCTCCGGCGCGACCAAGCCGTCCAGCAGCGCCGTCATCGCGGGCAGGACGTCGCTGATCGTGGCGTCGTACCGGGCAGTCGTCCACCACCCCTTGGCTTCCTGCACGATCACGCCGACCGCCTGTTGGGCGTCCGAGGGGCGGATGCGCATCAGCTCGTTCTCGACGTCGGGTGCGTGATCGGCCAGCAGCACCTGCACTTCGACGAACTGCTTAGCCAGGTCTTCGCGCTCGGCGTGCTCGCGCGCCGATTCGCCTGCTTTCCGTGGTTCCGCCAAGGCTTCCGGGAGGTCAATGCCGCCGAGGATCGAGTCGAGGTAATGGGCGAGCAACATCCGCCCGGCCAGTTCGCCCTGCACAAAGCGGACCGCCCACTGCGGGGTGCCGCGCCGGGGCCACGGCTTGTCGACGGCCATGTATTCGGACAACTCGTACGGCCGCGGCGGCGGTCGGTACCCGAGGGGTTCGGCCGGGAGCCCCTCGGCCTGGTCCGCGATGACCCGCAGCGTCGCCTCCTCGGCGGCCACTCCGGCCGCGGGACCGCAGGTCATCAGCATCTGCGCGACGAACGCCTGCCCGTCCTCGCCCCGCTCGAACCAGGCACGCTCGCCCGTGAGGCGTTTCGCCGCGCGTTGCTCGGCGGCATGGCCGGCCGCCGGTCCGGCGTGGTTGCGGTCGATCTCGGTCTTCATCCGGAAGAACTCGTCGTGCATCGGTTCTCCCGAGGCGGGGACCACCGCGCGCTGTGTCGGTGACAGCTTCGACAGCGACGCCACCAGGTGTTCGGTCGCCAGCCGCTCCCACAACCGCATGCCCGAGAGCTCCCCGAGGTCCGCCGGCCGGGTGACGACGATGCCTTCCTGGTCGGCGTAGTCGGCCAGGGCGTAGGCGACGAGCATGGTCGGCACGTCGAAGTACTCGGCCCGCTCCCCTGCCGGGTCGAGGCTGGCTGTCATGAGGTCTCGCATCACTTCCGCGTAGGCGTAAGCCGCGCGCCAGGGCGTCCAGGTCGGATTCACGACCTGCTCTTCCACGGCAGTGTCATCGATCATGCACACAGCGTCCCAGGCGACCGCCCTCGTGTCGCGCAGTTGCACGCTTCCGGACCGGTCGAAGCCGGTTGAAGGTCTACTTGGCCGGGACACCGGTGATCGCCTCGACCAGGGGAGTCGCCCTCGCCGTGCGCGGGAACGGCTCAAGGCCGAAACGCTGTACATGCTCGTGTTCACGGACGAAGGTTCCCCTGGCGACCCGAAACCCGCTCAGGAGGCAAGGCCGAGCCAGTCCGCATACGAGACCAGGTCCGGGTTCGAACGGCGGTGCAACCCGACCAGGACGGCGGTGGTCTCCCGGACCATCGGGTGGTGCCGGGTTTGCTGCGGCGCGATCCGCTTGGCCTGCTGCAATTCGGTCAGAGCGCCGGTTCGGTCGCCGTGGATCAGGCGCGCGCGGGCAAGGTCGATGTGGTGATGGCCTCGGCGGGTGCGCGGCATCTGCCTCGAGGGACGCCACCGCTGGGCGGCGGCGATGGCCGCGCCGCCGTCGCCGAGTTCGACGTGCCCGGCGACCTCGTGGGTGGTGGTGTTGGCGTGTCCGAAAGTCAGCCCGTACTGCACCTGGTCGAAGCCGCGCAACCGGTCGGCCAGTTCGCGCGCGGCGGCCAGGTGGTCGCGGGTCAGATCGGCGTCGCCGGCGCGGGAGGCGAGCGTGACCGATCGCAGGTGCAGCGACCCGCACACCACCAGCACGCCCGAGGTCGGCTTGCGGACCTGGAGCTGGTCGTCGAGCTGATCCCGCGCGGTGGCCATGAGCCGCAGGCCGTGGGCGTAATCGCCGGCGGACTGGAAGGACTGGGCCCGCGCCCACTGCGCCAAGCCGCCCGCGAGCGGATCGCTGGTTCGCTCGGCCGCGTAGAGGAGCTTGTGCTCGATGCTTTCGGCCAGATCGGGGTAGCCCAGCCGGTAGGTAAGCGTGTGCGCCGCATGGTACGTCGCGACCAACAGCCCGTTCGCCTGCTCGACGTCCGCGGGCCGGCCGTGGTGGCCGGCTGCGATGAGTTCGGGCAGCAGGGCGGGCAGGCGCGTGGCGAGTTTGCTGTAGCTGGCTGACGACCGGAGCCGGGCCAGAGTCCGGACATCCGCGGCCAGCTCGGCCAGCGGGCGCGGTGCGACGTCGTCGGGCAGGTCGTAGCAGCGCAGCACGGTGCGCAGCGCATCGACGTCGCGGTGCACGCGCTCGTCGTGGCGGGTTTCGGAGTAGGGCTGCCCGTTCAACCGCTCGACCGGGACCCGCAGGGCACGGGCGCACGCGGCCAGCAGGGCGTGGCTGGCGGGTCGATCGCCGACCTCGACCTTGGACAGCAGGCTCAGCGACACGTGGGCGCGGGTGGCCAGCTGGCGTTGGGTCAACCCTGCGGCCTTGCGCAGCACGGCGATGACGTGGCCGGCGGACAGCAGGTAGTCGCTCACGGTCGCTCCCTTCGCGCGGGTCTTCAGCGTAAGGGCGGGAGCGGTCGCTGCGGCAGTGCTTCCCGCCGGATGCCGGGCGAGCGTGTGCAAGTCGTGTGCAACTTCGCCGACCGCGGCCGTGGTGCCCTTTCAGGGTCCGGATTGTGTTGCACACCAAGGGAAGGACACGTGTGATGGCGACATCGACGACGCCGGAGGCAACAGCGGTGGGCGAGCGGGCCGCGCAGATCCTGCGGGCGATGCAGGCCCACCCCGGCTACGAGCGGCTGACCAGCAGCTCGATGAAGTACAGCACGTGCTGGGCCACGTTCACCGGGTATCCCCTGGTCAGCCAGTGGAACCTCGACACCGACGCCGCGCCGCTGCTCGACGAGGCCCTGAAGGTCCTCGCGCTCAAGGCCGCGGTGTTCGAGCTGACCGGCGGCGACGAGGCCGCCGCCGAGCTGCTGGTGCCGGCGCCGGTAGACGAGATGATCCACGCCGTGCTCGCGCAGTTCACCGTGATGACCAGGATGCAAACCGACCTGGGCGTGGTGTTCCCGCACGCCACCGAGTTGGAACGTTTCGACTACGTCCGCGGCTGTGCCACCGACGACTGCTACGCGGCGGCCGGCTGGGGCGAGCAGCCGCTGCGGTACTGGCTCGACGCCGCCGAGGTCGACCGCCGCTTGGCGATCCTCAACGAGCGCTACCGCGGCGCGGGCTTCGCCCCGAACGGCCGCAGCCACGCCCACATCTTCGACGAGGCCGTCGTCGCCTGACGTTTCAGTCGCGGTGGGCCAGCTCGTAGCCGAGCACCCGGCGCAGGGCCGCGGTCACTGCGTCGGGTACGAAGCGCTGACCCGCCGCCCGCTCCGCCCCGGCGACCGCGTCGAACAGCTCGTCGGCGGGCGCGACTCGCAGCACCGCGACGAGCCATCCTTCGAGGTCGGTCTCGTCCTCCGGCATGACCAGCGCCGCCGCGCTCGGCATCGGCCGCTCCTCGCCGGCCTCGGGCACCGGCTGGTCGCCGGAGAGGTACCGGCCGGGCGGCATGCCGATGCGGTACGGGTGCACGCACACCCCCGCGCCGGTGCGCACGTCCACTCGCCAGCCGACCGACCGGTCGAGGCGGTACTCGGGACCGGGGCCGTCGACGACGTCGAACGTGCCCGGGGCCTGCCCGCAGCGGGCAGGACACACCACGCAGGCGTTCTCGCCCCACCCGTCCGGCCGGTCGTCCACGCGTTCAACGTTACCGGGAGGGAATCCGAGATGACGGTGCTGACACCGCCCCGTGCCGCGCCCGTCGACCGAGCGCTGGCCGACGCGCGCCGCTGGTGCGCCGGGCAGGTCATCGACGACCGGCCCGCCCTCGCCCACGCGGTGCGGGTCGCGGTGGTCCTGGGCGAGCACGTCACCGCCCCGGACCCGGACCTGGTGGCGGCGGTGCTGCTGCACGACAGCCCCGAGTTCGCGCCGCCCGACCTCGACCTGGACGCCGTGCTCGGCCACCGCTACGGCCCTGCGGTGGTGCGGATCGTGCGCGCCCTGGAAGCCGAGCATCACGCCCTGGACACCGGCCACCCGGTCATCACGGTGGACGACCTGCCGGTGCTGCTGGCCAGCACCGCCGACAAGATCGTCGCGCTCACCTCGCTGACCCGGCGAGCCGGGAAGTCCGGCGACCCGGCGGCGTTCTTCGCCGCCCGCCCCGCACTGCTCGACCTGCTCGAGCACTTCGCCGCGTTCGCCGACGCCGGCGACGGACGCGTGCCCGCGAGCATGACCCTGCAGCTGAAACAGGTGCTGGACACCCTGACCGCGACCGCGCGCGGAGCGCGGTGATGGACGGCTTCGTGCGATCCCGCCAACGGCTCGCCGTCCTGTCCGACCTCGGCGTGCCGGTCGTGACCAGCGATCCGATCCGGATCTGGCGGCTGTCCGCCGTGGAACGGCTTCGCCTGCGCGACGGGACGAGCGTGGTGTTCAAGTACGCGCTGGCTCCGTTCACCGGCGAACACATCGTGCTCGCCGACCTGGCACGCCACGGGATTCGGGTTCCCGCCGTGCGGGCGGCCACCGTGATCGACGGAATGCTCGGCATGATCCTGGAAGACCTGGGCGACCCGGTCCGCGACCCGACCGAGCACGACGCCGCGGCGGCGGCGGTCCACCTGCACGGCGCCGACGTGCCCGCGGGGCTGGACCGGCTCGGCGAGCGCGACCTGGCGGCGCTGCCCGGCCAGGCTCTCGCCTACCTGGACCAGCTCCAGGCCGACGGCCGGTACGGCGACAGCCGCGATCTCCGCAATCTCCTCGCCGCGCTCGCCCAGGTCGCAGCCCGGCGCGCTGCCGGTGCCGAACGGCCGCCGTTCGGGCTGTGCCACGGCGAACTGCACCCCAGCGCCATCCACATCGGTCCGGGCGGCTGGCGCGTGCTCGACTTCGCGATGGCCCTGCACGGCCCCGGACTGCTCGACCTGGCGTCCTGGCCCGGACTGCGCCGACCCGCCGACCCGCCGAGCACCAGGTCACTGATCGAGCAGTACATCCGCGCCGGCGGCCACCCGGCCGCGCTGGACGACCGCGGCGACCTTCCCGCCGAGCGCTGGGCGCTGGGCTGGCACCGCGTCCAGGCCGCCCACTGGCTGCTCGGCTGCGCGATCCACGGCATCGACACCCCCGACACCGACACCAGGAACGCCACCGTCCTGCGCCGCCAGCTCTCCGGCGCCGTCGACCTGCTCGACGCCGACGACGGCGGCAGCGACATCGCGGCGAGCTCCGGGCGTCCGGCTCGCGGTAGGACGTCCAGAACAGCAGCGAGGTTGTTGCCGGGGCTGGCGTAGCCCGGCATGCCGGGCCGGGCGGGCTGGCACAGCATCCAGACGTCGGCCGCGCACGGGTAGCCCGGATCGGCGCCGACCACGATCCAGCGGCCCTCGCCGAGGGCCTGGCCCACCTCGAACCTGCGATCGGCTGCACCGTCATCTGGTCGCGCTCCGGGAACCAGAACAGCGTGGTGGCGCCGGGCAGGTGCAGGTTTACCTGGTCAGCACGGCGACTTGCCGAAGAACAGCCAGTCGGTGTGCGCTCGCGCGCCTACGGTGGGCCCTCGGCCTGGTGTTTCCGGTCAAGGCGACGCGGCGGAGGGCGGAGCCGGTAGAACGTGGCGCGATACGTCGACGACCGGCACAACGGTTCACGCGTACACGACCGCCACGGGAGCGCTGCCCAACGCCAAGGCGTCTATCGGATCCGCGTTGTCGGGGTCGTTGCTGATCGACTCCAGTTCGAAGTCGTCGCGGCGCAGGTTCGCGGTCACCTGTTCTGCCACGTAGCTCTGCCATCTGAGCCGTTCTAGTTCGTGGCGTTCCTGGTAGCGCTCAGGAGTTTCGTCGGGCATGAAAGCAGGCTCGGGTGCGCGGCCGGGTACGGACATGTTCACGTTCACCGACACCAGGACCATGCCGGCGACCTCGCGCAAGGCTACGTCCTCGGCCCGGTAGTCGTCGCCGCGTCTGGCCTCGAGGCAGTCGCGGACGGCCCCGAGGGACGCGTACGCGGATCGCCTGCTGTCCGCGGCTCCCCAGCCTCCGTCGCTCGCAGCGCCGTTCACGCCAGTCCCTCCGCCTGCAGCGCTGCAGCGAGCGCGTCCTGCGGGCTCATGCCGCTCTCGTGGCAGTCGCGCCAGCTGTAGTCGGCCAGGTCGGTGAACGACACCGCGGACCGCTTCCGGCACGCGCGTTCCACCGCGACGAGCCACGGCGCGCAGTCGAGGTCGCCGTTCGCGTGCGAGGCGATCGCCTTGCCGAGGGCCGTGTTTTCCAGATATTTCCGGACTTCGCTCTGCCGGGCGGCCGACAGCTCGGCCCATCGTGTGCGCACCGCTCGCTCCTTCGGCATCGACGCGGCGGAATCAGCGGCGGGCACCGCGCGGAGCCGTCCGCCCCCTGACCAGCCTTGCGAGGCCGGCAGGGCGCGCCGCGTGCGCTGCAGCGCCGGTTACAAGCCCAGGGGCCGACGCCGCACCGCTGTTACCGACATTGAGCCGACTATCCCTGCGAGCAGGCCCGCAGGAACGACGTTGTCGTTTCCAATTCCCTCGCAGGCGTTTCCTTCCCCCGCTCCGTCTGCGCGCACGGGGCGCTCCGTGGAGTTGTGGCCCGCAGATGCCGCCGTGCCAACGAATCCCGCGCCGCCGCGAAGGCGCCCTCCGGCCAGCATCGCCCGCAGTCAGTCACAGCAACGCATCAGGGAAGGCATCGGCTGGGCAGGAGATGCCGGCCGAAGGAGACAGCCGGTGCTCGCGGCAAGACCGCTCACATCCAGGAAACGATTGCGACCCGAATGGAAACAGCTGGACCTTCCATCGCCGCATTCCGCCGGAGAAGAGTCGAAACCGACGTCTGAGTCGGAATACCGATCACCGCGGCCCCGCCCCAGAGCGACAACGAACGCCGCCGCGCGGAAGGACTCCCGTGCCCCGAACAAGCAAACAGCACCGCACCGGCCGGTTCCCCTATCGACAGCATCCGCACCCGTTGTGCGGCAGCAACACCGCACGACAGGAAAACGGCGACCCCGGCCACTGCGAGGACTGCTGCTCTGTCGGGCATGCCCTCGCGCATCCGGATCTTGGATGCGGCGACGTCGGCTGCTACCAGGCGCACGACGAGGGACCAGCCGACGAGGCGAATCCACGCAAGCAGGGACGGTCCTGATGTCGACGCACCTCAGCCCCTCGCGCACCCACAGCCGCCGCGTCAATCCGCACACCCTCAGCAGCGGCAAGCTCCACCACTGCTGCGGCTCGTCCAGCGGCTACCACATCTGCGTCTGCGGGTGTTGCCGCCACGACCTCCGCACCGCCCCGAAGACCGTCACGAACCACGACCGCGTAAGGCTGAACGGGGACGTGCCGCCCCCGCGCCCCGCGGCACCCCGGAGGCAGGCCGTGGCTGACACGCTGCATGTCCCGCAGTGGTCCTCAGGGATCCAGTCCTGGGCCGTGGCACGGATGGTCGTCGAAGCGCAGGGACGGGACAACGTGGTGCTGCTGTTCGCTGACACGCGGGCCGAGGACGCGGACAACTACCGGTTCAACACCGACGCGAGCGCGCTGCTCGGGGTGCCGTTGACGGTGGTGCGCGACGGTCGCACGCCGCAGGAGGTCAATCGGGACGAGCGGTGGCTGGGGAATTCTCGGCTGGCGCCGTGCAGTCACGAGTTGAAGCAGAAGGTGTGCCGCAAATGGTTGCAGGACAACACCGACCCTGCCAGCACGATCCTCTATGTCGGCGTCGACTGGACCGAGCCTGAGCGTCGGCCGGCGATCGAACGCATGTGGGCCCCGTGGCCGGTGGAGTTCCCGTTGATGAGCCCGCCCTATCGCCCGAAGGACCACTGGCTTCGGGAATCGCGGGCGATCGGGCTGGAGCCGCCGTCGATGTACCGCCGCGGATACGCCCATGCCAACTGCGGCGGGGCGTGTGTGCGCGGAGGCCAGGCCCAGTGGGCGCATCTGTTGCGCGACAACCCGTCGCTGTATGCGTCGTGGGAGCGGCACGAGGCCGAGATGAGCGACCTGCTCGGGCGCGAGGTGTCGGTGCTGCGGGACCGCCGCGGCGGTGCGAGCGCCCGGCTTCCGCTCGCGGTGCTGCGGCGCCGAGCGGAGAGCGGGGACAGCGAGTTGTTCGACCCATACGACTGGGGCGGCTGCGGGTGCATGGTCGACACGATCGGCGGCGCGGCCTGAGCGCCCGCGCCGGGTACCGCGTCGAACGCCTGCCGGGGAGCGCGTGCCCCGGGCCTCTGTCTCGGGGCACGGTCGCCGCTCCTGCAGCGCTGTTCCTTGCGCCGGCGTTTTCGTTCGAGGCAGCAAAGCGCTGCAACGACAGCACGCCGCGACGTTGGAGGCAACGCCGCATCTGCCGCTAGCGTGAGCGCGGACGAGAACCTGAGGCCCGGGGGACCAGCATGGCGCGGACGCACTGCGGCGGGAAGGCACCGACCGGGCTGGACGCATGGCCGGAGCGCCGGAGGGAAACGCTGTTGTGGCGGTTGGCGCTCACGCTGGACTACGACGGCGTGGACGACTACGTCCGCGCGTGTGACGGCGCTTCCTGCCTCAACCCCGATTGGCGGCCGCCCTCGGGGCAGCTGACGGCCGTGCTCTGCGACGACGGCCGACATCACCTCTTCCGGGACGACACCGCGCTGTGCACCGAGATGGACTACAGCGACGAAGTCGTCGCCGCGGTGCGCGAACGACGCGGAACAGGCAGAGACCGCGACGACGCCGGCCGCGACGAACGCGCTGCGCGGCTGCTCGCGGAGACAAACGCGCTGCAGCACCGGTTCGCCGCACAGGACCGCGAACGCCACGGCGGACGCATCCCGCACGAGCGGATCTGCGACTGGTGGACCGACGGAACGGTCTACCGCATGTTCGCCCCGAAGACAGCGTCAGACGAGCAGCAACGGCAACCGCGGGACCGAATGCGGGTCTCGTGGACCGTGGGCCTGCTCGGCGACCCGATCGACCCGTGCGCTGTGCCGCCGGCGCGACGGTGCACGTTCGTCGGCGGACGCAGCGTCTGGCCGCCCTACCTCGGCACCGATCGCCTCGGCCGGATCCGGCGGCAGCTGATCGATCACGCCGGATCGCTGTGCCACGCGTGTGGTCGGACCATCGGCGCCGTGGTCGACCACGATCCCTTCACCGGCCTGTGCCGCGGCCTGGTGTGCTGGGACTGCAACGCCTGGGTCGACACCTGCCCGCACCTGAAGGACTGCCCCTGGGCTGTCTACCTCAACTCGCCGCCGGCCCTGCCGCTGCGGCTGCGCCACCCGCATGCCGCCCGGGACCGCGAAAACCACCGAGCCCGCATCGAGTACCTCGGAATCGACCCGCTCGCTCCCGTCCGCCCTTGGACACGCCGGAGGTGACTTCCGCCGCGCCTCAGGCCTTTTCTGCCTGTCATCAGGCCTTGGCGAACGCGTCGCTGAACGCCGCGCCCCCGTAGCACCGGAGCCTCGGCCGGGTCCGCGCGCCGTCGCGTATCCATCCCTTGCGCACAAGATCTGTGCACGGATCTTGTGCGCAAGCAAACATGCAAGGCGGCAACGGACTCGCCGGTAGACCGGCAGGGCAGAAACTCGGCGACCGCCCGTGGCCCGGTGCCGCGAGCCGAACGCTACGGCAAGCCGGTGAACCGTACCCGGCTCGCCGGGCGGCGTAGCCGATTCCGCCGGTGCGGACTGGGAGCATCGACCGGGTGGGCACTGATTCGTCGGGAATGACCGAGCAGAAACTGATCCGCGGCTGGGCGAGCGGCACGGCCGGGGTGAAGATACGCCTGGCCACAGCGGACGACATCCCCGCGATCGCCGAACTCGCCCCGGCGGCCGGGCTCGAGCTGGGCGCGGAGATGGCCGAGGCGATCCGCAGCGGCGCGATGGGAACCGCGCACCGGGCCGGACTCGCCGGCCGCGGCCGGGAGCACGGACAGCCGGCCTTCTCCCGCGCCATCGCGCAGGCCTTCGCCGAGCACGGCCCGGACCACGTCTACGCAGTCGCCGCGCTGGTGCTGGTGGCCGAACACCGCGAGCACGGGGTCATCGGCACCGTGATCGCGTTCCCGCCCGGCAACGTGGCCGAGCAGTACGTCGAACACGCCGAACGCACCGGAGCCGCGGCGCCGGACGTCCGCAAGATCATCGCCGGCGGCGCGATCGCGCTGGCGAAAGTGTCCGCGCTGGCGGTGGCCGAGCCCCATCGCGGCAGCGGGATCGGCGCCGCCCTGCTGAGCCGGACCAAAAAGGTCTACTTCGCCAACGGCTACATCTACGTCTACGGCCAGATCCGCCCGGACCGCCCCGGCCTGGCCGCCTTCTACCGCCGCCAGGGCTTCGACGTCCGCGAACCCGACGAAGGCCTCGATCTGTGGGTCGTGTTCGGCATCCCCGGCGGGATCCTGCCCGATCAAGGGGAACGTTTCTTCGTCCGCGGCCGACCCCGCGACGACTAGCGGAGAGCGAGGCGAGAGGTTCGATGCGGATGCGTCCGGAGCAGGCGCTGGCCGTGGCCCACCCGGAACTCGCCGAGACCTGGCACCCGGACCGCAACGGTGTTCACACGCCGGAGAACACCTCGGCGAAGAACTCGCTGCGCGCCTACTGGCGCTGCCCGGCCGGGCACGTGTGGTGCGAGACGGCGGCCGCCCGGACCGGGATGCCCGCCTGGAAGCAAGGAAACCGTGCGGCCTGCCGGGTCTGTGGCGACCACAGCGTTCGCCTGCGGGCACACCGTGCTGGTGGAGGCCCAGTTCTCACGACCGGACCGGGCCTGCCCGGCCTGCCGCCGCGAGGCCTGGGCCGAGAACCAGAACCAACGCGGCGCCCAGCGCGAGAAGGCCCGCACCGCCTACTCCGACCCTGCGGCCGAGGCGCGGGAGCTGCTGGCGGGCATCGAGATCCCGGAGTCGGCGCCAGCCCCGCTGGCGATCGACTGGCACAGCGCGGCGCTGCTCAGCCTCGGCGCACTGCCACAAGCTCCGACCGAGCGAACCGAGTCCGGCGCCCGCGGCAACACGGCACCGCGTCCGCCGGACAGGACTTGACCCGCGCCGTGGCCGACGGCCTGCAACCGCGCGTCGCCATCGGCCGGTCGCGTTCCCAGCCGATCAGGTCTTGCGTAGCAGACGCGTCGGTTACCAGCAGAAGCTCCGCGCCGTCTTCTCTCGCGTCGCGGGAGACGTCGTAGCCGCTGCACCGTCACGAATTGCCGCGGAATCACGCCGGTCCCTGGGCAGGGACCACGGCGGATCGAGGCCGAGGCCCCGGGGCGGAAGGTCGCGTCGCGCTGCGCACCTTCGGTCGGAACCTCCGCCGACGCGACAACGAACCCCGATCGCGAATCCACCCCCTCGCCTTTGCGACACGCGGGACGGCCGTAGCCGCGGACCCTGCGTGCGGACGCTTCGTCCGGTGCCCACAACCAGGTCGAGCGCGGGCTGGAGGAGAACCGCAGTTCGCGGTCACGGCAGGACCTCCGGCAGGGTCACGTTGCACTCGGCGACCCAGTCCTTCAGCATCCTGCCCTCCGGCGTGTCGCCATACAGGTCCTATTCCAAGCGCAGCGCGCAGCGCTTCTCCGACGGCTACAACACCTGTGCATGTGCTACTGCAGCGCATCTAGGGGCGTTCCAACTCCAACGCGGCGACGGGACTTCGGTTCGCCGCGACTCCGCTGGGCTGGCATCTGGAAACACCCGCCGAGCCGGTTGGCAACAAAGACCGCGTCCTCCGCGGCCCGCGCCAGAGACGATGGGCAGCAGAACAACGCGCCCTGACACCGCCCCGTTCCGACCGGAGCGCCCCGCGACCGCGCGCGAATCGCGGGAGGCGATCGAGCGCTTGGGATACCCCCGGCGGCCGCGGAGTGGACTTGTCCGGAATCCGCATCACGGTCATGAGCTGTTCCTGTGCCATCGATGCTCGAAGTCCGGTGTGGACGGTTGTTGACGTGACGGCACGGTCGAACAGAGGACTGGGAACCACAGTGGATGATCTAATTTTTCAGTGGCGGGCATACGTTGACGGCGACTCTCCCGCGTCCGGAGAAGGCGACGCGGACCGGGTGGATATCTTCGCTGAAGGCGGTGATCACATCGCGACGCTGTACCGCGCTGAGTCGTCTAGCCGGTGGACGGACGTCCGTCCGGAAGACGTCACAGGGGCAACCATCCTATGGAGTGACGTCGACACGTACCTTTCGGATCCGGACGGGGCGAACCTCCGCTAGGGACGCGGGCATGGGCACGGCGCTGAACCACGACGACCTGACCCGGGGCAACGTGCTGCTCGCCGACGACGGCACCGTGACCGTGCTGGACTGCGCCGTCGCCAACCGATTCCCCCGTGTCCAGGAGATGGCCGTGGTCGCCGCGAACCTCACCCACGGCTCGCCGGGCTCCCACGGCAGAGCAGGCATGGCGCCGTCGATGTCGCCCTCGACGAGCATCGCCAGTCGCCGTCGTCGTAACTCCACTGCAGGGGCTGCGACCTGCGAAAAGTCCTCATTTCCCGGGGAAACCACCCTTACTGGGCAGCCGGCCGCGACGGTGCCGGGGTGGTTTCGGGCAGGAGCTGGCGTGACGGTGACGGTGACGACGGTGGTCGTCGTGGTGGTGGTGATCCTCGTGGTCGCGATGCTGTGCGGCACCAGGGTCGTGATCGAGACACGGCGGGATCGGCGCCGCGAACGGCGGGACGAGGAACGGCTCAAGGCCTCGTCCGGGCTGCCGCGCGGGAGCAGGCTCACCGCGATCGACCCGGACGGGTGCACGCTCGTGGAGATCGATCCGCTGCCCGCCCCGACGCCGGACGCGCGGGGAAAACATGGCCGGCGATGACGTGGCCAGCGCCTCGCTCGTGCCGATCGTGGGGCACCCTTGCGACGTGGACAGTGCCGGCGACGTGGACAGCGTCGGCGTCGCGGTCGGGAGCGCTCCGCCGCCGGGCTCCGCGACGTTCGCGGAATACTACGACGAGGACGCCCAACGCCTGGTGCGGTTCCTGATGGGGCTCGGGGCCGGTGTGCACGACGCGGCCGACATCGCCCACACCGTGCTGACCGAGTTGTTCCGGAACTGGGATCTCGTCCGGTCGCCCCGGCAGTGGACCCGCAGCAATGCCGTCTGGGCCCTGTACAAGAAGCCGCCCTCCCACGAGCACGAGATACTCGCCGAGGTCGTGCCGGACTCGGCGAGCGCCGCGTTCTTCCCGCCCGAGCACTACGCCCAGGTCGCCGAGTCCGCGGCGCAGGTGCGGGCGTTGCTGGCGCCGCTGCCGGAGCAGCAGCGGCTCGTGATGGCCTGCCTGATGGACGGCCTGACCCACCGCGAGATCGCGCAGACGATCCGCACCACCCCCGCGGCCGTGGCCAAGGCCGCCGCCCGCGCCCGCGCGACCCTGAAAGACCGGATCCGCGAGGACCGGCAGTCGCAGGAGGAGCGATGACCGCCAACGAACACCCGATCAGCGACGCCGACCTCGACGCCGTCCTCGCCGCGGCGGCCGGGCGTCTCGACGACGCCCTCGCCCTCGCCCTAGACATCCCCGCCGGACTGGCCTCCGTCACCGGCATGCCCGCACCCCGGCAGGCGGCTGCCCCGGCCCCGGCGTCGGCGAACCCGGGCGAGCGCGGGGCCGCGCAGACGACCACTGCGGCGCGGGCGTCGGTCAGCGGCCAACTCCGCATCGCGATCACGATGATCGAGAAGTTTCCCCAGGACAGGGGGAAGACGGCAAAGACGATCGCGCGGCAGCTCACCGGCCTCGGCCCGGACCTGAAACAACTGGACAGCCAGCTCGCCCAGCGCACCATCGGCCGCGAGGACGCGCAGCGCGCCCTCGCGGACGCCCATGCCCGCCTGGCGCCGCTCATCGAGCGCGCACAGAAGGCCTGCGACTCCGAGCTGACGGCGCCGTGGTCTCTGCGGCTGATCCTGCCTGCCACGCTCGGCCTTCTCGCCGCCCTTTCCTTCGTCTTCAAACTCGACCCGAACCCCGTCTTGGTGGCGGTCCTGGCAGGGGCCTGGTCCGGCGGGGCCGGGGCCGGCATGGCGGCCGTCTCCTGGCGCCGCGTACGGGAACAGTCGGTGCTGTCAGCGCAGGCCGACCGCTGCGTCAGGCTGAGGACGGCCTTGGAAGAGCTGTCCGTCGCGGTGGACAGGCTCTTCGACGACGCCGAGGACCTGTCGTCCGTGCCTGCGGGCAGCGGCTGACCCCCGCACGTTCAGGACCACGCAAGACATCTTGGCGACGGCATGCCTGGCGATGTTCCGGGCTAGTCGGCCCGAGCCGCAAAGCAGGGGCTTTCGGGGCTGCCGCCGGAATGTCGGGCCTGGGTCGTAGCCTGCTGCCCATGCACGAGACCGATCAGGCCGTGGGCGGCCCGGACCAGTTTTCCGACCCGGAAGCCGTGGCCGCCGGGGTTCCCGACCTCGACCGTCTGCTGCTGGCGTGGGACGCCCTCGACATCCCCGACCCCGAGGCCGCCCGCGCGCTCGCGGCGGACGAGTCGGTGCCGGACATCGTGCGGCGGGCGCAGATCCTGGCCCGGATCAGCCCGTGGCTGGTGCTGTACCAAACGACCTGCCAGTCGCTGGGCTCAATGACCTTCGCCGAGGCCGCCGAACTGGCCCAGGACGCCGACCAGGAAGCGATCGGCGACATGGGCGACGGATACGAGGAGTCAGCTCTCGCGCTGAACCTCCAGATCGAACGCTTGCGGTGGGCGCACTCCAACCTGGTCGCATCCAAAGGACCGACGTGGAATCCGCCGGCCGATCTGGTGCTGGGTTCGCTGGAAGGCGTGATCCGCGTGATCGAAGCCTGGCGCGTGGTGTACCAGCACGCCGGGCAGCGCGGAGACGAGCTGGCCGACGGCACCCCGGCCGGAGCACTCGACCCTGAATTGCTGCGGCAGGGATACCACCGGATCGTCGGAGCCGTCGACCAATTCGGCGAAGCGACTCTCCGTGCCCAGGCCGGCGAGACCGCCGACTGAACCGCACGTCCGGACAACAAGGCCGAGGCCCGAGGCACCTCGCCGACCGTTGTGTGCTGTGAGGGCCGGTTTCAACCGTCCTCGTCGATCGATCCTTCGCGCAGCGCCCGCTGTCCCTCGCGGACGATGAGCTGTTCGAGCGCCTGGGCAAGCCGCTCGTCGTCGCCGAGGCTGTGCTGCCAGTGCGCCGCGTCGTCGGGGAAGCGCTCGAGCGCCGGCTGCACGGTGCCCGTGATCAGACGGCGAGTCCTGGTGAGTTCGCCTTTGATCCGCGCGCGGTCCTGCGCGGTGAGCCTGCCGTCCGCGGTCGGCACGACCTCCAGCCTGCGCGCTCGCGACGCGGTCGGCAGGGGCCCGGGGGATGCTGAGCCCGCCGCTGCGGCCGGACGTCATTCGGGTTGGTCGCGAGCTCCTCAGGTGACGTTCTCGTAGTCGTGCGAGGCGTTCTGCATGCTCAGAGTCCCCAGATTGGCCTGGCCGCCCGGGTTGAAGGCGAAGTCGCGACCCTTGTAGTGGTTGTTGTAGTACACCTTCACCACGCGGTTCACGGAACTCAGCCATGACGGCAGACTGCAGCTGGCACTCGCGCTATGTCCTGCGGCTCGGGCTATCAGCCCGCGCCATTCTCTGCGTCAGTCGCTTATGGAATATCACTTCCGCAGAACGGCGGAAAGTATCTTTCTGCGCGGATAGCTCGATTGGAAGGTGTCGCTGCATCTAAAACCGGCCGCGGTAGCGAGATCTATCATCTCTGTCGCGTCCACGTGTTCAGGTTCATCGACTGACTCTGGGCTGCGAACCAGAAGCGCCCCGCCAGGCCGCAAGATCTTGTGAGCATTGGCGATGGCCGGCCGGAGCTCCGCGCGGCCCGCTGAATAGATGCCGGAGGCCAGCACGAGGTCGGCCATTTCGGGGCTGCCAACGTGCCCAGTCTGCACTTGGACCAGATACTCGCTCGACGATGCCATCCCGTCCTCGCGTCCCATGTACAGACTGCCGACGACCTGTTTGGCGATCTCGGGGTCCTGGGTGAGTTCAAGCCAGTAGGACATCAGGAATTCGTTGATGAAAGGACCGCGCGTGAACGCAAAGTACGCAAAGGGGCGGCGGCGGTTTTGAAGATCGTTCCATTGTGTGTCGATGTGGAACCTGCCTTGTACGCCGGGCCCGAAGTCGACGACGACTTCCAGCGGCCGGAGCATGCTCACGGTCTGGCCGTCGAACGTTATGGTGCCGTTGGGGGCATCTATGGCAACGGTTTGTTCCGGAGGAAGAACTGGCGGCGAGCTGACGGCAAGGCGGGCCAGACCTCGCCCAGCGCGCCGAATCAGCGCATCGACGGCGTAGCGCAGCTTCGGGTCGCTGGCCCCGGTCAACCCGCGCAGGCGGTTCCCGAACGCTCCCTCGTCGAAGTCGGACTCGCCAAAATGCTCACGGAGCACCGGGTCGGTTTCGACGGCGTGCAGCAGAGACAGCTCGCCATCGGAAAATGTGGCCTGCACGCACGGGATGATGTAGTTCCGCAGCAGCTGCGTCGAGACGTAGGTCCGGGGCAGGCCCGATGCGACACAAATACTTGCCACTGAGGCAAGTTCCTGGCCATCGGGCGTCGCCGTCGGAGGGTCGACGATGTTGCTGTTCATGGGGTCGATAATGGCACGAATCAAGGGCACACCGGAAACCCAGCCAACCGGAAAGGCGGCTTGCCGCTGTACTTCACCTGGCAGCGTTCCCCTCAGGACACCGAAGAATCCGATGACTGCCGACGCGTGGTACACAAGGCCTGACCGGAGCGCAGACCCGTCGTACGCGGAAGAAGCGTACTTCCGCCGGGCCGCCGCCCGGTCCGATGACCATGCAGGCGAGGGAGGAAGTCGCAGCCGTGACCGACGACGGAGGCACGACCGGCGAACCCGTTGCGCGGGCGGGCGACACGTTCGCGGCGAAACTCGGGCACCTCATCACCACCCTGCATCCCGCCGACCGCGCACTGACGGAAGCCGACGCCTTCGGAAACACCGGCGCGCCGATTGGATACAGCCGCCACTGCCACAGGCGCTCTTTTCACGGGACAGTCGGCGGTATCCCAATCTGGCAGCGTCTCGTAAATCCACGACCCCGTCAGCGGAGGCTGCACACCGTGTTGTGAACACCATCAGACTTTCGGAGCCGTCATGTTCGACGACTGTCCCCCAGTGTGGGTCCGGATATTCCACAACAACAGCGACGACCCGAAGCCGTCCTTGCACGCGTCCGGCCACCGGGTCACCGAGGTCTTCGCCTACGCGGCACGACCTGGGAGCCGCGACTCCGACTACGAATTGACCGAGGAAGCGCTCAATCTGTTCAACGACGATCCTCGTTCGTTCTCCTCGGATCCGAGGGTGGTGGACTACAACGCCCGAGGCAACCGGGCGCTGTTCCCCGGCGACGTCGTCTCCGTCGACGGCCGGTTCTACATCTGCGGCTCGCTCGAATGGAGAGCGATGGCCGACGCTCCCGTCGTCGAGCGGCGCGCCGCCCCTGGGACCGTGCCGCTGCGCTGACCGCCCGCCGACGGCTCCTCCAGCGGGCGGCCTCCTCGCTGAGTCCTCGTGTACTACCGCGCCTGGTCGATTCGACGTCCCCTGATGCCTTATTCAAGAGATTGCTGTGCGATGCCGGCAGGAGGCGAAATGAAAAACAGTCCATTTTCTGTTGCGGTCGACATGCTTTACACCGTGTTCTCCCGCAAGGAAGCAGCCGAGAAACTCGCGCCGATAATGAGGGATGTGGAAGCGGACGCCATGGCTGACTTCATGGCAGCCATGGGCGACGTGGAAGGCGCGCGCCTCTGGAGGGAAGCGCACCCGTATTGGGGAGAAGCGCCCACCGACGGTTCCAGCTGATCGGGGCTGCCTGCCGGATCCCTGCGCGCGACGGATCCTGTCCGCAAGGCTCCGGAACAGCCTCGCGCTCTAGGCTCGCATCGATCGGGTGTAGGGCGCACCGTCGACATCAGGCTTGGTGACGCAGTGCGCACAGTGGTACCTGCACCCGCTCCCCGCGCGCGAAGTCGGTGGTGCGCAGATCGCCGAGGTTCGGCACGCTGGGCAACCGTGCGGCCAGAACGGCCGCCGTTCGGGTCCACTTCGGACACCCACGCGATCCGGCCGCCGAGTAGGGCCGCGACGCCGAGGTCCAGCCGGTGTTCCAGCGCAGTCATTTCTTCCGCGCTTCTCTCCTCCAGATTTCCGCGTGCACCGGGTCGTCCATCGCGTCCATGAAGGCGGCCATGGCTTCCGATTCGGTGTCGGACATGCGCGGGGCGAGGGCTTCAGCGACGTCCTCGAGCCCGAACGCCGCGTACAGGGTGTTGACCGCGATATCCCGTTGACGGGCCGTCATGTCGCATTCCTCCTCAGCGCCGAACGGAGATCGCTGCGGCGGCGGAACCCGCTCGGCACCCGGATCAGCATCGACTACATCCCATCGAAATCGGGGCAGGACATGAATCGCTGTTCCTCTTGTTCTGCCGATGTTGCAGTTCGGAAAGCCGGACCGGGGATCGCGCTGCAGCGCGAGGCTGGGTTCACCGCTCACGGCCAGGATGCGCTGCCGGGCGGAGTCGGCGCGAGCACCGGGCCGGTTCCCGTTCGCCCGGGCCGGTTCCCGCGTCAGGTCGGCGCCTTGCCCACCCACAGCCAACCGGTGTGCACCTGCGCACCTTCGGTCGGCACGGTCAGCGACCCGCCCACCACCCGGCGGCCTTCGTATTTCCATGAACCGGACCGGCCGTAGACGACGTGCTCGCCCTCGACGAGCCTGTCCGTCATCGCCGCGGCCACCGCTGCGTCCTCGTCCGGGTAGCCGCCGGGAGTCTCCGGGATGTCGACCTGGTGTTCCCGCAGCCCGGCTTTCACCGCGATCCCGCCGGCCCGGCCCCACTTGTCGCGGATATCCGCCCACCGCTCGTCGCCGTCCTCGCGGAGGACGTCGGAGCCGATCCTCGCGGCTTCTTCCGGCTCGACCGGTTCGCTCCGGATGATCCGGAATCCTTCGACGGCCTTCTCGGCGATCGTGCCTGTGTAGCCGCCCGCGCCGTCCTCCCATTCCGCGGCCGCTACGGCCGCGCGGAACGACTCTTCGGGATCGGTCCCGGGCTGGTACGCAGAGAAGTTGTTCGCTCCCATGGCTTTCCTCTTGTCTCGCGGCGGCCGTTCCCGGGACGTCACCGGGGTGTCGGTCGCCCGGGGTGCCCAGGCCGTCGGTGACAGGGTTGCCGTGCTCGTCACCTGAGGCCTCGAGGTCGTCGGCAACGCGTGGGCGTGGACTCCACTGTCGCCCGCATAAGGCGGCACGGTGGGCAGGGACTCGTTTCCACTTGGCCCCACGATGTTTCCCGTCGTCTTCGTCGTCGCGAAGATCTGCCACCACGCGCTGCACAAGGGCCAGACGATGACTTGTGTCGGCGGGGGCTCTTAGCGTCGGCGGCATGACCGGCTAAGCGGGCGAGCTGACCGCCTGACCGTCGACAACCTGCGCTGCCTGCTCGAGGTGGACGCGGCGGCAGGCGCCGGCGGCGCGGTAGCGCAGCACCGCGATGTCGTCGAACCCGGCGAGGAACTGCGGTTCGCGACCGTGCGCCTGGCTCGTGCGGCTACGGGTTGTCAGTCAGTACCCGAGCGCGGCGAGCACGCGCTGCGCAGCCTCGAAGGCGTCGACTGCGGCCTCGACGTACTGGTCGTTGCGGAAGGCGTCTGCTTCGGAGTGGTCCTCCGAGTGCGCGGCAGCCGCGTTCAGTCGCTCCAGCTCCTCCGCGGCCGCCCGGTAGTCGGCGGCACACGTCCGGTAGTCCGCCAGGGCAGCGGAGCCGACCGTCGTGTCGATCAGCATCCGCAGCCGCGCCGGATCGTTCTCTGCCTCGGCCATGACATTCCTTTCGTCGCGACAGGTCAGCGGGCGAGTCGGGCGACGCCGTGAAGCGTCTCGACCAGCGTTCGGACTCGTACGGGTCTCTCGGGGCGGGTCGCGCGCAAGGGCATCGTCCACAGCGCGGCGACGTGCACCGTCTCCTGCGGGGACGCTGTTCGACGTCCGGCGGGGCGCGCACGTAAGGTTCCTCGACCTCGCGCCGGTCGGCCGTTGTCGGCATCGCCAGGCGGGTGTCCGCGTTCCAGCCCACGCCCTGGGCTGGCGCCGGGCCGGGCCGGGGTCCGTCCTTCAGGGTCCCGGGCGCGGGAGACGGCGGCGGGCAGAACGGCAGCTCGTCGCTCACGAACCTCGTCGCCGCGGCCTGCCCGGTTGGCTGGACCAGGCGGACCGTTCCGGCCTCGTGGTCCCGGCGGCAGATGTGCTTCCGCTGGCCGGCGCCGGCCAGGACGTCGTTCAGCGCGGCCAGCGTGGGCGGCCGGAACGTCTGCTCGGAACGCAGCCGCCCGGTATCCGGGTAGGCGAGCACCGCAGGCAGCGGGTCCGAGCCGGGCGGCAAGCCTGGATCCTGCACCAACGCCTCGGCACACACGACCGGCGGCACGGCGACGCGTGGCGTGGTCACGACTGCCACCCCTCGAGCACGGTCCCTTCCCCCTGCGACGGTCCGTCCCAGCGGCGCAGCCAGTCGGGCAGGTAGCGTTCGGTGACCCGGATGGCGGTTTCGGGGGTGACCGCGCCGGCCGAGGCGTCGCCCAGTTTCGGCAGGCACGTGGGCCCGGTGCTGTAGGGAAGATAGGTGCTGGCGCCGTTGGCTTCCCACTGCCACGGCAGCCTTCGGGCGTCCAGCCACCGGCCGAGTTCGCGGATCAGCCAGGCGCCGAGGTCGTGGTCGGTCGCGCCGGGCGAGATCTCCGACCAGCCGATGAAGGGTTTGAGGGACACCTCGATCGCGGCCCATCCGTTGCTCACGGGATTTTCGGCGAGCGACCTCCGGTGCCGTTCGCTGGCGTCGTCGGGCGGGAGTTCGGTCATCGGGCCGTCGATGCCGTAGCCGATCGACAAACTCGCGGGAAAATCCCAGAACAGCGCGTTGGAGACGTGGCCGCGGCCGGAGGGCAGCAGCGGGGACTCTGTCCTGGACGTGATCGCCGGCACCTCGCCCGGTGTGCCGAGCAGTCGTCGGCATTCGCGCAAGAGCGCCAGTACGTCGGCCGGGCGGCCGATGGCGATGCTGAGGTCCAAATAGGAGCGTGTCATGAATGCGCCTTCGGGCGATGTGGCGGCAGGGCATGCGCGATGCGGGTTGCCGACTGGATTCCGCTGTTGGATCGCGCGGCTACCAAGGTGCGGATGTCCTTGAGACGACTATCTCCTGCGACGACCGGGACGGGGAGCGTCCGTTGTTTCCAACCGCGCACAGGGTGTTTCTCGAATAGCGGCATCCGATTCCGCTCGGGCCGTGGCGATCCGGCCGTCGCCCGCGGCCGCCTTCGCCCGCGGCTCATAACGGGCGGGCTGGGCAGATCGCCTCCTCCCCCTCCGGCCACTGTGCTCGTGCCGGAGACGACGAGACTCACAACAGCTCTGCTCCCGACACCGATGAGTCCGCCCGAAGCATGACGAGGGCAGGGGGACGCTTTGGCGTCGCGCTTGATCATGCAGGAGCGAGGTGCAGTGCCAAAGGGACGGTAGGCTAGCTGGCCATGCCAACCAACAACGAGCATCCCCCTGATCTCGACGGCCCCGCCCTCCGAGCCGCGCTGTACGCCGAGAAAGACGTGCAGCCGATCCAGTCGACCGACGACCTCGCACGCGACGACGTCTTCGAAACCCTAGACGAAATCCACGAATTCCAGGCCGCCACCGCCGCAGCTCGCAAAGCCGACCTCGCCTGACCCGACTGCCGGAGAGCGAATGGAACTGCCAGGACCCGACCCCGAGGCCATGAGCATGGCCAAACAACTAGAAACGGCATTGATCGTCGCGGCGACTTCTCAGGGCAACGCCGCCGCAGCGATCGACATCGCGGGTCAGATGGTCGAACGCCAACTCGTGGCCGGACCCCGGGGCCGCATGTTGGCGATGGGCCTGATCGAGCTGAGCCTCCAGCACGCCGCCGAAGCGCCCTCGACGCCGGATCCTTATGCCAAGCTGGCCCAACACCTCGTGCAACTCGGCGTCTGCACCCAGTTCGACCTGAAGACCGCGTTTCTGAGCCGCGTCCTGAACAGCGGATTAGCCCAGGGCTGGCTGGAAGCGGACCTGTACGACCAACTTGCGGCAGCAGGCGGAGAAGAACCCGCATTCCAAGACCTGCTCACGCGAATCGAACGCCGATAATCTCGCAGCGCACACACGGCCGCAGCGAGGGAAACATTCACAGACGCCCGGCGCGCGCACCGCCGCGCCCGACTGCCGCGGCATCCATGGTGCGATAGAACGAACCCCGGGACGAAGCAAAGCGGGGACGCAGGCATGCGGCCCGAAGGGTACCGACACGCTAGGAGACGGCATGGGTATCTCATCCGAGGTGCTGGTCCAGGACCCGGTCGACGCAGAACAGCTATTCGTCCAAGCCTGCGCGGCGGTCGGACTGCCATCTGACGCTCATCGCCACCTGCGCAGCTGGGGGGCAGTCCGCATGCTGCAAGCCGCACCCGACCAGGGCGCCGAAGCCTTGGTCACGGTTCACTACGCCGCAGACGGTGGTCCCTATCCCGACGAGGACGAGGACGACGACGAGCCGAAGAGCCCGGACGGGCACGCGTTCGTGCGGTTCAGCACTAGCGGCGACATCAATCGCGAGACTCCGCGCGACCACCACCGCACCCTCGTTGATCGCCTCGGACGCTGGCTGACCGAGCAGGAGTTGCGCTGGTCGTGGCGATGGGAGGGCGATCCTTGGGTTGCCGGATTCTTTCGACGCCCCGAACGCACGCCACCATCGAGCTAGCCGCTGCCGGACTTTCAAGAATTCCGTCATGCCGATGGCCACGCGCAGGAAACAACGCGCATCTGTCGCGTCGGCGGATCCCGACCTGCCGCTGCGTCGGTTTCCAGGCCACGATCTTCGACAGCGAAAATGACTGATGTTGGGCCGACCGCTGGTTGCCAGATGCGAAACGCGAGGGACGAGCGGCCGGCCTGCCACTGCCGGCGGGAATGCGAGGCAATGCCACGGTCGCGCAGGCAGCGAGAACACGCTAACACAACCGCGAGTCGGCACGCCTCGTCTGGGAGCGGACGGCGCTGGTCACCGACGACCTCGCCCAGCGGCTCGGGAAGCCATCCGCACCGCCGTGCGGGACGGAAACGGGCTGAGGTCAGGGCGGTCCCGCGCCGCCGCGCCGAGATCCGCGTTGCGCACGGCTTCCGCACGGTGAGCGGTGCCGACGACCGCTGATGGATCCTCAGCGACTCCGACGCCCGCGACCCCGCGCTCGAAACCGTGCAGATGGGGTTCTCGCCCGCGCACCGGCACAGCTTGGACCCGACGCAATTGCTCCTAAGAACGTCCGGAAACGAGGACGTCCGTCACCGTTCGGAAGAGGAGAACGGGACGCGGCAACTCAGGCGCGGATGTACTCGCCCATGTGGTTCGACGGCAGGTCTCCGCTGCTGACCAGGCCAGTCAGACGGTCGAGTACCCGACGCATCGCCTGGTGCCAGGTATCGCTGTCGTCAAGCCGTTCTTCGGCTGCACGGGCCGTCCACACGTCGGGCGGGCCAGGACGGCTGAATTCGGCGACGATGGTGGCGACGGGTGCCTCTCCCTCTCTGAACTTCTCCCACCATCCGCTGTCGTAGTGCATGGAGCGCAACACGGTGAGGGTGTCCTCGGTGCCGAAGGTGCGAAGCAGGAGCTGTTCGCCGCGCCACTGCACGGTGCTGCCGAGGCCGTCGCGAAGCGAGCGAGCGCGAAGAAGCGACGGAATCTCGTCGTGGTCGACGAGGTCCTCGGGATGCGCGCAGACGAGAATGTCAGCGGCGACTCGAGCGGCGTGAACGCTGCGGTCGGCAGGCACAAGAAATGTGCCGATGCCGTCTTCGCGATCGGCGCGCAGGTAATAGCCCCCGACGTTGCGGCGGTCGTGTTCGCGAGCGCAGGCGAGGCTGACTCGAGCCATGTCGTACTGGTGGCCAGCGTGAGCGGTTGTCCAGGAACTGGCTACGGCGGTGGTGCTGGTGACGTGCCAGGCCAGCAGGTTCCCGAAGCGAAGCCGGTTGTTCACGAGCAGCGAGCCTATCGCCCAGAGAACAACTGCCGCCGCGTGCCAGGCGGTCGGTGCCCTGTAGTTCTCCCCGAGCCCGCGCGCTCGACCGCATTGCGGGAGGCCGACGAAGAGACCGCTCGCGCGGTCTGCGACTTCGGTCGGGCCGCCTACTGAGCAGCGGCGACACGCCACCCGAGCCCGCCTCGGGACGCAACAACCGCCGGCTGGCAGACCGATGACGCCAAGGCCGGTTGCCGCCTTTTCCCTGTCCGTTGCGGCTGCGCGGCGGAGGACCGACCCGTCCGGGCGAAACCGGAGTCTCGGCAGTTCGACGGGGTGTCGTTCAGCCTGCGGATGGGGCGCGGCTCATAGTGTCGGGACATGGATGGACAGGGCGTCGTCGTGTTCGATATCGACGGAGGGCTGGCGGACATGTCCGCCATCGCCGGCGAACTGGGCCCCACGCCCTGGAGGCGGGACGTCTGGCAGCAGTTCTTCGCCCGCCTCGACGAGGCCGCAGTCCTGGATGCCGGGCGGGATCTGGTCGCCGCGACCGCCGCGCTCGGGTTCACCGTCCTCTACTCCACGACCCGGCCCGGCTTCACGATGCCGGCCACCAGGCAGTGGCTCGCCGACAACGAGTTGCCGCCCGCTGCAGCGCTGTTCTCCCGCCCCAACAAGGCAAACGGTCCCGCGGTGGAGATCAAGCTGCAGCACTGCTGGCTCATCGCTCGCCGCCTCCGCGCCGGCTATCTCGCCGCGTTCGTTGACGACGAACCCGACGTCGTCACTGCGCTGCGCGCCCACGGCTACGCCGCCCGCCTGTTCGACCGGCTGCACGGCCGCGATCCCGTCGACCTGCACGCCTCCCTGGTCTTCGGACCGGCCCGGCGGGACTTCACCGAACGCAAGCACCTGCGCGACGCCCGCGTCGCGCACCGCACTCCGCTCGCCGCGGCACCGGTCCTGGCCTCGACGGCTCGCTGATCGCGGCTACCGCGCCCTGCTCGTCGCGGTAGCCGCGCCGGAGGCGGCCGGCTCCGCCTTCCAGGCGACTCGCCGAGCGCCGTTATGCCCCGCTGGGTTCACGCCGGCCGGGTCTTCCACGACGCCGTCCGGCAGTCCCGCAGTGACGAGGTCGGCGACGGATCACACAGACTGGGCCTGAGCAGGCAGCTGACACAGCCGCCGCAACCGGCCGGCCATCGTGTCCTTGCTGCACCCGGCCAGCTCCGCCAGTCCGGCCAGCGACGCCCGCGGATGCTCCAGGCGCAGCCGCCCGGCATCGCGCAGATGCGCCGGCACGTCGTCCTCGGGCAAGGCCAGCGCGGCCCGCGTCCGCTCCAGCATCGTCTCGGCGGCTGCCTGCATCCGTCGTTCGTTCGCCGCGCGCAATGCCGCGGAGTTGCCCGGCGGATGCGCCGAGCCTGCCCGGTTCGGCGAGCGCAGCGGGCCTTTCGGCGGTGTTTTCGGCGGTGTTTTCGGTCGCTCGGGCAACTCCAGTCCCCGCGCGAGCCGGGTCAGCGAAGTCGGGGACAGGTCGAGCCGGCGGCAGATCTCCGTTTTCGTCAGGCTCGTGTCGGTCCACAACTCCATCAGCACGAGCCGGTCGCACCCTTCCTGCCGGGCCTTGAACCGGCTTGGCAAGCCCAGCGCGAACGCTCGCTGCGCCACGACTCGCGGCGGTGCCTGGAGCCGCCGCGCGACCTCCTCGTCGGGCACGCCGGCCTGGGACCACAGCCAGCGCAGCCGCAGAGGGTCGACGTCGGGAGCGTCGTCGGCCGGGCCGTGGTGGGCGTAGGACCGGTCGTCGGTCGCGACTTCCCGTGCCCCGTCGCGCCAGCGCTCATAGCTCCACACCGCCACGCTCGCGGGTTTGCGGGAGACGATAACCGCCGACTCTGTGGGAGAGGACTGGAAGAAGCGACGCTCACCGGCGGCGCTCAAGCACCACAGGCAGCCTCGAGCGACCGCATCGTCGGGGCGATTCTCCTCGGTGACCGCGCACACCTCGAGCCGCCCGGTCTCGGCATCGATGAACAGGCTCATGTCCGTGCGCGCACGAATCACCGGCGCCGACGCGCCCATGTGGTGGTTCAACCACGCCTGAACGATCGCAGCGGATTCCGGAAGGTCCTGGTCGCCCATCCGCACACCCCACCACACCCGAACGCCCCAGGCACGCCAACATCCCACCGCCGGATGATCGCGTCCCGGTCCGCCAGGACCTGCTGTGGCGAATCAAACGCCGGTGATCTCGCTGCAGACGCGTCCGGCAAGGGACGCTTTCGCGCGGAATCGCGCGCGGACCCCGGTTCAACCGGCCCGCGGTTGTTGTCCGCCACGGCGGACCCTTGCGCGGCAAAGCGCTTGGGGCTGGCCGGTCGTTGAGCCGACGATCCGCAGCATCGCCTCGATGTTGGTTCAACGAGTGTCGATGCTGCTGTCAGCGTGACCGAGCGAAGAACGGCACTGACCGTCCTCGTCGAGCGGAAGCCCGCATTCGCCCCAGCTTGCCGGCCTCGAGCAGCGGGCGATGCGGACGTCGCCCAGCGCCCGCAGAAGCGCGGCCAAGCGGTGGGCGGCCTGCATCACCTGATGCCACTGGTCATCGGAGTAGCCGCCAGATGCAGATGAGTAGGAGCTCTTGTGAGCATGCCGGGCTTGCGAAAAGGTCCGCTGTGCCTCGCCGATCTCCGCAGATTTGCCGCCGAACGCGAGTGTCGCCTCATCGAGCATCGACAAACCGCCTGTGTTGTGCGGAAAAGACTCCATTGTTTCGAGAGCGTCAGCGAGTTCGACAGCGGATTTGCCCTTCAGCATGACCCAATCCTCCTTGATTTCGTGCCAGGCGGGTCATGAATCCGCCCGCGCGACAGCAGCCGCACGACCGCCGTTGCGTCGCGACGCGACCTCGGTGGCCTCCCGAGCGGCGAGGAGGAGCCGTCGGACTCCACCCCAAGCGACATAGTCGCAGGTCGCATTCGCTCGGCGCCATCGCCGTGGGCGGGTTTCAGGAGAGTGGTCAGCGCGCCGCTTTGCTCGGCGCACGGACCGACGATCTCCCGGTGCCGTCTCAGCGCTCTGGCGCGATCTCTTGTTCAGGCGAGAGGCTGCACGGCGTCGACGGCTTCGTATGCGGCGAACGGGCCGTTCTGCGCGAGGTCCGCGGCACGCGTGTCGGCGGCGAGCGTCAGTTCGTGCCGGATGCGCGGGACCAGCACTGCGGCCAGGCGGTCGCGGAACCCGGCCGCGCCCGGCGGCACCGGGTAGTCGACGAAGGTCATGGTGCCGCCGATCCCCCAACGACCGGTGCGGCTCACGCACACGTTCTCCTGGTTGACGACCAGTTTGACGGTGTAAGCGGGCTCGCAGGCGGCCATGGTCTGCATCGGCGTGACCGGGGCCGGGCGAAGGCAGCCCGGCTCGTCGACGTCGACCGGCAGGTTCTCCTCGGCGACGATGTCGCACACGGCCGCGTAGGCCGCCGCGACTTCCGGATCCGGAGCGAACCGCCACCCGCTCTCGTCACCCACGTCCGACTCCTTACCGCCCCGTTTCCGCCGAGCTCGACGATTCCGCGACCCAAGATATCAAGCGATGCAGGGAAAACTGGCCGACGCTGCCGGTCAACCGCCCGACTGCCCCTCCCTCCGCACAGGCCTGCTCAACCAGGCGATCACGACCCCATCGCAGCAGGCCAGCGACCGTGCGACGAGTTCCTCGCTCCGCCGCGGCCTGACGCCCTGTCCAGGGAACGCTACGATCGCGCCCGACGAGACCAAGGGCACCCAGCGGGGAGGGGTCGACGACGTGGACCAGGCCGAGACCGGCAATCGCGAGGAACATCCCAGAAATCCGGATGTCCGTTTCCAGCTTGAGGTTGTTGTCGACGGCCGACGGATCGTAGGCCAGTCTGTGGCCGGTCCGATGTCGCTGCGCACGATCGCCTCCTTCCTGCGCAACGCGGCCGAGAAGGTCGAAAACCGCGCGTTCGAAGATCTCCGCGACAACGATGCATGACCGCGAAAGTGAACCGGCCCGACAGCAGCGGGTCGATGCCTCGGGCGACGAGGGACGGTCATCCGCCGGAGGCGTGAACCGCCGCCGCCCGGTCGCGCCGCGAGCGCGGGAAATCCCGGGCTGCCCCTCGAGCCGCTCCGCGCGGCGCCGGGCCGCCGACAACCTGATCCGACGCACCAGCCCAGGCCGAGCACAATCCCCACGCCTGACTGATCACTACGCGCCTGGCGACTTCGCATACTTGCGATTGCCTCCGGACCGCCGCCGTGATCATGAGGCGGCGCTCCGCCGGGCCGCGGTTTCCCCGCTGGGCCGGGCGACACCAGCTCGAACGCGGCGGGCGATCGAGAACGCCGCGCAGACGACGACCTCGACGGCCAGTTCGTCCTTCGCCGCACGCTCCCGCAGGCACGCCGTCGCCTCGTTCAGCGGGTGAAACTTTCGACCGGACGCAGCACGAGACCGACGAGCGACGACGATGCCCCGCTGCCGCGTCGTCTCGTGCCGACCCCGCGCGCGGGTGACGCGATCACGACACAGGTCCGGCCTCGTAGTCCCAGACACGGCCGGGGTCGGTGGTCTCGATCCAGCACCTCGTGATCTTCGACGGGAGGATGCCGAGTTCCCGGTCGCGTTCGACGACGTCCGCGGGACAGGGCATCCGCTCCAGGTTGACCGACGCACCCGCCACCAACGCCCACATGCCGTTCAGCGTCGAGGCGGCTCCGTGCCCTGCGCTGCCGGGGTTGTCGGCCGCCGGGAAGATGCTTTCGGTCCCTGCTTCCCATCGTCGTCTGGCTGCCTCGCCCACGACGAAGTCCAGCCCGACGGTGTGGACGTAGCGGAGAAACCCGAACTTGCGGATCAAGGCGGCCGGTGAGTCCGGGGCGATGCGCTTTTCGTCGGTCAGGAATGCGAACCACTCGCGGGTGTCGAGGAACCAGAGACCGCCGTGCCGGTCTCTGTCGGCTGCCAGGCCGCGGCGATCAGCTGCATCCCGTCGGAGGTGTAGCCGAGCCCGCCAGGAGACACGACCATTCCGTACGGGACCGGAGGGCCGAACGCGCCGGGACCGGTGCGGACGTCCGCACCGGCCTGAATCGCCAACTCGCCCACGGCCGGCTCCAGATAGAACAGGCGTGCGCGAGCGAGACCCTCCGCCACCCACTTCGCCAGCCTGGCACCGCGGCCCGAGGTCGGCACGCCCGCGCCCTCGGCAGGCAGCCAGTACTGTGCGCCGCGCGCGATCTCCATCTCGAGCTCGGCTGCACCCTTGTCCCGCAGGTACCAGACCGCGATGTTGCGCGCCACGGCCGACCGCTCCGGCGTCCACTCGGCATCCAGGTCCCAATCCACCAGCACCGCCTCAACGTACTGCCAGCCCCAGATCCGCCGAGCCCAAGCCCTGACGGCACGGCCGTGCCGGTCAGGTACGCCCTGCGCTGACCAAACGCCAACACCGATTCACGGCTCATCCGACAGCAAGGCCCCGGCGATCCCTCCGCCTTCCCCACCGAAACCCAGTAAGCCAAGCACCCTCTGGGCAGGAGCTCCGTTCGCCGACCGAGCGACTCCACCAACAGCGTCACCTGATCAGCGGACCTCGGCCCCGCGTTCGGCGCGTCAGCAGCCCGGCCCCGCGGCCGGACGGTGATCCTGGTGTTCGTGACCCTTGAACCGCGATGGACCCCTCACCACTACGAGGTGCTCGGCCGGCTGATGTCCGCGCTGTTCGACACCGGAGCCCCGGGCATCCTCGAAGGCGCCAAGAACTTCCGGTTCTGGGAGACCGCCAACGGCGGATTCTCCCTGACCTGGGAACGCGGGCCGCATGCCATGGAGGTCGTCGGCGAACTGCTCGAACTGGCCGCCGATGCCGAACGCACGCGAGTCTTCCGGCCAGGCGACGTGGTGTCCGTTCACAACGGCGAGGCCGACCCGAGCTCCTGCACCACTGTCCACATCCAGAACGTGCGGATCCTGATTCGCCCCATCGACACCATCGGGCACGAGGCGGCGGTCGCCGAGGCAATCGCCTCGCTGGCTACCTGAGCCATACGAACACCGTTGCTGCTCTGGCCGTCCGCCGGCGCCGCGGCAGAAATGCGGCGGCACTGCGGCATTCGGCGGGCGCTCTCGACCCCGTTGCACGTGGGGTCCGCGGCTGCGGCATGGTGTGGACGACACGCGCGCCGTGTCCTGATGGCGCTGATGGCGGAGAAGAGCCTCTGTGAACACTCAACAGTCCCCGGGGAGCCCTGGCAGGGTCCTCCGCATGATCGTCACCGGCGGGGGCACGGGCGGGCATACTTATCCTGCGCTGACCGCGGTGCGCGGGCTGCGGTCCCGTCTGGAGGCGGACGGCGCTGCGCTGGACGTGCTGTGGACAGGCAAGGACGGCGGTCTGGAACAGCGGGTCGCGCAGGCCGAGGGAATCCGGTTCGCGGCGGTCGCCACCGGGAAGATCCGGCGCGCGTCCAATCCGCTGAAGATGATCTCGGCGGCCAACGTCCGGGACATAGGACGCGTTCCGCTGGGGGTGGTACAGGCGCGGGCCCTGGTGGCAAGGTTCCGACCGGATGTCGTGCTGGCCACGGGCGGCTACGTGGCAGTGCCGGTCGGGCTCGCCGCGCGGTTGTGCCGTCGGCCGCTGGTCGTTCACGAGCAGACCGTGCGGCTGGGCCTGACCAACCGGCTGCTGGCCCGGATCGCGACCAGCGTGGCGGTGTCGTCGGAGTCGACGCTCGAGCTGCTGCCCCGCGGGGTTCGCGCGGTGGTGACCGGCAATCCGGTGCGCCCAGAGCTGCTGCACGGCCGGGCCGACAGGGCGGTGCGCGCGCTGGGATTGAGCGGGTTCGCTCCGGAGCTGCCCACCGTGTACGTCACCGGCGGGGCCCAGGGGTCCAGGCAGATCAACCAGCTGGTCTGCCGAAGCGCGCCGTGGCTGCTGCAGCACGCCAATATCGTCCACCAGTGCGGCAAGAACAACGCAGCGCAGCTGCGCGAACAATTCGCGCAGCTGCCGGAAGAACTGGCGTCGCGCTGTATCGTCACCGAGTTCGTCGGTTCCGAACTCGCCGACGTGTTCGCCCTCGCGGACTTGGTGATCTCCCGCAGCGGCGCGGGAACGATCGCGGAACTGACCGCGCTGGGCAAACCGTCGGTGCTCGTCCCCCTCCCGTCCTCGGCGGGCAACGAACAGGTCCACAACGCCCGGAATCTGCACGACGCCGGCGCAGCAGTCGCCCTCCCCAGCGAAGTGTCCGAGGCCGACCTCCGCGCTGCGGTGACGCCGCTGCTGACCGACCGCAATCGGCGGCTGGACATGGCGCGTCGGGCCCGCGCACACAGCAAGCCCGACGCCGCGGACCGGCTGGTCGACGCAATGCTGGCCGCGGCCGCCCATAAACGCTAGGCGATGCCAGCGCGGACCCGCCCCGGGCGGCACCGCCTATCCCGGACAGCCAATGCGGTCTGCCGAGATTCGCGCATGATTGGAATACGGGCTTGTCCCCGGCGGAGACGGCGAGGGGCCCCAGGCCGCGACGGAACGAATCGCACGCCGCAACAGCGGCACATCGGCGAACCAATCAGCGCGAAAGCTGCTGCCGCCGGGCGGATATCCTGACTGTCGGCACAGACACCTGTTCCTATGCCCGGTCGGTGTCGTTCGCCCGCCAGTACCCCGTGATGAACCTGCGGATCGAGGACGGCGACAACTCATCGCCGAACCGTTCGAGGAAATACCCGCCGATGGAATGCGCGCGGGTTCGCACGAACACGCCTGTTTCGTCCTGGTCGAGCTCGAAGAAGTACACGTCTCCATCCAGATCGACGCGATACGCACGGCCGCTCTTTATCGTCCGCACTTCGACGACGTCACAGGACTTCCCGCCACTCGACTGGGTCATTCTTCGCTGCCGCCCCCGTCGTACCCGCGCTCTCCGGCCTTGCTCTGCTTACCCATTCGCAGGGCTCCTTTCCTTCGACGACAGCCGCGACATCGCTTGTCCGGACGGCTGGCCGCACAAGGCCGCCTCGTCACCGGCCACCCCGATCCAGGACACGACCCGACTCTCTCCCGCTCAAGACAGTCTGTGAAGGAGGCCGCTGTTTCCACTGCTGCTGTGGACGTTGCCCGCATCTGACCGAGACAGACACCGCCGCACCCGGGCAGCGAAGACCGCCACAGGCAAAGGCGACCTGCGCCTCAACCGCGAACCGACCAACGGACACATCCGCCACCCCGTCACCCGCCTTGACTCCTCTGACCGCTCCCCGGCGCGAGATACCCGCAAGCCCGACCTCTCAGGCAGGCACGCCGGCCGCGAAGCCGTCGAGCACGAGCGAAGCAACGGCGACCGGGAAACAACCGGCCAGAAACCGGAAACACCAACGAAAAAGCCGGAAACAGCGCTCCCTGCGATGCCCAACGCCGAACGGGGACAGTGGCCTTGCAAGCCCACGCCCACGCCGTCAACCCGCCCCGACCGCCCTTGGACGAGCCATGATCCCGACGTTCATCAAACAGACCTACGCCGACTGCCCCAATGCCAAAGACAACGACTCCGCACGCTGGCACTTCCCGCACCTCAAGTGCATCCCGTGCGACGCACAGCGCCTCTCACGACTGACTCTGGCCCAGGTCGACGACCAATGGGCTGAAGGACGAATCTCGACCGCCGCACGGGACGGCTACCGATACGTCTGGGCCGCCTCCGCGACACGATCCGCAGCGTACGATCACTACAAATCCTTCGACTGCGAGGAATCCAAACAATACGCACTCGCCATCGCGCAAGCTTTCGAAGCCAGGACGACTGACCCGCACTGCCCCTGAGATGTGCCTCGCGGTCACTGCAGCACCGTCAGCAGCGTGGCCGACACCGCCAGCGCGAGGTGGTGCAGCGCCTGGTCCGCTGCATACATCCCGTTCAGGCCGCCCGCGTTGAGCCGGGCGAAGCCCGACGAACCGGTGCGCTCCAGGATCCATCTCACCGGCCAACGGCGGTCCAGCAAAGCGTGTGTCACGGCCGACCACCCGAGCGAGCTCACCACGCCGAGCACGGACCAGTGCAGCGGCAGCACCAGCCACGCCAGGAACCCCTGCACCATCAGCGTCAGATGGTATTGGGCGACATGCGCCAGATTCGCCCGCCAGCCGCGATGCGGGCTCGCCCCCGCCGCGACCTCCTCCCGTGTCGGAGCGGCCTTGTTCGCGGCCTGCCAGTCGCACTGGCCGGTCACGTGATCGGCCAGGTTGTGGGCCGCCACCAGCAGGAATCCGCTCGCAGCGAAGGTTGCGAGCATGGTCGCGTGTTCGATCATGGACACGACTGTGACTCGTCCCGTGACGGGATACTGTCCATCAGTGGACATTCGAAAGCGCTCTCCGTCACATCCTCCGCAGCCCGGCCGGATCCGACCGGAGGACCAGCCGTGCCAGGTTCGTCCGCGCCCACGCGTCGACCCGACCATGGTCGGGTCGACGGCAAGCTTGCGCCAGCAAACGGGAAATCAAAGCCGTTCCATCCACAATGGATACAGCGCCTCTTACAACGATCGCCTGTCCCATGAGGACAGTGGCTGTTCAGCGCAGCTAACACGTCTCGTCGTCGCTCAGCCCCTCGCATCGCGCGACGAGACCGGCGATCCGGCCGCCCGGAGATTCCCGCCTCGATGGCGGACACCGCAGTGGTCGTCATAGGCGGGGAAGGTCGCCGCGGGGCACGCCGGCCGATATCGGCGCCCCGCCGACCATCAGGGCATGTGTGCAAGAATTTGAACTGTGCGGAAATCTGTCGGGTGCGGAGCGGAGCGGTGATCAGCCCCTGCGTTCGCCGGCTGCGGCCGAACTGGCCGAGGCCGCAGGGCTGATGCATGAGCGACTGTCCGCGCGCATCGGGCAGCCCCGGTCGCGATCGAAGATCTCCCGGCTGGCGAACGAGCGGATTCACCCGCCGCAGGCGGAGATCCTGAAGATCCTGGACGCCCTCGGCGTCGAGTGCGATCGGCGGGACCGGCTCTTGGAGGTCGCTCGGGACGCGGTCGAGCTGGGCTGGTGGATCGACTACGACAAGGAGCTGGGCCTTCGGCAAGCCGTCTGCTCCGACCTCGATGCTGGGGCGTCGAGGATCCGGGAGTTTCACCGGGCGGGGCACTTGCTGTCGACCGTCGCGGCCAGCCGCCCCGCGGGTGCGCGGCCCGACGCCGCGACGAGCGTGGTCGGCGAGGACAAGGCGGCCCTGAGGGCGTCGCTGGGTCTTGCTGCGGCACCGCGGCAGCCGGCTGGGGCGGAGGAGGCCTGCGAGCCGGTGCCGGACCGACATTGACCGGGCCGATCGACCCCACCCGTCAATGCCTGGCGTGAACGCCGGCTTCCCTTGCCTGCCAACACACTTTGAGGAATGAGCCATGAAAATGAACAACAGCCCCGCCCGGGGCACCCGCGACCTGCTCCCGGATGCCGTGGCGAACCGGGACCGGGTGCTCGGCCTGATCCAGGACGTCTATCGCCGGTTCGGCTACCAACGGATCGAAACTCCCGCGCTGGAACGGATCGAGCGGTTGACCGCGGGTCAGGGCGGGGACAACGAGAAATTGTCGTTCCGGATACTGCGCCGCGGTCTCGACGAACAACTGCCCGCCGGCACGCCGGTGTCGGATCTGGTGGACATGGGGTTGCGCTACGACCTGACCGTCCCGCTGACGCGTTTCTACGCCCAGCACCGGGCCGAGCTGCTGGCACCGTTCCGATCGTTCCAGTTCGGACCGGTGTGGCGGGCGGAGCGGCCGCAGAAGGACCGCTACCGGCAGTTCTACCAGTGCGACATCGACCTGGTCGGCGAGCCCAGCGTGCTCGCCGAGGCCGAGCTGATCGAGGCCACCACCGCAGCCCTGGCCGCGGTCGGTCTGACCGGATCGACGGTACGGCTGTCGGATCGCCGGTTCCTTGCCGCGCTCGCAACGTGCGCAGGCGTCCCGGCCGAGGCCCAGCCCGGGTTCTTCGTCACGGTCGACAAGCTGGACAAGATCGGCTGGGACGGCGTTATCGCCGAACTGGTCGGTGATCGCGGGCTGCCCGCCGACGTTGCGTCCGCAGCCCGGGACAAAATTGACTCCCTGACCGGCCTGCCCGCCGACAAGGTCGCCGACGTGCTGACCGAAGCGGTCCCCGGCCTGCAGGACCAGGTCGCCGACGATCTGGCCACCATCGCCGCGTGTCTGGCAGCGCTGGACGGGGTGTCGTGGGCATTCGACCCGAGGCTGGTGCGTGGCATGGGCTACTACACCGGTCAAATCTTCGAGATCACCCACCCTGCCGCGGCCGGGTCGATCGCCGGGGGCGGCCGCTACGACGAACTGATCGGCCGCTCGCTCGGGCAGCAGGTGCCGGCGTGCGGGTTCAGCATCGGGTTCGAGCGCATCGTCGACCTCATCGAGCAGCAACCCGAGGCGGCAAAGGTCGCGGTGCTCTACGAAGCGGACGTCCCCGTCGCCGATGCTCTTGCTGTGGCGCGGCGGCTGCGCGACGAGCAGGGCGTCGTCGTCTCCTCGCTGCGCCGGAGCGGGAAATTCTCCGCGCAGCTGACCCGGCTGGAGACCGCCGGGTTCACTGGGTTCCTGCCGCTGGTGCCCGGTCAGGACATCAGTGAGCTACCGGTGCCGCGCCCGCTCGGTCGCCAGGTCTGAGGGGACACCGCCCGAGCCGCTGGTGGACCAGGAGCGGATCCATAACTCCGCCGACAGCAGGTTCACCAGCGGCCACAGCCGGCCTGTGTGCGCGAGCGGCGCCGCAGTCAACGCGGCGAGTACGGCTTCGGGTCGATGATCCCAGTCGCCGCACACAGCTCGGCGATCGACGGCGGCTCGACCGCCTCGCCAGCAGCGAAGGCTAAAGCGCCCTGATGACGACCGGCTACGGCCCTGAGGCTTCGGGGGCGATCACCGGCCGACGTCGTCGGCTTGAAGGTCGAGCCGGACGCGATGGACTCGTCCCGATCCGGAGCCCGTCGAAGCGATCAGTTCTGCGATCGCTGCAGATCCGACACCGCCGCGAAGAAATGCTCGTGCACGCGCGGGAGCATTTCCTTCTCCCGCAACGGGAAATCCGCGCTGTCGGCGAGGTCGATCAGCTCGGACAGCTCCTTCGCGATCGCCCGGTAACGGGTCACGCGGTCTGCGCTTGCCATGCGTGCCACGCTATCGGCCCGCTTGACGCAGCCGACCAACGGCGCGGCTACAATTCTTCGGCTTTCTCGTCGAGATCGGCCAGCGCGTCGGCCTCGACCAGCGCCTCGACGCAGAGCGAGGGCAGCAGCGAGGACCAGGTCTGCGGGTTGGCCACGCCCCCGAACTGACCCACCAGCAGCACGTCCCGCAGCAGGACCGTCGCCCGCTCCTGCAGTTCGTCGCGCTCGTCCTCGGACAACGACCGGCCCGCCGGCGAGTCGGCAAGCACCCGCTGCACCGCCTCGACCGCGAGTTCGTCGACTTCCGGAACCAGCACGTGCATCACGCCGCGCAGGTACTCCAGCACCGGCCAGATCGTGCTCAGCGCAGCGATCCGCGCGCTCTCGTCGCTCTGGTAGGGACCTTTGCCCATCTCGACGGACTGCTCACGCAGCTTCCCGACCAGCGTGTCCAGCTGCGCCAGCACGCTCGTGCGCACGCCCTCGCCCGATCCCATCCGGACAGTCTGACAGGGACGACGCACGGCCGCAGTCGCGCCGGGCCAGCCGCCGACTGCCGCCTCGCGCCAAACGCCGCTCGCCCCGCGCCGGGCCGATTTGTCGGTGCATGCTGGCAGGATGCCGCCGTGACGCGTTCCGAACCCGAGCACATCGACTGGGGCGACCTGCCCCTGGAGACCGCGGTCTTCCAGTGGAACGCCCGTCGGCGCTGGAGCGACGGGGAGGCGCGAGGCTTCACGCCCTGGGTGCGCGACCACCTCGACGAGATCGGCGCCCTCCTGGGACTGAACCTCCGGTTCGTGGCGTTCGAAGCGCGTGTCGGCTCCTTCCGGGCGGACATCCTCGCCCGCGACGAGACCGGCCGCACGGTGATGATCGAGAACCAGTTCGGTCCCACCGATCACGAACACCTGGGCAAGGTCGTTGCCTACGCCGCCCACGCGGACGCCGAAATCGTGGTCTGGATAGCCGCGGGCGGCTCCGCCCTGAACCTCGACCCGGTCCGTCCTGAGCACCGCGCGACCCTGAGGTACCTCAACGAAGCATTGGCCCGCCGGACCGGGTTGTGCGCGATCGCAGTGGTGCTGGAGTCCGACCCGGGCGAGTACGAAGTGCGGCCACGGATGCAGCTCGCGGTGCGCCCCGACGAGTACCCGCCGTCACGCCATGACGCGGAGCCCTCGGACGGATAAGCAGGCGCGGAAGCGCGCCGCCCGGAGCCGATGCTCCTGCGGCGGCAGCGAAATCTCGACAGCGCCGTCGTCGTCGCTGTGGCCGCTGCCCGGCGACGGCGCCGCGGCGGCATCCCGGCGATCTTCCGTGCGCACAGCCGAGGCCGCCGTTTCCGGGCCGCCCCCGACGGCGGGCGATTGAACGAGCATGGCCAGCGCGACGACCTGGTTGCGGCGGCCGTTCTGCTTGGCTGCTTCGAGCAATTGGTCGGAGTAGCGCTCCAGCGCGACGATGTCGGAACCCTGCTCGGGCGAGGTCGCGACGCCGATCGAGATCGTGCACTGGGGAAGCCCGTCGTGCCCGAGCCGGATCGTGTCGCCGCCGGCCGGGTTGACGACCTTGGTCTCGAGTCTCTCGACCGACCGGCGGCTCCGCTCGGCGATGTCGACGGCTTTGGTCCAGTCAGCTCCCGGGAGCACGGCGGCCTTTTTCCTCGCCGCCCGTCCTCGCGAGGATGTCCCCGGCGCGAGTCTCGGCGCGCAGCACCGTCGCCACAGCCTCGAGCACCTTGTCGCCGCCGGGGTGGCCGATGCGGCTGTTCCACCACTTCAAGCGATCGATGTCGAGCATCAGCATGGAGGTCGGACCTGACACCCGGGGAAAGGTGATCAGTGTCGACGGATCTTCGCAGCGAACATGACGGTGCGCCATTCGATTGGCAGACCGGCCAGATCACCGGCAGACGGGATCGCATTTTCGTGACCGACTTGCGCATTGACACAGGCCGACCCTACAATTCTTGAGCCGGGCCTACTTTCGACTCGCGACCACCTAACCGCATGGCGAAGTGGGGTTTCGCGTGCCCTGAACAGGTGGCGATCTGGCACGTATTAGCTGGCAGGCAAGCTTTCGATGGACGGAAGAGCCTGCAGGAGCCACTGGAAGGATTTCGACATGAAGCACGGATTTAGTGTCCGCAGAATAAAGCTCGGATTGACTCTGCGAGAGATTGGAGAGATGTTAAAAGTAAGCCCGGGGGCTATCTGCAATATCGAGCATGGTCAGCATAGTTCCATCAAGAAGAAGTACGGAGAACTTCTTGCTGAGCTGGAAAAGGAAAGACTGCGAGAGTTAATTGAGGAGTATCCGCAACAAGCGGGTAGTGACCTCGGCGACCTCGCGAACGGCACGAAGGAACCTCCGGACTCCACCCGAGCGGCATAGTCGCAGGTCGCGGGCGCGGCAAACGGGCTGACGAGGTCGGTGACGCGCTCGGTCGGGATCTGGAAGGCCTGGAGGCGACGAGCCTCGCTGCTCCTCGCCACGGTCCGGAGGTCGTCACCTCCCGTCCAACGTCGTGTGCTGGCCAACCAGCGCGGCGATGTCCTGCGCCTCTGGGCGTGCTCCCGCGCGGCCCGCGCCTCAACCGATACGCGTTCGAAGCCAAGTCAGCGCCGCCCGCGCCTTCTCGCGTTGGTGCGCACGCAGCGACGGCACGTTGGCAGGAGGCGGCAGCAACGACTGATAGGTCCAGTCCCCAGCCGCCGCGGCCAAGACCGCATTGACGGCATCGTCGTCGGCGTCCTGAGCCGGTGGGAACCTGGACCACGCCTCGGCCGCATCGACACCCCCGTCGGCGATGGCGGACGGCACAAACAACACCATGTCCAGCCAGGCGACGCCCGCCAGGGCATAAGGCCAGTCAACGAATGTCACTCGATCGTCGGCGAGAATCATGTTGTCGGCCCGCAAGTCCGCGTGAACAAGGGCGTCCCCCTCGGCCGCAGGCACCCAGAGACTCTCAAGACCGACCAGCCGTTCCAGATTCGCGCGCTCCCACATGCCCAGGCGCACGGTCATGTCCTCCGCCTCCGCGAGCACGGCCCAAGAGCGGAAGTTGTCGGCGAGGTCCTCCTCGGGCGTCGGGATCGGCAACGCGCTCGCGCCCCGCACCGCAGCGAGATCGGCCATCGCCGCGATGACCGAGTCGAGTTGAACCCGGTCCCACGGCTGGCCAGGCATCACCCCGTCGACATCCTCAAGAACGAGCATGACCCAGTCGTCATCGTCATAGGTCCACACCAACGCCGGAGCGGGAACCTCATCCGGCAGCACCGACATAACCGCCGCCTCTCGTCGATACAGCCCAGGAGCGGTCGGATTCCGGTCGCCGTTGATGGCCTTGGCGAACACCCACCGGCCATCAGCAAGCCGAAGCCTGGACGCCAAACCCGGCGAGAATCCACCCGTCTGGCCGATCTCGCCGACGACGTGACTGCCCAGCGCATCCCTCGCTGCGGAGCGAACGCTTTGCGGAAGATCGTCCCACGCCAGCCTCTGCACCGAACCCTCGCTCATCGCACCCCCATCTCAGCCAGGCCAGCAACCCGCCCATTCGGCCGACACGCTAGCTTGGCTGGAAACGCGTAGGGCCAATCCACGATGAAGACCCGGTCATCAGTGGCGAGCAGCAGGTTGTCCGCCCGCAGGTCCGCATGCAACAAAGTGACGCCGTGCTGCGGCCTCAGCCCACCCGGATTCCAGCTCGACCAGCCGGGCCAGTTTCGTCAGTGCCCACGCGCCGCAACGACGCTGGGGCAGGATCGTGGCCATGGAATGGTTGTTGGCGGGCCTTGTCATGTCCGGCGTGCCCCGCGGAGCGTCGACTCGTGCCGACAGCACGATCGGACCGGCGGAAAAGTGAGCGCGCTCGGGTCTCTGGTGCGTGCCTTGGTCCGATGGCTGCCCGCGGACGAGCGCGAGGACATCGTCGTCGGGATAAGCACGAGCCTGTCCCGGGACCGGGCAGAAGATCCGGCGGACGGGCCGGACAGCGGGGACGACGCCGACGGTGCAGGCGAGGCTGCACCGGATTGGGACCGCGAATGGAAGGTTCTGCTCGCGTCGGCCCGGCACGCCGATCTCGTCGCGCGGCTGCTGGGAGAGCAGCGTGCGTTCTTCGACTACCGCGGTCTCGCCCGTGCGGCTCGCAAGCTGCGCGATCGGATCGACGACGCCTACAACCTGCTGTGCGAGGCGCCGCGGCTGGACGGGCTGCGCCTCGAACGCGGCGACGACATGGGAGACGTGCGCCGCGCGGTCGACCTGCGCCGCGGCGAGATCGTCGACGCCGAATTGGCGCCGCTGCAGCCCTCACCCGCGCCCGGGGCCGAGATCTGGACGATCAACTACGACCAGCGCGGCGGTTTCGTCGCCGATTCCTGCCGTTCGCCGGACGGCACCGAGCCCTGGAGAGTCACGGGAATGGCGTCCACCGCGGCCGGCGCCGAGCACACCCTGACCCGGTTGTTCCTTCACCGGCCGCCCGAGATCCGCCTGCGCGCACCGGAACCGCCGCGTTCCTGGGCGGAGACGGGGTGGAAGTCCGACCGGTCCGCCGAAGGGCCAACTCTGCGCGAGCTGCTCGCGTTGCGCGGCCTGGTGTACGAAGAGCACCTGGCCGCATGCCGGGCCGCTCAGCAGGTGCTGCGCGAGCATGCCAGCAACCTTGGCGCGTATCTCGCCGACCGGGCCGCCGAGCTCAACGCGCGCGATCCGCAGCTGCGCGGCCACGGCGGGCTGCGCCCGATCGGCACGTCGGACAACCGCGACCACTACGGCTCCGCGCGCACCGTCACATGGGTTCCGACCCGGTCGGTCGTCGGCACCGGCCACAGCGAATGGGGCGAGTTCGGCGACCATCGCCCGGAAGTCCCGCTGGAAATCGCCGAGGGACTGCTGCGCGCCGCAGACCTCGAAGCGTTCACCGCCGAGCTGTTCGGCCACGACATCTCGCTGCTGCGGACCCCGGCATGGGCGGGACCGTTGTACCGGATCGGGTCGAACGGCAACCACCGCATCCATGCCGCCAAATTGTTGAAGCTGCCGTGGCTGGCGACGGTGGTGTACCTCGAGGCGACAGCCCCGGTCTGGGAAGTGGCCGGGATCGTCGCAGCCGACCGCGACACCGGTGAGGAACATCCGGGTTCGTTCGAGCGGCGCGTCGACGAGCGGATCCGCGCGATCGAAGGCCTGCTCCGACGCGGCGTCATCGACGGCGACCTCCACGCCGACGGCATCCGCCCAGTGCTGCGCTGCACTCGCCTTCCCGCGTCGTGGCTGCTGCGGGCCCCGGGCTACGCGGCGCGAGTGAATACGCTGTACGAGCGCTGCTATCCCGGCGCGCTGGCGCAGCTGGGCGTCCCGCCCGAAGTCGGCTTCGACCCGCAGCAATGGGAACGATGGCTGATCGAGCCATAACGGCCGACCGTGCGGGCGGGATTGTGCACGGAGGAGTTCAGGCTGAATGTGTGTCCGAGATGACCGAGGTTGTCCGCCGCCGATGACGCGCCCGTGCGAGCGGCTGCAATGATATTAAGGCCGTCAACTTAACCGGGAGTCCGGGATGTGGCAGCAGATCGGCAAGACCGTCCGGATGACCATGTTGCCAACCGCCGACGAATCGCCGTGTTTCCGGGATTCACGGCGGGCAACGATCGGAAACCGGCCCGCATCCCGGCGGAGAGCGAGCGCCGGGAAATTGCCGCGAACACCGTCCGCCGCGAGGACTACACCTCCCGCCACGAGACCCCGTCCGGCCGCGCACCGCCCGTAGACACGTAGTCGAGGACGGCCTGGCGCACCGTCGCCAACGGGACTTCCGCATTGCTCGGCACCGGACGTTCGTGGAGTTGATAGTCGTAGAGGACGTCTGTGGGCGAGGTCGCGCCGTTGTCGCTGATGACGCCTCGCTCGTTCCGGCCGCCCCCGGCCCAACCGACGAACCCGCGCTTGGCCTCGCGCACACCGAACTGGAGGAGCGACGACCAGGTGCCCTCGTCGTCGCCTTCGCCCTTGAGAGCGATCTGGGCCATCAACCCGACTTTTTCGCTGGCCGATTCGGACACCATCCGCTTCAGCAGCTTGTCCGCCTGAGCGGGTGTTGTCACCACGAACCCCGCGCCCGGCCCCGGGTCGTACCAGGCTTTTAACGTCGCCACGGCTTAGCGCCTCCTCTGTAGGTCTTGCTGAATCCGCCGATCCCGTGAACCGTCATCGAGCTGCCTTCGGGCAGCACCACGCCCAGCAACGCGTCGCACGACGCGGGTCCTTCGCACGGCACATTGTTGATGACCACCGTGGCCTCCCGGATGTCGTTGGCCCGCATTGCCGCGGCGATCTTCAGTTCGACGTCCGCTGCCGCCGTCACCGGCACGTACGGGCACCCCGCTTCCTCCAAAGCTGCGTTCACCTGGAGCGTGAAGTCGTCTACGCCGCTGGTCACTGCCGACGTATTTCTACCAGGCGCGAACCAGCGGCCGGTGGTCTTGACCCCGCGGCCGATGCCGCGTTCCGGCAGCTGCCGTCGTTCCTTCTCGACCGGATCCTCGTCCGGGCCGTCATCCTTGCCGCCGGAGGGCGGGGCAGGGATCGACGATTCGCGGCTGCCGTCGGGCTGGCCGTCCCGGTCACCGGCCAACGACCTCGCGTACGTCGTCAAGTCGCCTGTCACCCTGGCGACAATCCGGCCGAGCCCCGGTATCTCCTGGATCGCCTGGGCCAACGCTCCGATTGCGTGGCCCAATTCCTCGTCCGAACTTCCGTGCACCGCCTTGGCGAGGGCCTGGCCGGCTTCCTCAGCGGCCTGCTCCGCTTCTTTCAGGCGCGCGCTGGCCGCCTCGGATTTCTCAGCAGCCACCTCGACCGCCGCCACGATCTTCTGGACCGACACCGCCGAGCCCCTCACCCCGTGCCCTGCTGTTAACCGGGACCGTACATCGACTGACCCGCCAGCAACGTCTAAACAGCAGGTCAGTGCACCGCGGTGGACAGCGGCATGGGCCGGAGCGGGGCGGATGATCCCGGCGGCCGCGACGGTGCTGCCTCCGAGGCCTCCGGTACGCGGGCGGGCGTCGCCGTGCCGACTGCGACCCTGGTGCCGCCCAAGGTCGCAGCCCGAGTCTGCGCGTCTTGGGCTCAAGGCCCCACGTGCGGGAATCGTCACGCTCGCACGAGGTCAGCGGGAGGCCATGCAGGAGCGAGCCGGGCAGCACGGCCCGGATCACTTTGCCGATGGAGACGCTTCTGTCCGCACCCATGGCACCGGCCGGCGGCGGCACGGTGAACAGTGTCGCTGGGAATGCGCCCGCCGCAGCCGGTTCCTCCCGGTTCTCGCCGCCTTCCTTCGCTCTTGGACCCCCGTCGGAGATGATGAATCCGGGTTCGTTCCTGCAATGTGCGCGCCCCGTGAGCCGGTTCGCGCACTGGTGCGCAGGCAGGACTAGCAAGGGAACGTGATGCTTTGCGGACGGACGCCGTACAGCCAGAACGGAAACGTTCCTTCGTGATGCAGGTCCATAACCCCGCTGGGATGGATGCGGCCGACCCGCAGGCACTTCGCACGAACATGGTCGGCTTTGCTTCCGTGGTAGCGCACGAAGTTACCGACGACGACGATTTGCCCAGTCGAGTCAACAGTCTGCGGTGCACGCGACATGGATTCCGTGGCCTCCGTCCTGTGCGGTGACGATCGCCGCCGACTCTCGCTCACGAACGCCCGCGCGCGAAGACGAACGTCGTTTCCAACACGGCTTGCCGAGTTTCCTATTCGCGAGGGTGGATTTCGCCGTTTCTGCGACCTCGGTGCCCGCGGCTCCCGCATCACCCGTCGAGCCAGCCTTGCCGAGCGTGCTGCACCGTCGACGGCCGAACAATGGCGTCCTGGCCACGCTCGCGCCGGAGGACAGCATGAACGGCGGGAACTCAGAGGTTCACCACGACGTCCGGCGGCGAGCCGTTCTCGAGCAGGCGAAAACGGTCGGCTTCGCAGGCATGGATCGCGGGCCGCGCCTCCGGCCCGGAACGCCTGGACGATCGCTGTCCAGAGGCAGTCCTCCTGCCGTCGGCTTCTCAAAGCCGGGTCGACGACGACGCCGTCGCGGCTGGCTCACCACGCGTGTTACATGCCTCTGGGGCCTCTCGCCGAGTTCGGCCAGCGAGCAGCCCTCGACGTACGCAAGGACCAGGCGGGCGGACACGATGAAGGGGTGGCCTGCGCTGAATTAGGGTCGGCGTCGCCGTCGGCTGGCGGGGCGAACCACCGGCCAAACGCGAGCAGCAGGTCGAATTGCGGCGGGACACCCCCTGTCCGCGCGCCGGCTGCGCGGTCCGGGGCGGCGTTGTCCTCCAGTCATGCAGGACGGTGCCGCTGGAACGGGTCGCAATACTCGGCCGCTGTCGCGGTTCGCTCCACGCGCTTGTCCATTCCCGACGTTGGTCGGTCATCGCCGGGGAGCCCGAGCCTGTACCGGGAGTCTGGTTGTCGTGCTGGCAGGTGCCGGGGAAAGGTCAGCCGCCGTGCATGTCCCGAGGATCGTCGGGGCCGCCGGGAGCCGAGTCGATCGACGGAGGTGCACTCGGGCAGCCGGCGTCGGCGCGGGCGAGCACGTCGAATTCATCGAGGAGCCGCGCGGCCTCGGCGATACGGGCGCGGGTGGTTCGGGCCAGCTGGCTCAGAACGTCGCGGGCGGCGACTTCGGCGAGGATGCCGTCCGGGGTGCAGGTCAGGCGTTCGGCTTCCCAGCTCTGCGTCGCCGTCGTCACCTCGGCGACGGAGCAGGTGGCGTGAAGTTCCCAGCGGTCGTCGTGGCGCTGGTTCGCGGTGACGGCGAACCTTGTCGGGCCGTGCGTGCAGGTGCCGCCGTAGCCGCCGAACCCTCTGCGCGAAGGCCCCCATGTCCAGTGCTGCGGACCGGGCACGGGCACCACGACATCGCCGGTCATGCCGAGGGCTCCTCTCCTTCGGGGCTGCGGAGCCGTCACTGTGCCAGGGCGCGCGGGTCGCGCGCCACCCGTGCTCGGCGTGCCGCGCCGCAACCGGCGTTCGGCGTGTCGTACTGCCTGTTCTCCGTTGCAGCGCAACGGAGAACAGGCAGTGAAGGCTCAGTCGGACAGGGCCGTGACGAGCTTGTGGGCTGCGCGGCTATCGAGAGCTATTGACCGAGTGAACCGCCTGTTTTCCGGTTGGCAGGCAGCGGCCAAGGATCATTGCCGCCAACGGCCGCGGCGTTAGCTGGCTGCGCGGTGCACGGGCTGCTCCTGGATGTGCGGCGTCGCCGGTCATGCTGTCCGCCCTGCATGTAACAGACGGCATCGCGCGGGCGTTTCCCCGGCAGGCGTGCTCGATCTCGGGGGATGAAGCGTGAGTCAGACCACCGATTGCGCGGCAGGGCCACTGCTCGGACACCCAGTGGCCAGGCCGGACCGGGGCTTTGCCGCGAGATGCGGCGCTCGAACCGATCGCCGGGGATCTCGCGGGGTCAGCGCACGTCACGCACGCTGTATGGCCGGCCGTCCGTCTCGTCGAGCAGGTCCTGTGAGACCTCGTACGGCGCGACCAGTTTCAGGATCGGGACACGGCTTCCCGGCCCTGTCCAATAAGTCCGGATGCTGCAGGCACGCTGGTGCGGGGGCTGCCGCCAGCCGCCTCCTTCGGTCCGGTAGTACCCGGCAGGGCGCTGGCGGGCGGCGTGCAGCGCGGGCCCTCGATGCCAGCCGAGCGCGAGCATCCTCGGGCTGCCGGGCTTGCCGCGGCGCGCGAGGCTCCGGCCGGCTGGCGCTGGCAGCGGCCCCAGGTCGAGATCACGCTTGTCGGTGCAGGCGTACAACAGGATCGACACTCCCGTGGTGAGCAGGGTCCTCAGGTATCGGGTCCATCGCTCGTCTTCGGGCGGCGGGCCGTCCGCGGTGGTGAAGCGCGTCAGCCCGTCGGCGACCATCTCCTCCAGCGTCTGCGCCGCCTGAGTCCGCACCGTGGTCCGGACCACGTCGAGGACGGCGCGGCCGGGAAGCTCCACGAAAAAGTTCACGCCCAACCCGGAGCAGAGCGGGGAATGCACCGGGCACAGTCCTCCGTCGGCCATGCGGCCGTGTACGAAGAAGCCGGCCAGCCGGCCGGTCCCCCCGGTCGGCAGTTCCGCCGGGACCGGTTCAGGCAGGACGACCAGCGGCTCGGTGTGGGGAATCATCTGCCAGACCTCGCCGGGGATCGCCTTCGCTGTGAGTTTGGCAAGAGCCTCGACCATCTGCGGATGCGCGGCGTAGATGATGCGGTGGCGGTCCCAGAGGTGGGTCACCGCCGCGGTGTGGAACATGCCCATCGCCTGCGCGCGGTCGCGAGGATCCCATCCGGGCGTATCGAACGACAGCGTCGTCCGACCGTCGGCGAGCGCTTCCAGCAGCAGACGTCGGGTGCGCAGCAGCCGATCGCGCGGTTCCCGGGCAGTGCGGAGGATGCGCTCGCTCACCTTGCGAGCGCGTGAATCTACGAGTCCGGTCAACGGTCTGGCATCCTCACTAGACTTGTCCTGAGCGCGACCCGTCGTCGCGCGGACCAGCAGAGTGCCTGGTGCCGCCCCGATCGTCCACCGGCGAACCTGGCCTGTAAACGGAGGTTGCGGCGGCCTCGGGACCAGCAGGAAGCCCTTGAAACCCCAGGACGCGCACCTCTCGCATCGCGCGCGCTCAGGACCACTCGATCGGATGAGACCGGCATTCCGGAGTGCTTCGTTCCGACCGGGGCAGCCCCTGTCCGGGCGAAAGGCAGGAATCTGGATCGCGGGGGCACGGATGCGCGCCAAGCAACTCGATGGGGCGGCGGCGAACCTGCGGAGCTGAGCCTGCGGAGATGGCCTTCGGCAGGACCAGGCGCTCTTAGCGACAGCCAGACCGTGGATCCTCTGCATCGCAGCGAGACGGCGCATCGACGCGTTCGGGCGCGCAGGACAGACGACCGTGCACCGACGGACTCGATCAGCCGGGCGACTGTCTGCTGAGCCATCTCCTCCGGGGCTTGCGGTGCGATGGCTGCGCCCCTTCACCGCAGTCGCGAACTTGGGCGGCGAAAGGCCTCGGCGATTCCCCGGAACCGGAATCCGTCTGCGCAGCCGCATGCGCTCTTGCCGATACCGGCCAGGACACGGCGGCAACGAGCCGGTGCCGGTTCCAGGCCAGCCGTCGGGTGCGAAGGTGTCCTGCGGCGGCCAGGGGTTTGAGAGTATCTCGGCGTGTTTGACGACAAAGCCTTCCCGCTGGTGCGGCGGGAGCCGGTCGCGGTTTCGCTCGGCCGGGTCTTCGGCGGAGGCGTCGTGCCGCTGGGCGACGCGGCCGATTTCCACAACATCCACTTCCGCGCGGTCGCCCCGTCGTCCGGCCCGGTGTTCGTGAAGGTGTTCGACGACAAGGACTACTGGGGACGGTCTCTCGCCGCGGCGGAGCGGGTCGAGTCGCTGGTGCGCACCCCGCGGCTGCTCGACTTCGGTCCCCTCGGCCCGGGCCGGTGGTGGATCAGCTACGAATGGCTCGATCTGGAGCCGTTCGCCCCGACTGCCGAGAATCTTCGGCGGGCCGGGGCGATGCTGGGCCGCCTGCACGCCGCCACCGTCGGCGACACCGCTGGCTTCGCCGAGCACAACCTCGACGCCGAGATCGGCCGGCGCGCGGACGACCTGGACGCCTTCGACCCGGCAGCCGCCGACCGCATCCGCGCCCTGCACGCGCGCATCGGCCCCGCCGACCTGCCTGGGACCCCCGTGCTGATCCACGGCGATTTCCACGCCCGCAACCTCGCGCTGGACGGCGACGTTCCCGTCCTCCTCGATCTGGAGAACATGCAAGCGGCGTCGGCGATTGTCGACTTCGGCAAGCTCGTCGACCTCGACGGGCTGCCGGACGAAGCCTTGCAGGACACGTTCTTCGCCGGCTACGAACAGCACGCGCCGCCGGTGTTTCCCTGGCCCGCCGCCATGGCGACCGTGCGGCTGTGGACCGTCTGCGGCGTGCTCGCGTACTCCTGCGCGGCGGGCTTGACCGGCTTCGCCGCGCACGGGTACCGGCGACTCGCCGAACTCGAGACCCTTGGCAACTGAAGGGGCCGGCAGAGTCGGGGGACAATGACCGGCTTAGTGCTGGACAACGGGGTCACTCGTGGTTGTCGTACTTGGCGACGTCGAAACCATCCCGCGTCGCAGTGATCTCAGCATGGTCGCCGAAGGCCTCCTTCAGCAGGTCCGCGCAGAGGTCGAACATCTCCTCGAGATCGTGCAGCGCCGCGAATACCTGCTCGTACTCGGGCCGGACCTGCAACCGGTAGCCGCCTGGGCCTGGCATTCTCTCGATGATGTCGTCGGGGTGAGTGAACACGCCGCCGCGGAGTTTGACCTCGATCCGATCCGCACCGAAGAGGCACTCGCCGCCGGGATTCTCGAACGGGGTGTACTGGTTCCAGCGGAACGCTTCTACGGTTCTGTCAGCCAGGATCGTATCCACCAGCCGGAGAAATTCCTCAACGCACCGGCGGTCGACCCGGGCCTCGTTCCCCCCGGTGTGTACGCCCGTGACGGGGCGTCCCAGGATCGTCATGGCTATCTCGCATTCTTCGGAACGTCGTTGAGCAGTTGGACTCGGCCCGTATGCCGGGTCTCGGCCTTGCCTGACGATTTCGCTTCCGACCTCCGCCGGGCGCGGCGACCGGGCACTAGTGATCCCAGCCCAGCTGGGTTTTCCTGACGGCGTCGGCAGTCGCTTTCGCCGCGTCGTCGCCGGTGATCGTCGCGGCCCGTTCGCATTTGGCCAGGATTGCAGACAAGGCGTGATACATGCCCGGGGCCGCCGCACCGACAGTCTGTGCCCCGTCACCGCGCGGAGCAGCTTCCCTGGCATACAGGTCCAGCGCTTTCCGCGCGTCTTTGACGAAGTACGTGCTCGCTGTGTCCTCGCGTCGTCATCTCCCGGACCGCTCCTGCGGCCCGTGTATCCACGACGGCGGCCAGCAGGCCGCGGCCCGATGCCTGTCCTCCGGTCGCGGCGTGTTGCCCCGATCTCATTCAGCAGCAGCAGAACCAGGCAGCGAAAGACCTTCTTGTTTCCAATTCCGGGCGCTCGCGTTTCCCGGCACGCCCCTCTCCCGGGGCCGAGGGGCGCTTCGGCAGCGTCGCAGCGACTCGCCTTGCCGCGGCCTAGAACGCGGTCGGCCGCGAAAATGCGACGCGGCGTGAGGCGACGACGGCGATCACGCGACTGCTGCCTCGAAGTCGAATCCTCGCTTTCGAGGGAAGATCCGCAGAGCGCCGGAACGACGTGCCCTGCCAGGATCGGGAAACACCTGCGAAGCGGATTGCCAACAGAGAACGCCGTCCCCGCCTGCCCGTTCCGGCGACGATCAGCATCGCAACATCCGATTCGGAGCTCGGCGTCGCGCGCGGGGGCATCGAGGTGCTGCGCGGGGTCCGCCAGTACGACACGACGGCACGGATCCAGCACCGCCCCGCGAGCCGGCATTGCGGGTCGGCGAGTCGCGCGGACCCGATCACTGCCGCTCCCGGCCTCTGTTCGACGCGCACCAGAAGCAAATCGCCGAGGAAGGACCCAAAGATGGGACGGGCCGGCGAATGAGTCCGAAGCCGAAGCACAAATGGGTGATGCTCGCCGAACCGACCGCACGCCGGTGCGAAATCTGCGGCATCTGCGTGGCCAAGGGCGATCCGGACTGGGCATGGGAGATGCCCGCGGGGCGCACTCGGCTGGTCGGCGGGCAGCCGCGCGGCGCAGGCACCGCCCGGCACCTGCCCGACCTCCCGGACTGCGACCCGCGCACGAGCGAGGCCGCCGGGAACGAGGTGCTCAAGCTCGGCAAATTCGGGTCCCACGTCGTGCACCGCGGCGAGTACCGGAACGGAGAACTGGTCGCCGCCTGCTCGGACGGCACGCGCGGCCGCCTTCGCCGCCTCTCCGGCGAGGACGCCACACGACCGATCAACTGCCCGAACTGCCTGACCCGGTAGAACGTGTCGAAACGTCGATCGACGACGATGTCCTCGATCTGGCCGACCACCCCCTCGATGCCGACGTCGACGAGCACGCGGCACGAACGACGACTGACGACTGCCCGGCGAGACAGCACCGGCCAGGCGACCACACCGACCGTGAGAGGACTCTCGCTGCCATGACCACGCACCCCGACGACGAGCCGGCCGACGCGACGCCGCCCGCCGCGCCATGCCCGCTCCCGCGCCGGGAGTTCCCCTGCGGCCCGTGCCCGATCCGCGCCGACAACCGAGACAACCCCAAGGCCAAGTTTCCCGCCGAGCGATGGACCGCGCTGAGCGACACTGTGCGCAACCCCGACACCGGCGCGCAACCGATGCCCGGCGACCCGATGTTCGGCTGCCACAAAGGAGAGCCCGGCACCGACAACGACCTTGCCTGCGCCGGCTGGCTCGCGCGATTCGGCTCCGACCACATCGGCGTTCGCCTCGCCGCCGCCACCGGCCGCCTCCCCGCGAGCGCCCTCGAACCCGGCCGCAACTGGCCCCCGCTCCACCAAACCTGGAACGACGTCGTCCGGCACCAGACCGCGCCCCGAACCTGAAAGCTGCTCGACGCCCCGGCCGAAAGCACCAGCACGGCAACCGCAGGGCGGAGGGGCGCCTGAGCGCACTCGGCCTGACCGGGGTGCGCGAACTCAGCTGATCCGGGCCCGGAGCCAAGCCAACGCTGCGTCGCCCTTCACGCGACGGTGCTCCGGCAACGTCGGCAGGCTCCCCCGGAGCGGAATACCTCAACGATGAAGACCCGATCGCCGACTGCAAACAGCGTTGTCCCCCCGTCAGGTCCGTGCAGCGGCCTTTCTGACATGGCAAGCAGGTCGGAACCGGCTTCCCCCGCACGACGCAGATCCCCGCGCCCGCGGCATCGACAGTTCGGGACTCTGTTACCGACGGAACCGCCGACTTAGCAACGCCTCTGGGACGCGCGGGATGCCCCAGTTCGTCGTCCGAGTGCGCCACCATCAAAGCCAGCTGTCGCTCCCACAGCCCCACACCGCGGCCCGCTAGCCCACGAGGGCGACGTCGAAGTGCGCGCGCGGCGATCGGAAGTCAGGCGGCGCAGCATGGTCCCCGGACAAAGGCCATGCCATTATGCGGGAACGCGACCGAGGGGAGACGGGCAATTGCGTCGCACGGCTCAACCCGACGCCGACGTCACGCCATGGTTTGCGGCCTACCTCAGCGCAACCGCTGTCTACGCCGCCTCCCGCCGCGATGACACCGTTGCAGATCTGAATCTGACCGCGGCAGAGCTAGAGCAGACAGTGGTCGTGATGGCCTTGCACATGCTCGCCATCACGGAGGCTCGCGATGCCCAGGCCGCGCTCGAGGCTCTGCCCGCCCTGACGTTGGACAACGTGGCTGACATGCACGAGGCTTTCGTCGAGCCAGCCCGAGCCCGGTTCCAGCCCGAGCCCGACGATCCCGGATTCGACGTGTTCACAGCGCTCGTGGAGAAAATGCCCGCTCCCGAGGACGTCATGCTGGCCGTCTGGGATGGAAAGGACCAACGCGGTCCGGAATACGCGCATGCCCGGAAGGATCTGACTCGACTTGTCGACATTGCCCGAACACTCGTCGCTGCAGCGGAGAACGAAGTGACCAGACGCGGAAACAGCACGCCGGAACGGATCGTCGACATCCTCGAGCACGTACGCAGCCTCGGCGAAGCGTAGGACTGGCGGCCTCACCCCCCTCCCCGGCCCTCGCAGCTGGCATCAGACGGGTCCGCCCGCGAGCACAGCTGACGTCGACCGGACAGAGAAGGACGAGGCCGATGCATGCCCGCCGAGGAACACGCCCTCGGGGGCAGGTGCCGACCAGGTGTCGCAGATCTGCACCAGCTACGGGATGCGGAACTCCTGTGCTCGAGACGATCGCCGAGGACCGCGATGTGTTCGGCTCGGCGACGAAACGCCGACGACGGGGTCAGACTGCGGATCACGCTGGAACTGCGCGCGACCGCCTGCGCAACCGTCCAGAGCGCGCGTGCCCGCAGGGGGCCGGGCGGCGTGGGGTCGACGCTCCGCTGTCGGCGGTGCTCGCCCGAGTCCAGGGAGAATCTGCTTTGGCCCCTACGCGTCGGCGAACCGGATCGGCGGTGCGACCGGGGACCAGGGCAGCGCCTTGGTCGTGTTGTCCGGCCGGACGTCCACCAGTTCGACCGAGTCGATCGTCAGCGGGGCATGGGCCGGGTCGATCTTGCGGACCTTCCGCATCCAGGGTGTCGGGTCCGTCGGGGTGTGGCAGTAGGCGATCGTGATGTGCGCCTTGCTCTGATGGAACGTGCACCCGGCCTCGCCGTACAGGTCGAACAGGACCGATCGTGTCGTCTTCTGCACCGCGTCCAACGCTGCGGCCGGGCTGACGTCCAGAATCGGCCCGGTCACATACACGAGGGGGCTTCCCGCGGTTCCGCGGTACACGGGCGTGCCCGCCAGTGCTTCCTGGAGCGTCTCCGCGATTTTCCTGCGCTCGCCGGGAGAAACCTGATCCGCGTGCACTCCCGAGAGCATGTCGATCGTGATGTGGAGTTCGTTGTCCCCCACGAAGGCGACCGGGGCGCCTTCCATTGCTGTCCGTGCCTTCGCGACCAGCCTGGCGAGCTCCGGATTGGCGGCCAGGTCGACCGGGGCGTAGATCTGCAGCGTGCCCTCGCCATCAGGCCACGGCTTGTCCCCGAACTTGAATTCGTGCGGAATCATGTGTCCTCTCCTCCTGCACTGGACCCTGCAGATCATGCCGCCCGGTACCGGGCGGCCGGCGCCCACCGCCCCAGCGCCAGGCCAGGGCCGGGACGCTTACGCGCCGGAAACCAGCCTCGGGTCGTACACGGCGACGACAGGCAGGTGGTCGGACGCGGCGAGCGCGAGGTCGCTGTCGATCACGCGGTAGCCGACCAGCGCGGGCAGCAGTTCGCCGGTGACGTGCCAGCGGTCGATCCGGCGGGGCGGATACGGATCGGCCCCGCCGTTCCAGTGCCCGGTCGTGGCCGTCCACGGCTGGTGGTTCAGTTCGGCGGCGACGTCCCGGAGCCCGCCGGCGGCGAGGATCTCCCCCGGCTCGCGCTCGGCGCGCCACGACAGGATGTCGCCGACCGCTGCGGTGCGCGACGCCCATCTCAGGTCTGCGGCCTTCGCGCGCTTCCACCGGGTCTGGTGGACGAACTGCCCGTCCCAGGCCTCAGTCCCGCGGAACGGGTCGTCGTCGTAGTACCTGCGCTCATCCGGCACGAGGTCGTCCTCGGTGACCCAGCCTCGGCGCAGGACCCGATCCGCGGACGGCGCGTTCCAGTCGCCCCCGACCAGGCCGGGCGGCCGGTCGCCGGGAAGGGTCATCGCCGCCGCGACCCGTTCCGCCTCGTCGGCGCGACGATATTTTCCCCATGGCGGCGCGTGGTAGGAGGCGTGCATGACCGGCTGCCCGGTCCCGACGTCGAAATGCAGCATCGCCAAGCTGTGGCGGATGTCCACGCCCGAGATCTCCGCCCAGCCGCCGACGGGGTCGAGCCCGTCCGTCCACAGCAGACCGGTGTGGAATTCGAGATTCCCCACCGCGACCGCAGGCGTGTTCGGCGCGCGGTCGCAGCACAGGCCGGTGGCCTCGCCCAACTCCCGCAGCCGACGCCCGGCAAGCCGCGCCTTGTCCTCGCCCGCGGCGATCAGCTCCTGCACGGCCAGCACGACCGCGTCGCCCTCTGCCCGCGCGGCTTCGCGCTCGCCGATGATCACCTGGTGCACCCGTTCGATCCGAGCCGGGTCCTCGCCCGCCCGGCCGTAGTCGAGCAGGTTCCAGCTGACCGCCCGAATCAGCCCTGCCACTCCCTCCTCCTCCCCCAATCCGGCGTCCGGCCGGACTGCTCGCGGTCGCGCAGCCGCTCACCGGCGTGCCCGGAATCCTCGTCGATGAGGACCGGACCCCGTCCGGGTCCCCTGTCTGGGCACAGGTCCGGCACGTGCGGATGCGACCGCTGTCCACTGTAGGCGGATGCCGGCGGGCGGGCGCAGATCCTCCAGTATCGCGGCGGCGCGCCGTCTTCTGGCCGGGAACAACGGCGCCGGAAAGCCGGGCCCGGTCCAGGCGATCGCGGCGGCGGACTCAGCGCCGAGGGCGGCTCGCCCTCGGTCCGATTCACCGCCGCGCCACCCAGCCCATCTCGACAACAGTCCGGCACCGGGGCGCGTTCCGCGGCCGGTGCGATGGAAAGTCCGCATCGCGCGGCTTTCGACGCGGATTTTGTCGGGCCTGGATGCGAGGCTGGTCTGGTGACGTCCCTCGACGATTTCCCGCCCTTCAGACGCGAAGACCTCGTTCTCCGGTACTTCGTCTGGCATGGCATGGACCGCGACGACGTCGAGAAGATGGTGCAGCTGTCGGCCGACATCCCGTGCCGCCTGCCGCACCGATTTCCGACGGTCAAGCCGGCATGGTCGTCGGCCACTCCGGTTGGGAAGATCCGGAGCCGGTTGCTCGAGGCGTTCGGCCCGATGTGCGCGATCTGCGTCGTCAACGAAGCCGCCGTAGTCGACCACGACCACGAAACCGGCCTGTGCCGCGGGCTTCTGTGTTATTCCTGCAACAAATGGGTGGATCTGTGCCCGCATCCCTGCAGGTGCCCGTACGCGGACTACTTGACCGACCCTCCCGCCCGGCTGCTCGGAATCCGGTACCCGAACCGAGGCCGGAAGCCGCGTTTGTCACGCGAGGACGCTGCACGGCACATGGCCCGCGCGGACTCGCCGAGCACGAACCCGCACACCTGAGCCAAGAACGGTCGTGGAGCTCGTCTTCGGCCCGGCGCACCTCGACGTTGTCGTCGACGAGGCCAAGCCTGACCGCGGAGCCGCTCACCTCCATCCTGAACTCGGCACGGGCTGCGCACCCCCCGCCCTGCGTCCCGGCGTTCTCCATGACGTCTTCGTATCGGCAATCGGCCACCGATGAGACACCCGACCGCGACATCACAACGAAGTCCTGCCGCAGGGGGCACGGCAGGACACGGGATTCGGTTCACGGCCGGGATCCCGACAGGGTTACGGCGTGTCCGGGAAGTCGTTGCCCCACAAGGGTCGATTCCCTGCACTTCGCGTACAGAACCGTTGACGGAACGGCGGTCGCCAAGCGTCCATGGTCGCGCCCGGCCGCCCGGTCGGAAACCCGGAAGATGCAAGGGACGCATGAACCATGACGATTGACCGCAGGATGCACGAACCCGCCGACTGCGAAGCAGCGTCGCGGGAAGGACCGGCACCGGGCATCATGGTCCTCGTTCCGGAGTCCGCGCCGCCGCCGATGCGCCAGCCCGACGACGTTTGGGCCATGATCGTGACGGAGGTCGACATCGCCGGCGACGACGGTGCACCCGAGCGGCCCGGCGAAGTGACGTGGTTCAGCGGGGCCTGGGTAACCCGACAGCCCCCGGCAGACGGGCTCTACGACGGCGATCTCGTCGTACGCCTGGTTCCCCGTGCCGATCCCGCTTGCGCGCTGCCCGACAGTCACGGCACCGACGTCGAGATGCTGCTGGCTCGCCGGGGTCGATGGCAGCAGGTCGCCGACAACTGGCCCGCCCTTGTCGCACCCACCGCCGCCGCAGTAATGACCCTGCACAACGACGCCACCGAGAAGCTTGGCCTCGCATAGTCCCACCGGGCCGATGCACCTGCATCCCTGACTGCGATCGTGACGTTGCCCCGCCGGTCTGCTTCTCCGGCGGGGCTTCCGCGCTGGAAGTTGTTTCCTGAGAAGTTTTGTCGGCGCTGCTGGCTACCGTGGCCCTGTGACAGTGTCGTGGTCGGTGGACCCAGCCGATGAACTACGCATGCCCGTGTTGGTGCCAGCGTGGCTGGTGTTAGCGGATATCTCCGCTCAGGCCTTGAGGCTCTACTGTCTCTACAAGCTGCAGCTTCCCAACTTCAGCCGACCGCCCGTGCACTTCCCGCAGTGCCCGGCGCAGGTGGCCGCAACTCTTCAACTCGACCTCGAGCAGTACGAAGCTGCCCGTCAGGAACTCATCGCGGTGGGCGCCGTCGAGGAAGACCATCGCGTTGACGAGGCGGGCACGGTCAGAACCGTTCTTATCGTGAACGAGCTGAGCCCCAGCCAGAAGGAAGAGGACGACAAGCGAGAGCGCTGGCGTCAGGAACAGCGTGCCAAGCTTCGCGCGGAGGGAAGCACCGGCCAGGCAAGAGCGGCAGCCAAGGGATTCGTTTACGTAATCGCGCAGGCCGGAACGAGTCGCGTGAAGATCGGATACGCGCGGGACGTGACAAGCAGGCTGAAGAACCTGCAGACCAGTAATCCTTACCAGCTGGAGGTGCTCTGGCACACGCGCGGGAACCGGAGTCTGGAGGATGCGCTTCACAGGCGATTCGCTAAGTACCGAACTCAGGGCGAGTGGTTCGAATTCGGTCGCTTGAACCCGGTAACGACAGTCGAGTCGGCCGTCAACGATATCCGACCGCGGTGAGGCTCCGGGGCCGGCATGCACCGGGGCCGGATCGGCACGTGCCACCAAATCCGCTGTACCGGCACCTTCGGCTCTGCCGGAACTCGATATCGGCAGGCCTGGCAGGGTAGCGAGCGAATCCGGCGGAAGCAGGAGAGGATGCGCCAGTGCGCGACAAACATGCAGCGATCGACTACAACGCACGGCACGAGGTCGCCGACCAGTGGCTGACGACAGCTGAGCGCCAGCTGCGGACCGGGCTCTGGCGACCCGCGCCGATCGAGGCCGACATCGCCTGGGATCTCTCGACCGCGTCCGCGCTCGTGCACACGTCCGCACCGCCGTGGCCGGAGGAGCCGCTGGATCTGCGGCTGGCCCGGCTGGCGCACTGCGCGCCGGCCATCCGGCTCGGGATGCTGGCCGGCGGCTGGGGCCTGCCCGCCGCCGAAGCTGCCCCGCCCGGGCCGGACACCCAGGTCGGTCTGCCTGCGCTGCTCGCCGCCGTCTATCCGCTCGCGGCGGCGGCCGAACGCTGGGCCGACTTGTGCGGCAGCATCCGGCGAGGCCAAGCCGGCGGGATCCCGGACGAAACCGCCGCGTACGAGGCGATCGCCGCCGGCGTTCCCGGGATCCTGAACCATCTCGCGCACCTGGAAACGTTCTTCGGCGGCAGCGCGTCCTTCGCCTTGAAGCTGGACGTCGTCGCCACCGTCGACGTCGACAGCCTCCCCTGACCTCGTTGCCCGCCGGAGCCAGCTGCCTGCGGTGATCCGGTTCGCTGCCGGCACTGGCACCGACCAGAAGTTCCGGCCTGCGGGCGTGACCGGCCGGGCGAGGGTCCGCGGTGCGGCGAGCTGCGCACCCCGGCTTTCGATGCCGTGTGCGGCGGAGCGGAAGCTGCCGAATTGCGACCGCGTCCGGAGTTTCCTCCGCGATCGTGCTGTGTGACGCCGTGGCCGTCCCTGTGCCCGGATCGAGCGGTTTCCCCGGCACGACGGGCGCGCAGTTCTCGGGATGTCTCTTTCGCCGCGGCGAGCTGTCCGCAGCCGACGGCAGTTCGGCGAGCGTCCGGCTCGGCGGTCACTCGCGCGGATGGTGGCGTCCGGACGCGGCCAGGCATCGCAGGAGCAGACGGAGCGTGTCCGCGGCCGGGGCGCTGGCGTGGACGACGTGTTCGCCCGGGAGGTTGAGGCGGTCGTCGGGGCGATACCAGCCGCGCATGTCCTCGTCGGTGAACTCGCGGGCCTGCGGGCGGCCCGCGTGACGGACGCGAGTCTCCTCGAACGACACGTCGAGGTAGACGACGACGGTGCGGCCGCGATGGTCGTCGACGAGGCGGCGAAGCATGGTCCCGTAGTGGTCGGATCGCAGGATTCCCTCGACGACCACGTGGTATCCGGCGTCGAGGGCGAAGCGGGCGGTCTGGTCGATGAGCCCGATGTTCGAGGCTCCGGGCAGGTCCCGCTCGCGCAGCACCTGGCGCCGGAGCAGATCCTGCTGCACCAGGGCCAGGCCGCGACCGTATGACGCGCGCAAGGCTTCGGCCACCGTTGTCTTGCCCGAGGCCGAAGGACCGCGCAACACCAGCAGCACGGTGTCCTCGTGCCCGATGGCCCCGCTCATGCCGCAGGTCCGGGAGTTCGACGCGAAGTCCTCAGGCGGACGGGGAAAGTCCCGGCCCAGGGCCAGGTCGCCGTCGTTGACCGTGCGGAGGCGGAGCTCGTGGACTCTGCTGTCGACGCCCGAGGCCCGGGCAGGCGATCGTCGTCCTCGCATGGGCTCACGAACTCCATGTTCCCAGAGCGCCTGCGGCCAGCATCCGCCGTGCCGGCGGCGCGTCGTGCTCGCCCGACAGCGCTCGAACCGAGGCCCGGCGCGGCCGCGAGGTCGGCACGAGGTCAGGGGAGAAGCGTGCTCAGCCGAATCTTCGCACGCGTAGCTACGTGCAGGCGTCCGCGGGCACGAGGCGCACGATGTCGCCCTCGAGAACGAGTGCATACCACGTTTCGCCCACTCGCACCGCAGCGGCCGTCGTATCCGGGTCGAATTCACCGTGCAGGAAAGGGAAGTACTCGTACACCGACTCGTCGAACTCCGCGCCCGCGCTCTCCGCCGCATCGGCCCACGCTTCGTACGCCCCGATGTACCACTCCCTTCCCGTTTCCGCCCAGTCGCGGGGAAATTCCGCAACGATGCCCGCCGCGTCCGTCTGCTGGTCGCCCGTCATGCTGCCTGTCCTTCTTCCCGATGACCGTGCCGTCGCGACGACCGTCCGCGGCCGGTGGGCATGTTTTCCTTTCCGGAGAACGCGGTCCTCCGCACGTCGCGCGCGGAGGACCGCGTTCTGTCTCAGCAGCGCCGGGACGGGCCGTCGGGCGACGGGAACATGTCGGTTCGCATATAGCCGGTACGCCCTCCCCAGATCGTGCCGTGGAACCAGATGAAGCCTTCGTGGGAGAAGTTTTCCTGGGTCCAGCAGTCGGCTTGGAATCCGTTGCCGGCGTTCGCGGAGTCGATGACGTTGTTGCGGGAGGTGGTCGGTGCGCTGCGCAGCCGTGCACCGTTCATCCAAATCCACATCGTCACGCTCTCCGCGCGTGCCGAAGCGGCGGCGGACGTCGCCGCCGGACCCGCTGTCTCCTCGATGGAACTGGCGGAGGCCGTGGACACGTCCAGGGCAAGGGCGCTGATCGCGAGCGCCCCGGTGAGAGCCGCCGCTGCCATGGTCCGCTTCGACCGTTCCTTGCCGATCTTCGTCAGAGTCTTCACGTGTTGTCCCTCTCGTTCGTTGGTGCCAAACCTGGGCGCGCGTCATCAGCGCGCGGAATCCGGAAAACGTGTGTGCGCAATTCGCTTCGCGATGCCTCAAGTGCTGCGTCCCAAAGCCGATACAGCGATCGCCGCAGACATGCGCACGGCTGAGCCGGTGAGCATGTCGTCCTCAGAGCCCCACAGCATCAGGCTCGGAGCTTCTGGTCGAGTCCTTCTGCCGGATCGAACCCATCCCGGCAGCCGGCGAGTACGCTCACGCGCTTTTCGGCACGAGCTCAGGCGCCTCTCACTATTTCGCATGGATCCGCGACAGCAGGCGCTGTGCTGTTTCCAAGCACGCCGTTCGCGTTTCCTTTTGCACGGCCAGGTGCCAGTGTCGATCCGGCGCGTGTTTTATCCTCGGCCGCCGCGCGACGCTCCTGGGCCGGTGAGGTTCCGGCAAGACGGCATTTCGCGACCGGCGGGACCGGCGATCGCGACCAAGAATCTGCTGCGACAGCTCCGGGCATTGCGTCTGGCAGGGTGAGACCGCCCCAGTGGCAAAGAATCTCTGCGTGTTGGAGACCGACGTGGCGACGGAGCGCGGGCTCGCCGAGGGGCTGACGTTCCCCGCGGCCGCGAACATCTGTGCCTGTCCGCGGCCCCTCGAAGGTCAGAATCTGGTGTCGGCAGCCGGAATGCTGTCCTCGAACACGGTCCAGCGCGTCTCGGCTGTCCCCGAGTTTCCGTCGCTCCAGCCGTCGTTCGGCACAGGCCCGTCGTAGCGAACGCAATAGATCACGAGTCCGCGCGCGGTGCGGCAACCGCTGTCAGTCACCTGTCCCACGGTGCGCGTGATGCGCCGGGCGGAGCCGATGGCGACGCGCATGCCCGGCGTGAGTTCCAACGTGCCGAGTTCCCGGAACTTCGGTTCCACGGTGCTTTCCCTTCTCGTTCTTCCCTTCTGACGGCGCGGTCACGGCGTCGCCACGCGATCTTTCGGGAACCGCGCCAACCAGACGTCGCGGGCTGACTGCGCCGCTGTTCCCACCGGAACGAAGCGGACCTTGACGCTCAACCGAGCGCGCGCAACGTCTCGCCTCTGCACCGCTCCGACTGCATGGCGTGCCGGACGTTCCGGGAACGGCGAAGGTCGTGGCAGAACGCCGATTCGCCGACTGCCGCGCCCTCGATCCCGGCGGCTGCTGCCCCACGCGGTGCCGACCGCGACGCGCCCGCGGGCTATCCGCGTCGGCTCTTGCGGCCGTTCGTCATTCCGTCCGGTCCTCCGCGACACTGCGGCCTCGGCGACTGGCCGTGCCTGTCAAGGGCACCCTCAGTCGGTGTCGGGGCGGTAGCGACGGAGGTACTCCGCTTCGAGCGCCCGCGCGGCCTCGCCAGCCGTTCGGTACCGGCGGTCACACCACCTGTGGCAGATGTGGCGCGTCCCGTCCTTGTGGAAAGGCCAGATTCACGCGGTCCATGGGCGCGTGGCGTCGCCGCTCTCGCCCCGGATCCCGAACGGCGTCAGGCACGTCACCGTCAGCATGTGGTCCTCTCCGGCCCACGCGCGATACTCGACGACCGTTACCGGCGGTCCTCCTCGCAGCAGTGCCAACGGGTCGGGTCCTTCGTTCTGCAGCTCAGCCACCGCGGTGGACAGCGTAGCGGGGCATGTTTCCATGTCTGCCAAGGCTTTCTCGTCGAATCTCGCCGCGCTTCGCCCGCCTCGCCTGACCGTGGGGTCCCGATGCGGGATCTCGACCTGCAGCCGGCGGGTATCATCGTGGTTGTTCCGCAGCGGGACTCCGGATGTTCGTCTGCGGCCTTACTCGTCGATGGCGATGACCCGGTCGCCGGCTTCCGGCACGATGCCCAGACTGGAACCGGAGTCCCAGGAGATGTGGAGCGTGCCGACCGCGTCGACAAACAGGACGCTGCCTTTCGCGCCGGGCTTCAGGTCCGTGTGCTCGTCGTTGACGCACACCAGCTTTACGCGCTGGCCTCTCTCGAACTCGTACACGTTCCGATCAGCCTTTCTCGTCGCGTGAGCCCATGCGGGACTCTCCGGATTCGCCTTGGGACTTCCCGCCGTCGGCCGTCTTCGGCAAGGACCGACAGCAGAGGCTCCGGCCGTTCCCGCGGGCCGTTCCCGCACGGAGCCGGTGTTGCCGAGGCAAACGCGGGCGGCGCTGCTCGCCGATCGGCTGTACAACGCCAACGGGTTCAGGCCACCGCAGGCAATGACCGCGACTCCCGACAGAGGTTCACGCCCACACAACAGCGACGGGCGAACTGCCCATGCCAGCGCGTACTCAATCGCGCGGAGCGCCGTTCACACCAGTCCCTCGTCCTTTACTGCTTCCATGAGCGCGCCCTGAGGGCTCATCTCGTCGGCGTGGCACTCGCGCCAGTTGTAGTCGGCCAGGTCGGTGAACGACACTCCGAACTGCCTCTGGCAGGCGCGTTCGACCGCGATGAGCCACAGCGCGAAGTCGAGATCGCCTTCCGCGCGGGAAGCGATCTCCTTGCCGATGGCCGTGTCGTCCAGATACTTCTGGACAGTGCGCTGCCGGTCGGCCGACAACTCGGCCCATGTTGAGATCACCGTTGTGTTCTCCTTCGCAGTCGAAGCGGCCGGAGTCTGCAGACGGGTGGCGCAGCACGGCCGCGCTCCGCTTCCTCAGGCTCGGCCTTCCGGCGCCGGATGAGGGATCCAAGCGCGCAATGCGCGCCGAACCGGCACCGCGGTCACTGTCGCGCCGCCATCCAGACGTCCAGCCGACTATCCCTGTGAGAACCTCCGCATGAACCGCTGTTGCTGTTTCCAATCCCCTGGCCGACGTTTCCTTCCCCGCAGGCGGTCGTTGCACACGGGGTTCCAGCGGCATCACCGGCGAACAGGTCTGGGCAGGCTCGCGTTGGGCAGTGGCCCGCGCAGCCTGCCCGGAGGCGAATTCCGCGATGCCAACCGCCACGACATGAACAGCCGGATGCGGGGGTAGGACTCGGCACGGCGCAAGATGCCGCAGCGGCCCGTCTCCCTCGCCTTCACGGCGACGACTCGCAGTGGGCTGACGCGGGCCTGCCGTCCGCGACCGGTCCGGATACGCTGCGCAGGCACCTCCATGCCAGCCAGCGCCACACAAGACAGGGAACACGCAGCTTGCGAGACACGGACGGTTTCAGCCACGTCGGCGACGCGCACGATCGCGACGCTGGTGCCGGCTCGAGCGCTTCGCCGTACCGGTTCCAGTCCAAGAGCCCCGAAATCTTCGCTGCGATCGTCGCGAACGTACTCGCCGGGCGCTATCCCGTTGACAACTGGTGGGCCAGCGAAATCGACGGGAACGGCATCGACGTCGTGCCGGGAGAACCTCCCGCGATCGTCATCCGCACCACCGTCGGACAGGTTTTCCGCCTCGCCGTCACCGAGGCCATCGACAGCCAACACGGACCAATCGGCGGACCAGTCGATGGCGGCACGCTGCGGTAGCCCGTCACAACGCGCCGCGCCGGCAGACATGCCCGCGCAGCGGAGCGGCGCGCCGCAGTCGATCGGTGTCGCGCCCGCAGGTGTCAGTCTTCCCCTTGCCACACGGCGACAAAGTCGAAGCGTCCGAACTTTTCCGCCTGGATCTCATAGAGGCACTTCTGGCCTTTGTACTCGACCAGGACCTGCCCGAGCTTGTCCTCGATCACGAGACTGTCCACGGGACCGCCGAGCGCCAACGCCACGACCATTCCGCTCGTTCCGCCGGAGTGGCCGTGGAAGGTGTATTCGCCGCCGCGATAGGTGAACGTGTCACCGGGCGCCATGCTGCGGAACGCGGACAGCGGAGCTGCGGGATCCCTGCCTTGGGTCACGATCGCCACCCCTGCAGCAATTCCCCTTGCGCCGGGCTCGGCCCGCGCCAGCCGCGCAGCCACTCGGCCAGATAGCGTTCGTTGACCAGCCTGATCGTCTCGGGGGTCACTGCCCCGGCATCGGCGTCGCCCAGCGCCGCCACGTTCGAGGTGCCGCTGGTGTAGGGAACGTAGACGCTGGCACCGTTGACTTCCCATTGCCACGGCAGCCCGCCGCGATCCAGCCATCGGCCCAGCTCGCGGACGAGCCACGCACCGAGGTCCTGGTCGGTCGCGCCCACCGGTGAGATCTCAGGCCAGCCTACGAACGGCTGGAGCTGCACATCGGCCGCAGCCCACCCGTTGCGAACCGGGTTCTCGGCGATGAGGAGCAAGTCCGCCTCGCTGGCGTCGTCGGACGGGATCTCCGCCATCGGGCCGTCGATCCCGTACTCGATCGTCAGGCTCGCGGGAAAATCCCAGAACAAGGGATTGGAGAGGAACCCGTGCCCGGATGGCAACCTCGACCGGTACGTGATCGGGGGCGCCTCGTCCGGAGTGCCCAGCAGTCTCCGGCACTCGCGCAAGAGCGCGCGCGTGTCGACCGGGCGACCGACGGCAATGCTGATGTCCACATAGGAACGCGTCATTGGGGAACCTTCCGGCGATGCGAGTGCCGACCAACCCGGCGGGACGCGCGGCGTCGTCGGCTTCGTTCGGTCCGCCAGAGCGGCCGGCCAGATCCAGCGGCGCGACAAGCACTGCGGCCGAGGCGAAACCGACTGTCCGCCCCGGGGCCGGACCGCGACAGCGACTTGCTGTTTCCGATCCCTGATCCGGTGTTTCCGGTCGAGGCACGGAGGAATCCAGCCAGCACGTCCGCCGTCCGCGTTCTGCTCCGGAGAGACGGCAGCGCGGGCCAACCCCGGTGCCGACGGTGGCCTGGATGCATCGCCAGCCGCTAGCGTGAGACCCGGCGGACCGACCTACTGCGTGTTCGCCCCGAAAACAGCGACCGACGAGCAGCAGCGACGTCCGGGGGCCGAACAGCGGGTCGCGTGGGCTGTGGGCCTGCTCGGCGACCCGGTCGACTCCAGCACCGTTCCGCCGGCGCGGCGGTGCTCGTTCGTGGGAGGACGCAACGTCTGGCCGCACCACAACGGCACCTCCCGCCTCAGCCGGATCCGGCGGCAGTTGATCGACCACGCCGGGTCCCTGTGCCACGCCTGCCGACGGACCATCGGCGTCGTGGTCGACCACGACCACTTCACCGGGCTGTGCCGCGGGCTGCTTTGTTGGGAGTGCAACGCCCGGGTCGACACCTGCCCGCGCCTGGACGACCGTCCTTGGGCCAGCTACTTCAACGCACCGCCGGCCTTGCCCCTTCGGCTGCGCCACCCGCGCGCGGCCCGGGTCCGCGAACACGACCGCGCCCGCATCGAGTACCTGGGAATCGACCCGCTTGTTCCGGCTCGCTCGTGGACACCCCGCGCCTGAACAACCACGGCCAGGCGAATCCAAGAGCGCAGGACGCTCGGTTTCGGCTCGGGATTCCACGTCTGGCTGCGGGATGCGTCGACCGGCCGCGCTACGGCCACGGCGATTCCCGGGCGGTGCGGGCACGCCAGTACGTCCGTTCCTCCATCCTGCGCCGGATCTCGGCGGCAGCCGGTTCCTCCGGCCGGCACGGGCGCCAATCCTCGATCCGTCCGCGCAGGGCTCCTCCGGCTATCCAGAGGACAACGCCGCCCGCGGCGAGGTCGAGCACGACCGAGTCGCCGAACTCGTTCTCGCCGACCACCGTGTCGTCGGCGACGCTGGTGACGTCGACAGTCCAGGTCGGACGGTGGCGACCGTGTTCCAGGTCGGCCGTCACTATCAGGCTGCAGCCGTCGGCGAGGTCGTCCCGACCGTTGCCTGGCATGTCCTTCCTCCATTCGCGGTGCGCGTTCGCCGGACGCGTCCTGGTCAGTCGGTCTCCATTGGCGCGAGGGGCGGACGCTGCGTCGACGACACGCCAACCGCAGCCCTCGCAAGCGTCTCGACGATGCGTGCACAGGATCTGAGCAATTCGATGCGCCGATCTCCTCCGCAATCCGCCGCCGGCGGTGATCCCGGGAGCGGGACGCGCGTTGTCGCGGCCGTCGCTTCGGCCCGAAGCCAGGCGCGACAGCTCCTCGTCGACGTCGTCTGACCGGACTCGGAGGTTCGCGCTGCGGCGGTCGCGGATGCCTTCGGCCCATGTTTCTGATGTCGTCCGGGTGGGCTTGAGGCGATGAAGCCGATCCGGAGGACTTCCCTGGCCGGGATCCGCCTACCCGTTGCTTCCGGTTTCCCGATGAGTTTGCTGCCAGGGACGATCGTCTGCCGCAGCGACGGCAGTTTCTTGAAGCGGCTGGAGAACCTCGTCAGGGTTGCCGGGTCTCGCACCTCCGGGAGGTCGTCGGGCGCAGCGTCCACGACCGTGACGCTGCAGTCCTTCGCCTGGCCTGTCTCGATGAACGCCTTCGAGGCAGTGCCTTCCCCTGCTCGGCCGACCTGGCGGGTGAAACGGTCAGCCCAGCAGGAATCGGCGATCCGAAGCCGACAATTGGAACGGGTCCAGCAGGCGCGGATCGGCGCCTTCCCGGGTCCGGCGTGCGACGACCCACCACCAACGCAGCAGCACCCGAACCCCGTGCACACGGCTGCGCGCGTCCGGCAGGTAGTAGACCGGCTCTTCGTCGTCGAAAAGGTGCGCACGGTCGTGGAAGGCGGTGGGCGACCATCGTCCCCCGCTGCGCACGAGACTGCCGACGACGCTGACGGGCTGCGCGATGCCGTAGTACTCGGTAGCGCGTTCGTCGACCGAGACGACATGCGCGATGTGGCCGTCGATCGTGTCGGTGACCAGGGTCAGAGTCGCCGCGCCTTCGCGCGAGTCCTGCCCGTTGACCCACAAGGTCACGACATCGCCGGTGTGGGTGGTGCCCGTGTCGTCGTTCATGGAAGCGCCCTCCTTCAGGCGGCATGCGGTTCGCCGGGACGTACTGCGCTCGGCAGGGTCGAGCGCCACCTGCGGAATGTCTCGGCCGCGACTTCTCCTTCGCTCCGACGACGAGATCCCGTCTCCCGTCGCGGTGGGAGGCACGACGATCGGGACGGCGGGCTCTACGCCCGTGCCTTGATCGTGGTGCACTCCTCGCCCTCGGCATGGTCATGGCAGTTGGCATGTGCGTGACGCTTGCACACGGGGTAGCCGAATCGCGGGCAATGTCCTTCCGCCTTGTCCCGTCAATCCGCGTACTCGCAGCAGTCGCGACCGCCGTCCGACCACTTGCAAAAACCGCAGTTGCAGGTCCTCTCGCGACGGCATTCGTCGTTCGTGAAGGCCCATCCCATCGTCGGGCTCCTCTTCCTCCATGCGAGCCGGGCGGCGCTCCACGGCGGCGCACGGGCCTGTGTTGCGAACGCGCCCGGGCGACGGACCACGCCACCGACTATCTCCCGGGGAAGGCAGGCTGTGGAACGCGTCGCTGTCTCCAACACCGGGCGACGGTGTTTCCGGAGAGCAGGATCGGCAGGTGCACGCGACCGGCCGACGCGGACGTGCGGCGTTCCGGACGCACCGGGCCTGTCCGCTGTCTGCACCGGCGAGGACCTCGGCGATCATGCGTGCCGGCGGTAGCGGGTAGCGTCGGGACGCGTTCGGTGCCCCGGCTCGACCGGGCGAGCGGACGTCGCCGCCGGCGCGAACGAAACGGGGGAATCTGATGGCCGACTACGAGTTCCCGCGGCTGCCGGACGTCGAGGAGGCGTACCGGGCGCTGGCGGCCCTCGTGCCCTCGAATGCGGTCAACGCCGAGGCGTCCGCGTCCCTGCCCGAGGTGCTGTCGGAGTTCCGGCACCTGGTCGACAAGGCGGAATTCGCGACCGTTGCGCAGATCGGCCCGCCCGTCTCCTGGCAGGCTCCGCGCTGCGACGACGACTGGGACCTCGCCGTGTCCGGGATCGACTGCGACAACGACGCGTACGGCTTCGGCGACGTCCGGCTCGACGCCAACACCGTCGAGGGCCCGGCCGGAACGTGGCGCGGCAGCGCTCTGGACCGCGCGGGCATGGCGTACAAGCGCGCGTGCGGATGGGACTTCCCGCCCGGCGATGCGGGCGTGTGGCTGGTGATGCTGGCTCCTGAGGCAGCCGTCGGAGGAGAAGACGACCAGTGGTCCTACGACGGCCGGCTGGCCGGGTTCGTGGTGGTCTACGACCGCGACGAGGACGGCGCGTACGAGTCGGTGGGCCACATCTGGACCGCGACCGCCTGGCAGCGCCGCGGGATCGCCCGGCGCCTGCTCGCCGAAGCACGCTCGCTGTTCCCGATCACCAGCGTCGAGGAGCCCTACACAGCGGCCGGTGCCGCGTTCCTGGCCGCGTGCCCGGACCCCGGACTCGGCCAGACACTGGACGGTCGGTTCGAGCCGACCGTCTACACCGGCGAGCGCCTCGGGGACACGTACACCGTTTCTGTCGCCAACGAGCGCAACCCGCACCGGCGCGACTGGGAGGTCGTGCAGGAGCACACCGACGCGGACGGCAAGACCGTGACGGGCCGGCATCGCGGGTCGCGGGCGTTCTCGTCGCGCAGCGCGCAACTGCAATTCGTCCGCCGCCGGCTGGCGACGCTGTCCCGTGCGGGCGCGAACTGGACGTGCACCGGCCCCTCGGACGCGGACGACGGGTGGCCCGTCGGCCGCCCACCCCGGCTGCGGCAGAGCGGCTGAACCGGGCGCTGCCGGCGAAAGCTGCGGAGCGAGAGGCAGGTGCCGGGCGTGGCTGTTTGGACGACGGCCGACCGAAGACAGAACCTCTCGCCCGCACGCGATGGGTTCGTGGACGCGGTGGCCACCGTGGAATTCTGAGCCGCCGACCCAGCGCAGGCCGCACGTCCGGGGAACGGCGGCTCAGGCGGGGCGTCGGCCGCCGTTTCGGTCGCGTCCCCTGCTGCGGGCCGACCTGCAGTGCGAACCAGCGCGCGACGTCGGTCTGGCCGATCGATCACCGTTGGCTGTGGATGATCCCTTCCCACCAGCATTCGGCTTCGGTGGCCGTCTCGGCGATGATCTCGCCTTCGAACCTCAGCACCCACGGGGCGTCCCCGGTGCCGTCGCAGCTCGCGGCGTAGCGCTCGTCCGTCACCAACCCGTCGTCGTCGAGGGTCGGGCGCAGCACGCACGGACTCAGGTGCGCGGCGCTGGCATCGCCCCGGACGTAGTACGACTGCTGCCGCCGGTCCGGCCCGACCAATCTGACGCGCACCATCCGGCCGCCGTCCGGGTCCCGCGGCCCGATATCGACGACGGTGGCGTTGAACAACTCAGCCTTGCGAGTATCGGCGACCACGGCAGCCACGGCCTGCCCCAGCCGGTACGGGAATGCGTCCGCCATCCTGCTCCCTCGTTCTGTTTCAGCCGTGCGGGCACAGCCGGTGCGACGGGTCTCCCGGGCAGGCGCCGGACTTGAACGTCTCTGCCTGCCGAGGACGACCGAGGCTTCGCGCACGATGCGCGACGGTCGCCAGGCGGCGACCGAATTCCGTACACCGGCAAGGATTCCGTGTCTCGCATGAGTACGGCACGGCCCGCGGTCGTCTTAGCGCCGCTGCCGCGAATGACCGAGAGCTTGCCGCACAAGCCCGACCGGACGCCGCATCCGCGAACATCGGGAAACACTCGCCGAACGACTTGCCAACAGAGACAGTGTCCGCCGCATGCCAGTGCCGGAGACGATGGGGCGGCGAAACACCCGCGCTCTGACACCGCTTTTCCGACCGGAGCGCCGCACGAGCACGGGATTGCCCGAGCGGCCCGCGCTTTCCGGACCATCCCCGAAGGGACAGACGATGAACGACCACCCGAACATCCGGCCCCGTACGACAACGCCGACGGCGTCCGGGCCCAACCGGCCATGACCGGGCGCACGCCTCCTGCCGACACGGTGGGCATCGCCCTGGCCGACGGCCGGCAGGTCCAGGCACCCGCGGCATTCGCCGACCGGGTCGTGGGCGTCGACGCCGACGACGACCTGCTGATCCCTCTCGGCGAACCGGGCCGGCCGATCTACCGGGCCGACGGCAGCGAATACCTCGTCCCGCTGACCCCGTGCTGCTACGCCACGGGCAAGGGATCGATCGGATGCGAGGGCCCCGTGTGCCGAGGCTGCTACTACGAAGTCGACGACAAGTACGGCATGCACGGCACGCTCTCCGTTGCGCGGGCACAACCCGGATGACCAACGCGGCCGGATCGCGCTGGCGCCTGTCCGGGTCGCCGCTCGCCCCGAACGCGAGCCCGCTGCGCGACCCGCACCCGACGAAAGGCACGTCTCATGGACGAAACCGATCCTTCCGATCACCTCATTCTTGTCCGTCACCCCGAGCGCGGCTTCCTGATCAACGGGCGTCTCGAATCCGATGTCGCCGACATCCTGTGCAGGTACGGATTCGTGCGCGGCGATGACAACGAACTGCTGGTGCCTGCCGCGATGCCCGAGAACGACGCTCGCGACCTGCTCGAACGCGCTGCCACATTCCTCGCCCGCACCAAACACAGCCTGACGCTCATGGGCGACACGTTCTCCGGCCGGCCGCTGGGCAACGAGCCAACGAATGCGACGGAGACCGATGCCGGCCGCGCACACGGCTAAGCACCTGTTTCCGAACCGGGTCGGGCGGCGGCATGCAGCCGGGGATGTCGGCGCTGTCTGGCAAGCTCGTTGGCATGACCAGCATCGATAAGGGCCTCGGCGAGGCCGTCGAGGCTCCGGAGTTGGACTCGGCGACTGCGGGCCTCCTGATCGCGCATATTCACAACGAACGCTCCGGCGGGACGTTCGGCGACATGGACGGCGACAGCGCCGCGAACTGGATCATCGACCGGATCGGCCACTTGCTGGAGCATCCCGAGGACATTCTCTGAGCAACGGCGTCCGCGGCACCGGGCTCGCAACGATGGTTTTTCGGTGTGTCCGATGCGGTCGGCCGGGCCTTGCGTCAGGGGCGGGTCATAGTCTGGCGAGCATGTAGGCCGAGGACACCGATCGTCCGGCGGAGTGGTCCGCCGCAGGCCCTAGCAGGCAAGCTCGCCGGGAGCGACGCCGACGAGGCCGGTTTTGCGCTGCGGGCGGTGGGTGCCGGGGCCGGGACGTGCGAGGGAGTCGAGATGAGCGACGGCAACGAGATCGGGCAGGCAGTCAAGGCCATTCGGCGACGTCGCGGGATGAAACAAGAGACGGTCGCCGGCCTGGCCGGGTTGACCAAGGGCTATATCTCGCTGATCGAGAACGGAAAGCGTCGGGTCGATTCCCGAGGTTTGTTGGATCGGCTGGCCCACGCCTTGGGCTGCTCGGTGCTCGACCTCACCGGCGAGCCCTATGCTCCCATGCACAGGCACGTCGCTGACGCTCTCCGCACGGTTCCCGACGTGCAATTGGCGCTTGCTGACTGCACGCTCGACGACGTCCCGGACCTTCCCGCGCGTCCGCTCGCTGCGCTCCGCGAGCCATTGCGCATCGCGCATGCCAATTACATGGACAAAGCACGCTACGACTTGGCGGGCCTCGGGTTGGGACGTCTCCTGACCGACCTCCACATTCATGCCGTGACCGGTGACAGCGACACCAGACGCGAAGCGATGGGCCTGCTCGTCGAGGGGTGCATCGTGGCGTTCGGCGTCACCAAGAACGTCGGTCATCCGGACTTGGCGCTCACGGCGGCCGGGCGCGGCTACGAGGCTGCCCTGAAGTCGGGAGACCCTGCGCTGCTCGCCTTTGCCGCGCAACGCCGAGGGCAGGCGTTCCAGCGAGTAGGGGCTGTGCGTCGAGCGGGACGAGAGCTTGAGCGGGCCCTCGCAGAGACGGTCGACCTCGCCGACCCCAGCAACAGCGACACCCGGATCGCTGAGGGTGTGGGGCTGCTCCACCTCACCGCCGCCCTCAACGCTGCGCGCGGCGGCGACGCCTCCGCCGCGCACGACCACTTGCAGGCGGCCGATGAGCTGGCCACCTGGACGGGAGAGCGCAACGCTCTCGCCCAGCACTTCGGGCCCGCGAATCTCGGCGTCTGGCGCATCTCCGTGCTCGGTGTCGAGCTGAAAGAAGGCGCGGCCGTGGCCGACGCCGTCGCCCCGACCATCAACGTCGCCGACCTGGCCTCCGCCGACCGTGTCGCCATGCTCAACGCCGATTCGGCTCGAGCGCTCGCGCTGGAGGGAGGGCCGCGCGACCTGGACGCAGTGCGGATGCTCGACGCTGCTGATCGCGCTGCGCCCAGCAGAGTCAGGCAAGACCCCGTGCTGCGGGAGCTGGTCTCGACGCTGGACAGCCGTGCACCTCGACGGACGTGGGAGCTGAACAGCCTGCGCAACCGTTTCGGGTTGGTTTACAACCAGTAAACCTTTAGCACGCGGACGCTTCTAGAGTTCATCAAGTGACTGCGCGTGGAAGCGGACAGACCTGCGGCGAACTGAAAGCCTTGCCGCCCGAGTGGTTCACGCACGAGGACTACGCGGTGCGGTTCTGTCGCTGGGACCGCACTATTCACGCGTACCCCAGGTTCGAAATACGCGGGTGGGATTGGCCGCAGCCGCGGCACTCCGAGGCCGGTTCCTATCCGGACCGCCATTACCGCTACGAATTGGAACCCCTCATATTCTGGCCTGGCGGCTACCCGGTCGGCGATGTCCGAATTTGCCCGAGGGGATGCTTCGCCCCAGAGCCCGGAAATCGCACCACGCCCGCTTTCGAGGCGGCTGCGCATGTCGCCCACTAGCGCGCAGGTGGATGCCCGGATCGCGGAGTGCAAAGGCCGCTGGGCGGCGGTAGGCGGCACCCGGGACGAGTTGACCATGCTGGCGCGGGAGCGGCGGGACCGGCAGATCGCGCAGATGACGGCCGACAACAAGGGCACGAAGGAGATCGCCGATCATTTCGGGCTCTCGGCCCACGCGGTGCGGCGCATCGTCGGGGAATGGGCGATGATCACCGACGGCCTGCCGCCGATCACCACGACGCCGGAAGCAGCCGGGCCTTCCTGGGAGACACAGCCGGCGGCACGGACGGATGCCACCCCGTCCTCGCCGGCTGTGTCGTCCCGGATCGTCGGCCAGGCCCACGAGAGCCGCAGGACAGCGTATGCCGCCGACTAGCGAGCAGATCGAGGCTCGGATCAAGGAGTGCTTCGGTCGATGGTCGCAGGTCTGCCACAGCAAGGACCCGGTGACGGTGCTGGCGCGCGAGGTGCGGGACCAGCGGATCGTGCAGATGTCGAACCAAGGCGTAGGCGTGGGCGAGATCAGCCGGAGGGTCGGCCTCGGGCGCGAGGGCGTGACCCGAGTCTTGAAGACGCGGGCGGCGCTGTCCTCGGGGACCGGGGCCGCACATGCCGACTGACGCCGAGGTGGACGCCCGGATCAAAGAGTGCTGGGGTCGCTGGCCCCAGGTCAGCGGGGATCGGGACGAGCTGACGATGCTGGCGCGGGCTCGGCGGAACAAGCTGATCGGACTGTGGCATGCCCAGGGGCGGAGCCCGCAGTGGATCGCCCGGAAAAACGGCATGGCGATCGACACCGTGAAACGCCTCATCAAAGCGCAGGATGGGCTCGCTGCAGGCAGGCCCAGCGGCCCCGAGCCGACATCGCCCGCCCCGGACCGGAAGCCACCACTCCCGGCGCCGCTGCTGTGCGGAGCGCCCCGGTCGGCCGAGCCGCGCGGGGCGGCGTATGCCGACTAGCGCGGACGTGCATGCGCGGATGCGGGAGTGCATCGGCCGATGGGCGGAGGTGAGCAACGACCGGGACCCGCTGACGGCGCAGGCGCGGGCGCTGCGGGACGAGCTGATCGTGAATGAATCCGCCAGCGGCGCAAGCCGGAAAGCGCTCTCCGACCAGTTCGGCCTTTCCCTCGACGGCGTGGGTCGCGTCGTCAGACGGAAGATCGCCGCTCGCGCGACCGCCGGCTCGGAGACGTGGACCAGCGCGGACGTGGATGCCCGCTTGCGGGAATGCACAGGTCACTGGGGTGAGCTGAGCGGCACCCGGGACCCGCTGACGTTGTTGGCTCGAGCACGGCGCGACGAGCTGATCGGGGCGATGGGAGCCGAAGGCGAGAACGTCGGCGTGATCGCTCGACGGTTCGGCCTCGGGCGCGACGCCGTGATCCGCGTCCTCCAGGCGGTGGCCTCCTCCGGTGCCGGAAGCAGCTCAGGGCAGCATGAGGTGACGTATGCCGACTAGGTCGCAGGCGGATGCCCGGGTGCAGGCGCGCACCGGCACTGCACCGGGTCGTCGAGACCAAGCCGGGCTACGAGTTCGAGACCGTCGGCGGCACTGCCCAGGGCCGCCAAGGAACAATCCGGACAACGTCGCAATCGTTACACCACAACGGCTTTCGAGTTCAGAATCAGGCACTAGCACACGAGCAGCCACATCGTCAGCCCGACGGCGACCGCAGGCGCGAGGGCGATCGCCGAGGATGCGGCGACGATGAACCGAGCGCGCCTGCGGGCGCGATCGTGGCCGTGGCGCAGGTCCCACCACAACCGCCGCAGCGCATCCGCCGACCGGCCGGCCCCGCCGCCTCCGCCGCCGATCAGATGTCGAAACAACGCGGGCATCAACCGCCACAGCTGCGCGCCGTAGCTCTCGCCCGTGCTCGGGGTGGGCCCGGGGTCGCTGTCGTTCCGGTCGGGGTTCATCGAGTCGCTCCCTCGCATGCCTGGGCGATGGTGATCCGGCCGTCGCGTTCGCCGACGACGTGAGCGCACCGGCCCCGGCCGTCCCGGGGTCCGCGTGCGGCCCTCACCCTGCTTGTGCGGGGAACATGTTCTGCGTCGACAGCGGACGACGCAGAACCACCCCCAACTAACGGGGGCTGCGGGAACAGTAACAGCCACGAACGCGGCTGTTAGGGCCGGCCGCCGAGAGGAAAGGGACTGCGACGCAACCGGGTCGCACACGATCGGGTTCTCCGTTGTCACCTGCCCGTGGCGGACTGCACCGGATGCGGGCCGTCGCGGCGCCGATCGGAGGACCATCGGAGCCCGTGACCGACAACCCTGCGACTGAGCACCGTCATGCCGACATCAGACACGAAGGGCGGACTGACCCGCCGATCACCTTCTCCCTGCCGCGCGGCGACGCACTGCTGATGCTGGCTTCCGCGCAGTTGCACCAGCGGGACGCTGGCCTCGACGCACAACTGGCCCGCGACCTGCGCCGTGCCGGACACGCTGTGCAGGACGCGGTCTGCGCCGCGGGCGACCCGATCCTGGTCCGCAGCGCCGAAGCTGGATGGGATCCCGCCGCCGACACCGTGCTCACCGCCGGGGAGCACGATCTGCCCGCCGAGCGGTACGCGTTCGCGATCGAGGACAGCCACAACGGCGAATCCTGGTGCCCGCGCACGGAAACCGGCACCGGCGTCGTCGCCGGCGTCGAGGAGGTGCACGACCACGGCCCGGGCGCGTTCGCCCGGCGCGCGCTCGCTCGATTCTTCGCCGGGCTCGATCCGGACGCTGCTGACGACGAGTCGTGGTACCGCTGCACGGTATGGAACGTGGCTCGTGCCGTCGGCTACTGATGGGGCACCGCGCACCCCGCCGAACCCGCGCCCGCGAACTTGGCGTTGTGGCTCAGGGCCAACGAGTGCGCTCCGCACGCGATGGAGGTCCGCACGCCCGCTCAGGCCGCCCGCGCGATCGACGACAGCCGCTTGTTCCGCTCCCGATGAGCGCGCTTGTCGACGCATGTCCTGCTGCGGCGCAAGAGACTCCGCTGCCTCCGCGGCCCTGGGCCGGCGGCGACATGCCTACGGCTGGACAGGCGGATCGGCGCCGAGAAGTCGGTTCATGGCTGCGTCGGTCTCGTTGTCGACGCGGCTCCAGTACATGCACCGGCGGTCGGGCACGCGGATGCGCTGCACCAGCCCGATATTCGCCAGCGCGCGCAGCTGCGGGTACACCCTCTGGCGCCAGCACCACGCCGGGCACGAGTCGTGCTTGTCCCCGTCGAACGGGCAGGCAGGCTCCGTGCCCGGGCGGTTGCAGCCGGCGCGCCGGGCCATGGCCTTCAGCACGGCGGGCGTCGACACCGGCCGGTCGGCCTCGTCGAGGATCGCCAGCAGGAGCCGCCGCACCTGCAGCGTTCCTCTGTGCGGTCGCGTTCCCATCTGTCAGCACCGGTCTGCCGTGAGCGGCGGATCGTCCTCCTCCTCGGCAGCGCATCGCTCCATCCCGCGGAGTCGACCGTGATGTCGCCGACGTCCTCGATCGCGCCGCCGACCAGCGTTGCGGCCTCCTCAATGCTGCGGCGATCAGCTCGCTGTCGTCATGCACTGCCGTCCTCGGACCGGCCGTAGTCGTCCGCCCAATCGCGCACCATCCGTGCGACGATCTCCGCCTCGGCGGGATCGTCGGGGTTCGGGATGTCCGCGCCGCCCACGAAACCGACCTCGTGGACCTCGGCGCCGAGCACGACCTGGATCCGATAGCTCATGGAACTTCCTCTCGTCTCGGGTTCGGCGGGCAACGCGACGACGTTATTTCCGCGCACGGCCGCGACGGTCCCGCTTCACAACGGGAAACGTTCGCCGGGGCCCGTCACTCGACCTGTGCCGCGGTCGTGTCGCGGGCGAGATGCCGTGCGATTGCGCGCAGCTGCGCGGCGAGAATGGACAGGTCGTCCGCAGGGCCGCTCTCGGCCAGCACCTGGTCGCGCAGCCGTCGGTGCCAGGCATCGGCGTCCTCGGCGGACAACGGAGCGGACCCGAGCCGGCGGGCCAGGTCAGCGGCCCGCTCGCGCAGCGCCCGCTTCTCGTCGGCCGCGGCGAGCTTCTCGTCCACGTCCTGGACAAGGTTCCGCAGCAGTTCGGCCTCTTCGACCAGGGCCGCGAGTTCGTCGTCGAGTGCGACGATCTCCTCGGCGCGGCTGCGCGCGATGTCCGCCAGTCCGGGATCGTGCTCGTCGAGTCGCGCGGCCTCGGCCAGCTGCGCCCGCACGGCCACGCTGTCGCGCTCGCGGGTCAACGTCGACCACTGCCGTGCCCGCAGCGCACGGACCTGGTCGTCGTCAATCCATCCGTCGCGACAAGCGCGGGAGGACTCGACTGCGGCGACCGCGCCGGCCAGACGGTCGGCTGCCGCCCGGACCGGTCCGCGCGGGAGCTGATCCCGCTCGAGCTGGTGCTGCTCGCACCATGCCCGGCGCTGATCACGCGCGTTCCTCGCCGCCAGAAGGGATCGTCGCGAGGCACTCCGGGCGCGGCCCGCACGGATCTGCCAGATGCACCACCGCAGAGGGCGGGTGAGCAGCGCGATCATGACCAGCGCTGCCACCACGCGCACCGCGGCCGACGACAGCTGCGGAGTCCAGTCTTCGGCGCCTAGCCAGTGCATCAGCACGCTGACGCCGTACCCGGGCACAGTCGGGACGGCCAGCACCGCCGCGGCCAGGACGAACTTGACCGAGAGCGGCACCACGCGGTTGCAAGACAGCCGATACGGCAGCGGCTCCGGCGGAAGGTCTCGCGACACCTGTTCGACCGGGATCTCCGGACGCCTCGGAGCGGACGGGTTCGTGATCGGCCACTTCCGGACGGGACAGGCCTCGGCCGGGCGGTGAGTGCTGCTGTTCATCGGCTTCGCCCTTCGCTGCTGGCGTACGGAGGTTCCGGCTGGGACACGGCGACGGACGCGGTGACATCGTCGCAAGCGATGATGCCGGAGACGACGTCCACACGGGCCAGCACAGCAACAAGCTGGTGCTGCAGGCACCGGGCAATCCCACCGCTGCCGACGCTCGCGACATCTTCCAACGCTGTTCCGCCGCCGACTGCCGTTTCGCGCAGTCCTGTCACCATGACGCAGAGGGTCCAGACGTCCCGGTCATCCGGACGGATCGCCGCTCGACGGGCACGGGTGCTGCGCCGGAATCGGGAACGCCGCTCGACCGTCTTCGCGCTTACTGCTGCAGCTTCCTGCAGAGAACTTGCGGAGATGAACGCCCGGCGGCGTACGCAGACCCGCGTGATCTGGTCCGCGCGGACCAGATCACCGTCCTTCAGCCGCAGCCACATCCCGGCCAGGCGAGCGGGCCGGTCGTGCGCGGCGCGGTGGTCGACAGTGTCCCGATCCATGGTGGTTGCTCCGGTTCTCTACGGGTGTCCTGGTCAATGACCTCCGACGTCCGGCGCTCGATCCGCGGACGACTCCCCTGCACGGCAGCGGGCGCGAGCGCGCCGTTCACGCCGCCAGCTTCAGCGGCCGGAACACAGGGCGGCGACGCGGTAGGCGTCCTGGACGACCCCCGCCACGCGCTTCACCTTGCTTCCACGCGCACGGTCCCGGGCGCTCGCCTGTCCCGCAACGTCTTCCGCGTCTCATGCATCGCCCGTGCCGATGCCCTCGATGCTCACTACGCCCTCCTAATTTGTGGTGGCTGGCCACCACACTACCTGCCCGAAAGTCTGGTGGCCAGCCACCACATATGCAAGGATGGACCCATGCCCAGCAAGCACGACCAGAGCGAGCCGAAGCTGACCGTCCGGGTCCCGAAGAACCTGAAGAATGACGCTCAGAAGGAACTCGCCCTGCGCGGCCTGCAAATGCGTTCGTTCGTCGTCGCATGCCTGACTGCCCTCACGAAGAACCCGGGCGAACTCTTTGCCCTGCTGAAGCCGCATTGGCCGCCGAAGAAGCCGCACCTCGGCGGGGGGATCGCCGTGAAACGCTTCCGGGAGCAGTCCGGCTACGACGGCCAGAGCGACGATGCCGCGTCCGGCTCAGAGGAGGGGTCGACTCGATGACGACCACTGGCGGCGGAATATTCGACGTCTTGAACACTGCTACCGCGACACCCGGAATTGCGCTGGTGCTGGCCACCGGATTGATCGCGGCGCTGGTGTCGGCGGCGACCTTCGCGCCGATGCTGGCAGGTCCGACGAAGTGGCGGCCGCTGACCCGGGCCAACGCGTTGGGCACGGTTTTCCACGAGGGCGGGCACGCGCTGCTGAGCATCCTCACCCGCGGCGGGGTGTACCGGATCGAGATCACCAGCGCCGACAGCGGGCTCACCCGCACCTGGCGCACCTCGCGTTGGTCGCGGATCCCGACGACGTTCGCCGGGTACGCGGTGCCCCCGCTGGCCGGGCTCGGCGCGGCCGCGCTGCTGCACCGCGGCCTCTCGCCGGCCGTGCTCGCGCTGACCGTGCTGGTCATGGCGCTGGTGCTGCTGGTCACCCGCGACTGGCTCACCTTTGGGATCGTGGCCGCCCTCGGGGCGATCGCAGGCATGACACTGTGGCGGGGCCCTGAATGGCTCCAGAATGCCGTCGCCTACCTCGAGACATGGCTGCTGCTGACCAGCGAACTCGGCGGCGTTGCGACGTTGGTGGCGAACAGGGTTCGTCACGGCTCCCGTGACCAGGCCGATGACGCGTCCAAGCTGGCCGAGGCCAGCCCGCTGCCGGCTGCCGTGTGGATCGCGGGATGGATTGCGCTGATCACCTGGGCCATCTGGACCGCAGTGCCGATGCTCTTGCCAAGCGGATAACGCTTCTGGCGTCGCGCTCGGGTCCGACGCCGTCGGATCTCCCGCCCACGTCGCCGACGACCAAGATCGCCGGAGTGGTCGGCGACGTCAGGAGGCTGTTGCGCAGACGGAAGCAACCCGGGCAGGCTGCGTCGGCGCGGCCGAGCGCACGAACAACGTCCCCGGGCAGCCCGACCCCCGCCACTCCGACCACCGACTGGCCTTCGGGCCACCGGCTGCACTCACCGTCTTGCCGACGTATTCAACGCGCTGAGCAGCGCGCCTGCGCGTCCTCCCGTGACGTCGCAATACGGGCGGGGGCGGCTCGACTCGAAAATGGCAGGTGTCACCGTCGTCGTCGGAACCGTCGTTCGGCGTCACGGACACCTCGACGAACGACCCAGTCGCCGTCGCGGCTCGCCTCGATCGTCCGCACGGCGCACTCGCGACCGGCGATCTCGCCGGTGAAGGCATGACCGGCGAAAACGCCTTCGATCAAGCCCTGAGTGCTCAGTTCGCGATTGTCCGCCATGCACCGATCACGCTGCCCGGCACCAA